>JAJTEO010000047.1 GCA_021300395.1 Fluviicola sp. | reverse complement strand
TAATGTTTTTTTGGCGTTAATTAGATCATTATTTCCTAAATAAGCAGTCGTTTTTTGAAAAACACTATAAATCTTTTCTTGAGTAATTTCTTGATTTTCTGATGTGTGATTTTCGATTCTTTCAGTAAATGACTCAGTTTCATTAATTAAAACTATACTTTTTTCAAATTCATTATTTGAGTTATAATATATAATTTCTAAAACAAATATTAAATAGTTTTTATAGTCTAAAATATGAGGGTATTCGGGTTTGTAATTCTTTAATTTTAGAAGAGAATCGTTGAATTGATTGCTTTTTTGATATAATTGAACTAAACATAAATTTGCAATTGAGCGAATGTAAATCTCTTCTTTTTGTGAAATGTATGAAGGATTTGATTCAAATAATTCAATACTCGTATTCATGTATTTTTCACTATAATTATAATCACTATTTAAAAAATAAGCCAATCCTTTGATGAAATTAAAGAGTATTTTAGAATATGCTGTTTCTGCAGATTTTTCATTGATTAATAAAAAGTTTTGCAAGAAATCAGAAATATTTCGTTTTTCTAGACTATTTCTTGTTGCTTCGAATTGTTTGTTTAACAATTCAACTTCTAAAAATAACTTTTCATATTTTAATTCATTTTCCAACGCTTTAACATGATCGACCCAAAATTCATCATGACTTTTTAATCGTTCTTGAATATCATTTATTGAAATTGTTCGTGTATTTTGGAAATTCTTTTCTCGAAATAACATTGCTGTTTCAAATGGTAAGCTACCTATTTGAGCTCTTTTTTCTGCTCTGTTAAATTCTTTTTTTGCTTCTTCTAACAATCCTTTTGAAAGCAATATTTTAGAATTAGTTAGATGAATATTTGGTTCGTTTTCGAAATGTTCCGAAGCATGAAACATTCTCAAGGATTGTAATATTTTTTTGTAAAGTGTTTGTTTTAATTGTGGGAAATGTGCTGCATTAAAATCTTTCTTTATTTCTTTCTCATTGTATTTTTTGACCTTACATAACTTATTGAAAAGTTGTGCGTATTGGTTAACTGAACTTTGAGTCTGTAAAGTGGACAATCTTGTGAAATACCTTTTTTCAGTAGCGCTTAACGATTGAACAAGTGTAAATAAATAGTCCATAATTATGAAATGTTATCAAATTTTAAGCTAAAAGTATTAATAATAAAGTATATATGCAAAAAAATATACTATTTGAAAGTGTATTTATTTGAGTCAAATATGCTTGTTTTTATTATATAGGATCTTAATTTATATAAAAATCTGAGAGTTAATTTATAGTTTATACTAATTTTAAAGAATGAAAAAAAATGGTTCTTTACAGATAATTTTAGGCTCGATTTTATTCGGATTAATTCCTTTTTTTGTCCGTTTTGCACCCGGATTAAATATTTATTCAATAGTTTTTGGTAGAGCTTGTTTTGCTGCTTTGTTTGCATTTATTTTTATACTTCTAACAAAGAAAAAAAAACAATTAGCATCTAATTCAAAGAAAAACTCCTTCTTTCATTTGTTTAATTGGACCGTTTTTCTAACTCTAGCCATTGTATTTTATTTTCTATCAATCAAAAACGGATCTGTTGCAATAGCAGGGACTTTAATGGGGATGCATCCTATTTTTGTAGTTCTTTTTTCAATCCTGTTATTTAACGAGAAAATTATCGGAATTACAATTATTTCATGTGCAGTAGCAATTTTAGGTGGTATTTTCGTTACTTTTCAATCAGACGGTTTAACTGGTTCAACAATCGAAGGGGCTATTTATGCATTGTTATCAGCGTTCTTTTTAGGGTTAAATTTTACTTATCATTTAAAATATTTAACTCATTTCAGTTCAATTCGATTGGTATTTTATCAGAACATTCTACAATTACCAATTTTATTGCCTTTTGTGTTCTTATATCCAAGTAAATTAAACGCAGATGGATGGATATCAATCGCTTTTTTAGGAATTGTTTGTACAGGATTTGCGTATTTTTTGGTCTATAACGGATCTAAATATGTTCAAAAACAATCGATAGGTATTTTGCAAATGATTGAAAACGTAATTCCAATTGTTTTAGGAATTTATCTGTATAACGAAGAAATAACTTTATTACAAATAATAGGTATAGTTTTAATCCTGTTGTCTTCAGTATTAATAGCGATCAAAAAAACAAATTAGTCCGCAATTCAAAATTCAACATCCAAAATTCAAAATCTAATTTACTATTTCACCCACATCAATTTCTCTCGTTCAACCTTCATGCGCATGAAGCCAAAAACGACAGTAATCATTTCACCATTGATTTCTTCAACAGTTCCACTTTGCTTTGTAGCAATTAATTTGACGGTTGAACCTAAAACAATTTTTGCACGTTCATATTCGTCACGTTCAATTTGAACTTTTTGTTTTTTGGTGACTTTTTTCGGAAGTTTTGATTCTAGTTTTAATTTTTCGATACGATCAGATTCTTCGATTTTTGATTTTTCAACGGTAATGTATTTGGTAATCTCATCAATTAATGGTTTGTTGATGTCTCTCTTTTTAGATCTAGTCACAAAACGTTGAATGTAAGAAGTCATTTTTTTTCCACTCGAAATGAATTTATTATTGACTTCGTTTTGTTCTTGGATAGATTTTAATTTCTCTTCTAATTTTGATTTCTTTTCAAGGAATTCGTTTTTTGCCTTTTGAGCTAATTCTTGCGCTTCAATGTGTTCTTTATTCAAGCGTTCTAGGTATGTTTTTTCGCGTTGAAGTTCATTTAGCAATTTATCCATTCGGACTTTTCGATCGTCCATTCTGCTTTTGGCATCTTCAATCAATTCCATTGGGATACCATTTATTTGAGCGACTTCGAACGTAAATGAACTTCCTGGCTGACCTAATGAGAATTTATATAACGGTTCAAGTGTTTCAGTATCAAACATCATACAGCCATTAATAGCATTTCGAAGTTGATCAGCTTTCAATTTAATGTTTGCATAATGAGTTGTTATTACACCAAAACATTTTTTATTGTATAAATTTTCAAAGAAAACCTCAGCTAAAGCACCACCTAATTCTGGATCAGAACCAGTCCCGAACTCATCCAATAAAAGTAGAGTTCTTCTATTCGCAACTTCCAAAAATCGTTTCATGCGTTTTAAACGATAAGAGTAGGTGCTTAATTCATTTTCAATTGATTGGTTGTCTCCAATATCTGTTAAGATTTGTTGGAAAAAACACATTTTACTATTTGGATCAACTGGAACTAATAATCCAGATTGAAGCATGATTTGAAGTAATCCAATCGTTTTTAAAGTAATACTTTTTCCACCCGCATTTGGTCCTGAAATAACCAACATACGAGAAAATTTATCCATAAATAAATACTGTGAAAAAGTCTTTTTCCCTTGAACTTTATTGTTTTTCCATAAAATTGGATGAACGGCATTTATCAATTCAATAGTTGTATCTTCTTGAATCGCAGGTAAACTACAATTTAATTCCAACGCTAATTTAGTTTTCGCATTGATAAAATCAAATTCTGTTAAAATGGTTTGATATTCTTTGATTAATGGAAGTAAATGAGCAATTTCAGCCGTTAAGATTTGTAAAATCCGGTAAATTTCTTTTCGTTCGTCATCTAATAAAAGTTCATATTCATTGTTGAGATCTACATTACAAGCAGGTTCAATAAAAGTTAAACTACCCGTTTTAGATGAACCAACAACTTGTCCCGATATTTTACGTTTGTGAGTCGACATTACTGTTAAAACACGACGTTCATTGACAAATGCTTCACGTGTTTCTCCCAAAAAATTCTCCTTGGTTAAGCGACGCATTTCTTTTTCAAAGTTTTTATTAATCTTGTTTTTAACTGAACGAATGCTTTGACGAATTTCAGCTAGAGTAGGAGAAGCATCATCTTTTATAGCCCCTTTTCGATCAAATACTTTGTCAATTGAGTCGATTATTTCTGTTGTATAGTAAGCATCTTTTAAAATTTCAGCTAATAAAGGATAATCTTTTTCTCGTTTATCAAAGAAATAAAGAATAGTATTTACAATTAAGGAAGCTCTAGAAATTCTATAAAATCCTTCTTGTGAAAGAACCGCATTTTTAATAGGTAAATACTTAATTTCAGTTAAAAGTTCCTCAAAATCTAATGCTGGAAAATTTTCACCATCAGAGCGAAGGGATAGGAATTCATTGACACGATATAATTCATTTTTTATCTCCTCAAAACGATTTGTTGGAGCTAATTCCGTCAATCTTTTTTCAGCTGTAGGGCCAATAGAGTAATTAACCAACCATTCACGAATAGTCGAAAATTCAAGGTCATTAATCGTTTGTTCGTCAAATGAATTCATTCAGTAAAATTAATAAAAATAACTTCTATTTTTCTTAATATAAACAGAACAAAATGAACGATATATTTACCTTATTATTGAAATAGTTCCTGATTCAGCTTTTTTATCTTCTTTATTGAATTCAATGATGAAATAATATGAACCAACAGGCATTGTTTCACCATTGAAATTACCATCCCAAGAATTTGATTCGTATTTGCCAATTGGAGATTCAAATAGTACATAACCCCAACGATTAAAAACTTTAACTGTATTATTAGGGTATAAATAATCAATATTAATTAATTCCCATTTGTCATTAACTAAATCTCCATCAGGAGTAAATGCCGTTGGTATATCAATGGTACAATCATTTATTGTTACTGAAATTAAGGTTGGTAAACTCTCACAGCCATTTAAAATTGACGTCGCATAATAGTTTGTTGCACCTATCTGATTGAATAATTGAATAGAATCATTAGAAGAAATTAAGTTTGTCAAATTGATGTCAGAATACCAATTTGTTGTATCGGTAAGAGTTGTATAGGGAAGGATATAAGGTAAATTTTCAGATAAACAAATCTCAGCGTATGATTGAAAAATTGGAGCGTCAGGTTTTTTTAAAACTTTGATAGAATCATTATTCGAATCTATACAAGTACCATTTGTTGTATAAGTAATGTAATAGGTTTGTTCTGGGGTTCCATTTGATAATTCACCTGTAGTAGAATTAATTGTTGCATTATCAGAAGGAACACTAGTGAAGCTAAAAATCCCATTTGAAGTTCCAATTATATTTGATGTGCCTCCAAAACAATTTGGAGAAGTAATAAAACTAGCATCATCTCTGATTGGAAGAATTACTGTTTGAGTTTGAGTGTTTGGACAGATTCCACTTGTTGTATAAGTAACGGAATATGTTGTACCGTTTACTCCACTTGTAATTGTTCCATTTAATGAATTTAATGTTGCTCCATCAGAGGGGATAGTGCTAAATGTGAAAGTACCACCGACTAAACCTGAAAGATTTGCGATTGCACCATTACAATTTGAGCTAAGAGAAAAATTAGCATTATCTAAAGGGTTGATAATAATTTCAACTGTGTCGTTCATTGTACAACCTGTTCCACTAATCGTTGTGGTTAGAATGTAAGAGGTCGTAATTGGCAAATTTGAAGTATTTAAAAGTGTGATTGATGGTTGTGCAGCAGTCGAAGAACTTAAACCGATTGCTGGATTCCAAGAATAGGTAGAACCAATAATAGGAGTTGAACCAATCGATCCTGGAATTGAAGAACATAAAGTAGTATCATTTCCAGCATTTGATATTGGTTGAGGATAAATAGTCAAATTTACCAATGATCGAATTGTATCGTTACAGATGTCAATTGCATTAAATCTTAAGGTAATTAATCCGAGTTCACCAGCACCAGGAGTATAAGTTGTAGAAAGCGCAAGTGAATTAGAGAATGTTCCAATTCCACCATCCCAAAATATTTTTTTATAACTTCCAGATAAAATATTACCTGTTAAATTATATGAATTAGAAGAACAGTCAATAACTCCTATTGGATCTGTATTTATTGACAAAGGAATAAAAGGTGCTTGGCAGCCATTGTTAAAATATGTTGCGTTTCCATTCCAGTCATATCTTACTGCACCTCCGTCTCCAGAACCAGGATTTCCAGAAGAGTTTAATAATAATGAAGGATCATATGAAATGGTATCTCTATAACCTGAAATAGTATTTGTTAAAATTAGGGTTCTAGAAGATGAAGTCGAGTTATAATTTACAAAATGACCGGCAGTATTTCCTGCACACTGAAACACAACATATAAAGTATCTGTTAAATTTGAAAAATAAGTAGGTGAAGCAGTAAAATCTGTACTAGTAATAATTAATATTTTACCATATTTAGGAATTATTCCACCAACAGGTTCAATTAATTTTCCACATTGCGTAATTGCTGAATTTAGAGTGGCAATATTTGATGTTGCTCCTAAAGTTGTACAGAATCCTAAAAAACTATTTCCGTTGTTGGGCCATTTACCAATTTGCACAATACCTGTTGCACCTGCGCCATCAACTCGTATATTATTAATATCTAAAGGATTTGGACCATTTTGAAAAATCACCATTTCGTTTTTTCCTTCATTTCCTCCATCACATCCATCAACTAGAATACTACTGATTTCAAATTCTGTTGTTGGATTTTGCGCATTTACAAAGGTTAATAAAAAAAACACCATGATAAATAAATTGAATAATATCAATTTGTTTTTTGAAAATGCCATTTTCATAGTTAATTATAATTTTTAGTTTTATTTTAAAGCAACGGTTTCGAAGAAAAGGAAATTCTTCTGTAGGATGTTCGCTACCTTGAAAATTAGTATCTTACTAATTTTAATTGTAAATGTATGATAAGATTTTTGTTTATTTATTAAATCAATATTACTATTTTCTTAATATTTTAACAAAATGGATTTAGTAAAGGGATGTGTGGTTGTGTTTTTAAAAAAAATAATTAAAAACCAATTTCAATTAACTTTTCTTTAGACAATGAATTTGCAATAAAATGGTCTAATGTCTTAGTTTTCTTATTTATTACAAGTATTTCGGTTTCACTTTCGATACATAAATCGAGATCATGAGAAGAAATGATAATACATTTTTGAAGATCAGTTGCAATCTTTCTCATTTCTTTCATAACTAATTTTCTATTCGCATAATCTAAAAATGCGGTTGGTTCATCTAGAATAATAATATCGGTTTCTTGAGAAATGGCTCTTGCAATTGCTGCTAATTGTCGCTCACCATCACTTAGTTTGGTTGTAAAATAATTTGAAAGATGTTTGATGTTTAGTTCAGTTAATGAATTTTCAACAATCTTTAGATCTATTTCAGATAATCTACCTAAGGCATTTGTATAAGGTGTTCGACCAAGACCTACATAATCAGAAACTCTTAAGTAATCTACACCATCAAATTTAGAATTAACAAAAGCAATCGTTTGAGAAAGTTTTACTCGATCAAAAAACTTTACTTCAGTATTATTGATTAATATTTGACCTTTTATGGGTGCAATATTCCCTTGTAATGATCTTAAAAATGTTGTTTTACCAGCACCATTTGCTCCAATAAGTGAATAAACTTTTCCTTTTAAAAGTTGGATACTCTCAATAGAAAACAATCGTTTCTTATAACCGATTTCAATTTCATTTAAGTCAATCATGCTAATCGTTTTAAAACTATTATGATTACAAAAGGAGCACCAATAATTGAAGTTAATGCATTAATAGGAATGTGAATAGTGCTTTCCAAAAGTTGTATTAATATATCACATATTAACATGAAAAAACTACCAATTAAGAAACATCCAATTAATAATGTCAAATGCGATTGCGTTTTAAAAATCATTTTCACAATGTTTGGAACAGCAAGTCCTACAAATGCAATTGGTCCACAATAAGCAGTGATAATCCCAGTTAATATGGCTGTTATCGAGATTAGCGCTAGACGAACATATTTTACATGAATTCCTAATGTTAATGCTTGACTTTCTCCAATAACAAGTGCATTTAATGGTTTGATCATGAAAAGTGATAATGAAATGCCAACTATAAAGAATAAAATAATCAGCGGTAATTCTGTAAATTCTACTTGTTGCAACGATCCCATTGTCCACATCGTAAAAAGCTTCAGTTGATTAGGTTCGCTCATCGTTTGTAAAATCGAGACAATCGCACTGGTAAAACTTCCGAGCATAATTCCAATCAGTAAAAGCGATATGTGTGATTTTACCAAATAAGAAAAAGATAAGATAATTAAACCAAAAATAAAAGCACCTATTAAAGCACTTGAGATCGTTCCTATATTTGATGTCAAAAATGGTATTCCTGTCATTACGCTAAAGGCTACAAAAAGACTCGAACCAGAATTTATTCCTAAAATATAAGGTCCAGCTAGTGGGTTATTAAACATTGTTTGCATGAATAATCCAGCAATCGAAAGTCCACCACCAGCTAAAATACCCATCGTAAGTCGTGGGATTCTGAATTCTCTAATAATTGTTTGAGAAGTATTGTCGGTATTAAAATTCAATAAAGAATTCCAAAAGTCTGAAAATGAAACCGAAATTTCACCTGCAAATAAGTGTAATCCACACACGATTGGAAACAAAAGGACCAAAGAAAGAAGTATGAATTTATTTTTGCGTGCTACAGTCATTATTTGCTTAATGTTCTGTAAAAATAAAGCTTATTTTTTAATTTAAGTTCAGGATGTAAAATTCGAATCAAATCTGATAAAACATGATTGGGTTCAATGGCACTTCTTTCCCAAAATTCATTTCCAGAAAAGGTGTAACTGAAAATATTATTTTGTTTATATGCTTGAAATAATTTGAATTTTGGCTGACTTTTTAATAAGTCTTTTTTTGATTCAACACCAGGATTGAACCAATATTTAGTATTTACATTGTCACTGAATATTTGTTCAAAGCTATTCTCAGTACTTCCAGTTCCTTTTGTATTCGCATATTTGTAATCACCTTTAGCATCTTTAAATAGAATAGCATTGTAGCTTTCACCAGCAGGAGAATACCATATGTCACCGACTAAATTACCACTAAAAAGGTTAGGTGTAGATTTTAGCTTTGAGGCGATTTTTTTAAGTCTTAAATAATCCTTTTCAATAATCTTAAAGTAAATAGAGGCACTATTTTCTTTCCCTGTTAGATACCCAAAAACTTTAATCCATTCAGCTTTCCCTAAAGGGTGATTTTCTTTCCAATCATAATTTGCTAAACAAATTGTTCCGAGTTTTTCTAATTGTTCTTGATGAGGAAATGCTTTTCCAAATCCGCTATAAATCAATAAGTCTGATTTTGATCGAATAATTGATTCAACTGGAATTGAGTTTTCTTCTCCCATTTCAATAATTTCACCCTTTTTGTATCTATCAAGAATACTTGGCTCATGGATATATGTATGATTTGAAATTCCTTTAACAAGTTTACATACATCTAGTTTTGAAAGCATTCCTATGTGAGTACTTGATAATGCAATAACAGATTTTATGGGAACTAAAATAGGGGTATAGCCTTCAGGAACTTTTATAGTATCATTTTTTACTAATGCATATTTTTTTTCTACTTCATTTGTTTCTGGATTTAATATCTGAAAATCAATATAATTTTCAGATATAGAAATACTAAAATTTTCAGCATATTTAACAATAGAGTTAGAATTAACAGGCTTCTTTTTTTTAGTGTTATTTGAGCATCCAAAAAGGATTGAAATGAATATTATTGAATAAAAAATATGTTTTGTCTTCATTTTTCAAATATATTATTTTCTCTTTGAATCTATTCTAATATTTAATTAACAGCGTTTGTTTTTAAGTGAAAGTAATGATTAAATAGAGATATTAACATTTAGTCTTGGATTAACATTTAATAGTGCCTGATTTTCAGTAGTTATAATGATTATTTTCGAATTTACTTTAACTGAAAATTTAAAACGGATTTTTTTATGAAATTATTAGTTAGTTTATCTTTTTTCTTTTTGGTATTAAACCTTCAAGCACAATCAAAAAAATATTACAGAAGTGCCTTTATGGATGCTTTTGGAAAATGTGAAGGAATGTATCCAATTTCAGAAGAAGAAGCAATGACGATGAATTACTATGTATTTGAATATGATACAATCAATCGTTTGTATGATGTGAAGAGTTGTAAAATGGATGATGCGGTTGGTGTTTATAGTCCAATTTTAAATGGAATTCGTTTGTCATACATTTATAAAGATTCAGAAGTTCAAATTCAATCGTATATAGAAGGTGACGATTTAGAAAATTTATATGAACCAAATTCATTTTATTGGCAAGTTAAATTCAACGATCAAAAACGTGTTTCATCGATAATAACGTTTGAGGTTTCAGAATATGATGATGAATTTTTTGAGGAACATGGTCAGGTGATTTATAGTTACAATGAACAAGCTGAGTTGATTTCTATGAATGTTTCAGGGAATCATCCATTTTATTTTGGAGAGGGGAAAGATAAAACAGTTTCTGTAAAACTCAATTCAAAAAATCAAATTATCGAAGAAACGTATGAATTTCTTGATGAAGTTGAAATTAAAGAAATTGTTAAAGTTGAACATTTATATACTGAAAATGGGAATTTAGTTTTTGAGAAAAAATACAATAGATCAAATGAACTTTATGAAATAGAACCTCTTATTTGCTATAAGACATTTTTATATGATTCTAATGGATATGTGAACCAAATTACAAATTACAATGCATTAAATGAAATTGTATCCTTTTTGAATAATGAAACTACTAGTTTAAATAAACCATCAATTATTACTTATTTAAATGATAATAGAGGTAATGTTTTGGCAATTAATTTTTTTAATCATAAAAACGAGTCTTTTTTAGTTGATGATTCAATTGTTACGATTGAATATTCTTATGATACTTTAAACAATTTGATTTCGCTATTTAATTTTGGTTTAAATAAAAAACCGGTTATAGATAAAAATGGTTTTTCTGGACAAAGATTTCAATACCATGAAATTGGTAGAATTTCTGAAGAGAGCTATTTTGGTGTGAATCAATTGCCAACGAATAATTCACATGGTGTGCATAAAATTGTTTATGAGTTTGATTCTTATGATTTTACCAATGCTGAATTTTATTTAAATGAAAATAATGAGCCCGTTGAAGACTTTTCTGGAGTGCATCGTTATGAATTTGAATATGTATATGACGATGAAGGTTTTGGTAAAAAGTTAATAAAGGCATTGGATAAAGATTTAAATTTTATTGGTATTGATGAAGAGACAGAACTAGATGGTGAAGCTATTAAATACCGAATAATGTTAAATGATAATTCATTAATTGTAAAAGAATGTTGGTATGATAGCTTAACTAAACCAATGGAATTACCTGAAGGATTTCATAAAGTTGAGTATAATTATAGCCTGAATGATATATTACTTGAAGAAAGATATTATGATTCAAAAAATCAATTAAAATATATTCCGACTAAAGGTTATGCAAAAAAGACATTAACGATTGATGATACACTTAGCTTGGATCGAGAGATAAAATTTTATAATCAAAACTCTCAACTTTGCAGAAATTTAGACAGTGTTGCTGTTATTAAATTTAAATACAATTCTTCAAATTTGATTTCAGAAAGAATTCAATTAGATGAATTTGAAAATCCGATCACAAATATTACTTGTTATTACAAAGAGTTGAATAAATATGATTTATCAGGGAATTTAATAGAAACAGCTTATTATAATTCAAAAAACAAATTAATGGAGGATCGTTTTGGTTTTGCGATTTATCGTTTTGTTTATGATGGTTATTTATTAAAAGAAAAAAGCTTTTACTCAAAAAAGAAAAAATTAAAATTAGATAATAAAAATATAGCAATTTATGTTTTTGAATATGATTCAAATGGTAATTTAATCAAAGAACAATACAAAAATTGCAAAAGTAAATTCACTGAAAATATAGATAGTGTCGCAACAATTGCGATAGATTATTATCCAAATCAACAGATTAAAAGTGTTGAGGCTAGAAATTTATTAGGCAATTTAGTGAATACAAAATTAGAAGGAAAGATTTGTGCTAGAATAGAGTACGTTTATGGAACAGAAGAAAATGAAATTAGTATTAAGTATTTTTCGACATCAAATCAAGAAATAGAAGAGGGGCATGAATAAAAAAAGAGTCATAATTCCTTATGACTCTTTTTTGTATAAAATATTTTTGATTTTACCTAATCAAAACAACATGACCTGTTTGCATTTTTTTCTCATCATCTGATTTGACTTTGAAATTGATTTTCCAAGTGTATGTTCCTTCTTGAACAATTTTACCTCCATACGTT
>JAJTEO010000046.1 GCA_021300395.1 Fluviicola sp. | reverse complement strand
ACAATCTCAATTTACGGATCATTCATATTCAAATGAAGATCATTATGAAAAAAGTATTTCCTATTTAAATTCAGATATAATGCTAAAAAACGATGTGAAGCACATTTGTATAAAGGTTCTGAAAAATCAAAGTAATCCTTATATTTTTCTCCTTCAACTTCTTTCCCTTTAGAAAGTTTGGATTGTAATATTGCTTTTCGTTGAAACAATTGACGAATTCTTGCTCTCGCAGAAGCATTTTCATTAATCCATTCCGCAATGATATCTTTCGCACCACTCAAAGCTTCGTCTTCATCATTGATTTCTCCTTTCACAAATTTTGAAGCCATTGAAAAGGTATCACCACCGCGTTGGGACATGATCATTTTCGCTAACGGTTCCAATCCTGATTTTTTAGCTTTATCTCCTTTTGTTTGACGTTTTTGTTTAAAAGGTAAATAGATATCTTCTAAAATAGTACTGTCAAAAGTGGAAAGAATTTTCTCTTTCAGTTCTGGAGTTAGTTTGTTTTGTTCTTCGATAGAAGAAATAATCGTTTGTTGACGTTGAATAATTTCATCATATTTTTTTGCGTAATCACGAATGTCGGCAATTTGAACTTCATCCAATCCTTGAGTCATTTCTTTACGATATCGCGCAATAAAAGGAACAGTAGCGCCTTCTTTTAGTAATTGTAAAGTTTGAGAAATTGACTTTTCAGAAATTGAATTCGTGTTTTGAATAAATGAAATTACGTTCATGTTTTTGTGCTAAAAATATCTTATAAAGCTATAAAATTTTCATGATTTTCTAGATGAAATTACGTATATTAAAGCTATCTAATTGTTAATCAATCTTAAAAATTTTATTCCTAAATGAAAAATCACTAAATTTGTCACCCAACATAAAAAATATGAAGTATTTATTTTTAACTGTTCTTTTTGCAACAATCTTTGGTTTTTCATTCGATGCAATTTATTCAGAAACCGGAAGAGCCAGTTATTATGCAAATAAATTTAATGGAAGAAGAACAAGTTCAGGTGAAATTTTTAATCAAGAATTTTTAACGGCAGCTCATAAAACAATTAAATTAGGTACATTTGTTAAAGTCACAAATTTGTCAAATGATTCGACAATTGTCTTGAAAGTAAATGATCGTTTAGGCCGTTCTTCGGGACATACATTGGATGTTACAAGAAAAGCTGCAGAGCATTTAAACTTTGTTCGAGACGGAAGTGCTAAAGTGTTAATTGAAATTTTAGAATAATGAATAAGCCATATGGAAAACATCACAAACAAAGATGAATTTTAAAATGGCGATTCACTACGTGGCTGCTTTGCGGTCCATATGACAATAAAAAAAATAAATAATATTCGCATGAATAAAATAATCTTTTTCGGTGCTTGCTTTTCTTTATTGATTGCTTGTTCACCTAAAACAACTCAAACAGGAGCAGTTGTTGAACCTGTAACAAAAACATTATCAGCAAGCGCATTGCAAGGACAAACAATTTACACTGAAAAATGTGGAGCATGTCATAAATTATTTAAACCTGAAAAATTCTCAGAGGCAAAATGGAGACATGAAGTTCCAGAGATGGCAAAATTGGCAAAAATATCTGCTGAAGATGAAAATTTGGTTTTAACTTATGTTTTAGAATCAATCAAATAAATTTCATTCTTATTCTTAAATGAATTTATTTTCAAACTTAAAAGTCATTGATGTTTCAACCGTTTTAGCTGGACCATCAGTGGCTACTTTTTTTGCAGAATTAGGAGCAGAAGTTATTAAAGTTGAAAATAAAAAAACACCTGACGTCACTCGTTCATGGAAATTACCTAACGAAGACAAAACTTCAACGGTTTCAGCTTATTTCTCAAGTATAAATTATCATAAAAAGTATCTTTCCTTTGATTTTAAAAATGCTGAAGATTATGATGCATTTATTGATTTAATAAGAGATGCTGACATTTTGATCAGTAACTTTAAATTCGGTGATGAAGAAAAATTAAAACTTTCAGATGCTATTTTAAGAGATGTAAATCCAAATTTAATTATTGGTAAAATAAATGGATTTGGAGAAGAAAGTGATCGTGTAGCTTATGATTTAATTCTTCAAGCAGAAACAGGTTATATGTCGATGAATGGAACACCTGAAAGTGGTCCTGTAAAAATGCCAGTTGCATTAATTGATGTTTTGGCAGCCCATCATTTGAAAGAAGGATTGTTACTTGGATTGTTGAATAGACAACAGGGTGGAACTGCTAATACAATAACAGTTTCGTTATACGATGCTGCGGTTTCGAGTTTGGTGAATCAAGCATCTAACTTTTTAATGAATAATCATATTCCGAAAAGAATAGGAAGTTTACATCCAAATATTGCTCCTTATGGGGAGATATTTAAAACAAAAGATGGTAATTTAATTACTTTTGCAATCGGAAGCGAAGCCCATTTTTTTAAATTGACAACTTTTCTTGGATTGCAAGAAATTACTTCTGATCCTAAATTCAATACCAATCAAAATCGGGTATCAAATAGAATTGAATTAGAGCAATTGATCCAAGCTAAAATTGAATTATTATCGACAGAAGAAATACTTTCTAAGATGCTTTCTGAAAACGTTCCAGTAGGAAAAATTAAAGCGATGGATGAAGTTTTTCAATCAGAACGTGTAAATGATTCAGTTTTAACAGAAAAGATCGACGGAATAGAAACAAAAAGATTATCTACAATTGCATTCAAATGGAAATAAGGTCGCCTCAAACAGAGAAGGAATGGGAAGTTTATTATGAATTGCGTTATGAAGTTCTTAGAAAACCTCTTGGAAAACCAGTTGGAAGTGAACGAAATGAAGGAGATGAGACAGGCATCCATTTTGCACTTTACGATGATGCTATTTTAAGAGCTATAGCTCGATTAGATGAAGTCGATGAAAATACGTGTCAAGTTCGTTTTGTAGCTGTTTCAACTGAACTTCAAGGAAAAGGATATGGTAAATCTATTATGCTAGCAGTAGAAGAGGAGGGAAGAAGAATTGGATATAAGAAATTAATACTTCATGCTAGAGATTACGCAGTAGAATTCTATAAAAAATTAGATTATACATTAATTGGAGAATCTTACAAACTTTTTGATGTCTTACAACATTATTTAATGGAGAAAACACTTTAACTGAGTTAAAAGTTAAAAGTGGAAAGTTAAAAGTTGTATTTCCATAAACTATTAATTATCAACTTTCTACTTGTTCAACAAACAAACAGCATAAGCTTTTATCGCTTTTCCTTCTCCAAAAGAATCTACTTTTTCATGTGTTGTAGCTTTCAATGAAACAGCATCTAATTCAACTTTAAGTATTTCAGCCAAAATAGCCTGCATGTCAGGAATGTGAGGATTTAATTTTGGAGTTTCTAAGATGACAGTGCAATCAATGTTAACAACAGAGTAACCTTTATCTTGAATTAAAGTAACGACTTCTCGAAGTAAAATTTTACTATCAATTCCTTTGTATTTTGGGTCTTTATCTGAAAAATGATATCCAATATCTCTTAGATTTGCAGCACCAAGAAGTGCATCACAAATTGCGTGAATCAATACATCTGCATCAGAATGACCTACTGCACCAATTTCAGAAGGAATGTGTTTCCCGCCAATAAATAACTGATATCCTTCTTTTAATTGATGAACATCAACCCCAAATCCAATTCGAATATTCATAAGATTATTTTGTATCGTCTGCGACTTGTTTATCTTTTCCAAGAGTAAATCGAAGAGAAAAACGTAAGGTATTTGCTAAGGGACTACTTTTTCCATTAATAGCCAATAAATATGAAATGTCAATTCCAAATTTATTATACTTTAAACCTACTCCAATATTTGCATATTTACGATTTCCTTTGTTTTTACTTTCATAAAAGAAACCACTTCTAATAGCAAATAGATTATTATACCAGTATTCTAAACCTGTACAAATGTTGATTTCAGAAAGTTCTTCTTTTAATCTTGAGTTTTTTACAACTTGATAAGTTCCATCCGAATTTTTAATATAATTACCGCTATCATCTTTTGCTAAAGCACCAGGAGCATCATTGAATGATTGCATGATACCTGAAATAATTCCTACATTATTATCTTTTCCAGCAGCCATAACTCCAGTATTATCATACAATGGAGGTGTAGGAACTAATAATTTTTGAAATTCAATTGCTAGTGCAACATTATTATATTTATCTAATTCTGCTTTGAATGAATTAGCAATTTTCCAGTTCATTGGAATGAAATCTCGTTGTGTAGAACTTGATGAATAATTTACTTTATTTCCAATATTATTGAATGTTGTTGCAAAAGTATAGACACCATTTGTGTTTCCAATTTTAGCATCATCGTTGTAATACGTAAAAGATATATCAGTAGCTCCAGCAATTGCAGGTTTTGTACTTACCCCACCAACAACTAGTCCACCTGTAAGATTTGAATATGCGAATTTCCCATTTAAACCAACGCTTAATTTCGGACTTAATTTAAATGCATATCCACCTGTAAATTCCCATTCGCTTGGTTTATCTTGTCGAGTTACGTTTCCAGAGGCATCTGTAAATGTAATAGCACCCAAACTAAAATATCTTAATGAACCACCAATTGCATGTTTTTCGCTTAATCTTTTGTATCCAGATAGATAAGAAATACTCATATCGCTTGTTAATTGTCTTAACCAAGGTGTGTAAGAAACTCCAATTTCAGCTGGATCTTTAGCGAAACTTAACATAGATGTATTCCAATAAATAGAATTACATGATGCACTCAAACTTGTCCCTGCATCGCCCATACCACCAGCTCTAGAATCTGGAGTGATGGACATGAATGGTAATGCTGTTGTAATAGTATTTAATTGCAATAGACTTTCTTTACTAGAGGTTTGTGAAAAGTTATATCCAATAAAAGAAGTTAACAAAAGTATTAGTGCAAAGTATTGTTTCATTTCAAATTTATCTGTTGAGTTGTCAAATATACGTAAAACGACAAATTTTATTGTATGATTATTTTAATAAAACCAATTTTTCCGTTTTTTCAGCAATTTCTCCTGTAGAAGATTTTACAATTAATCTATAAATATAAACCCCTTTCGCTAGCTGATCACCAAAATCATCCTTCCCATCCCAATCGATTGCGTTTGATCTGAAACCAATTGTATTTACTGTTTGGTTGATTGTTTTAACTACTTTTCCTGAGATAGTAAAGATTTGAACTTGAGCATCTAGCTCAGAACAGACTTGATTATGTTCAAAGAAAAATGAAGTCTTAGTTGTAAATGGATTTGGATAATTTAGTACATGATCTAAAGCAATATTTTCTTGTTCTTTTACCGTAAAATGAATTGTACTTTCAACAGAATTATTGTTAATATCCCAAGCTTTTAAAGTTAATTTATGTTCACCAGCAGCAATAGGAGGGAATGTATAGGTTATCTGTCCTTTTTGGTACGAATCCAAATCAGCTGTATAATAATTATTTAAAATAATTGGATTAGCTGTTTCATTATCCAATATCGCTGTTATGTCATGCCCGATACCATTTCCTACTGTATTTATCCCATTGTCATCTTCAATTTTTGCAAATAATGTTGGGGTTTCATTTGTAATTCCCCCATCTGCAAATTTCTCTTCATTTAAATACATTTTAATAGTTGGTGCTTGATTGTCAATAACACCATTTGGGTCAATTCCTCCAATAATAAGACGTTGATCATCTCCACCAGCATCATAATTAGATGTTAGGTCAGTAGTATTTGCATAATAACTGATTTTTCCATTTCCATAGCTGTAATTAATGTCTTTTGGTGTAACAAAAGTAAATGAAAAGTAACCATTTTTAACACTAACCTGACCTTTGAAAATTGCATTTTTTTGAAGATCAAAAGGAATGATTGGTGAATTAACATCTTGTCCTAATGTCGTTAATGCTTTCGGTTTGTCGAAAATAGTAGGACTTAATACTCCATTGAAGTTTGAAATGATATTGTTATTCATATCGGTTAAATGCCCTTTAATTGTGACTTTACTCAAAGCTTTTATTGTATCTATTTGAATGTCTGGTGAAAGTGAATTAATACTGTCAGTTACCACTTTCATGGTTGGTAGAGCAATTTTTAAAGCTGGATCTCCAATTAATGTGAAGCAACGTTTGTTTTCAGATGGAGATGCTTGATTCTTAGTGTTTTTAATTATTTCTCCAAATGTTTGAGGTTGATAATTCAAATCCCTTTTAAATACATTTTCATAAAATTTATTAATGATATCTGTATTGATTGAAATGTAAATGGAACGAGTTGTCGTCATAAGGGCGATTGAAGAACCTGTAGGATTTAAGGAAGCCCATTCGCCTGCAGAAACTCTAGCAGGATCATCGAATTTTGTAAATTCGCAAGTGGCAGAAACTAATAAGTTTAATTTGTTAATGTTGTTCCAGCTTTGAATTTGAGGAATCGTTATTACCCTTTCTTCTGCAACACCAACTTCGCCTCCATGACCAATGTAGTTAATAATGAGTGCTCCATTTTGAACTCTATCTGATATAGCGTTAAAAACATCAGGATATCTTTGTCCTCCTGCATTTGTGACTTGGGTGAATGCATCTAAATATAATTTGTCGCAATTCACGTCTGTATGATTAGATGTGACATAATTATAATTTGGTTCTGCATCTACAGATACAAATTGTCCGCCTTGTTCATCATCAGAAATTAACACATATTTTTGTCTCCAATCTCCAAAAGTGTTATTGGATAAGGAAGAATTACAACAATTTGAAGAAGAATATAAACTCGAACCATTTTTCATGTAATGTTCAATTTTGTTTACTTGTTCTGTTGCAATTTGATTTGAAGAAATTAATAGTCTACCAACACCTATATCAACATGATCAGCGTCGTCAAATGAATCAGAGTCATCTAATAAACCAAAGTAATCATCTGAAACTAATGCTGATATATGATTTTCAGAATTTATTGCTTGATAGGTTGGGACATAATTATTGTTATTGGCAACTCTATTTTTTGGATCAAATGTTCCATCGCCAAAAAGTAAAAGGTATTTTGGTGCTGAGGTTGGATCTAATAAGGATCGATCATAAAACATTTTCATGAAGCGTTTTATTGCGGTAGGATCTAGCATCCCTGAGCTGAATTCATTATAAACTTGTTCAGTTGTTACCACATGAACAGTTGTACCATTAGCTCTATGAAGATTAGCCAGTCTATTTGCTTCGGAAGTGAATTCAGGATGAGAAACAATTACATAATCAACTTGAGATAATGCATGTAAATTTTGATAACTGATATTACCGACTTTTTCAGGTGTGAAAAAAGTTAAACCATCACTAGCAACAAATTCTCTTAGAGAGTCTGTTTCTAATCTAAAAACAAAAGTAGAATTTGAATAATTTCCATTTATATCAATAGGTTGATGACGATTAGTAATATCCCAAACGAAACCAGATGAAGAGAAATTAGAAAGTGTAAATTCACTTACTTTTGAATTTCCAACGGAAAGTAAATCTCTAAAATTATATTGGTTTCCTAATTGCACTAAATTTCTCCTAGTGTTTATTAAAATGTTGTCTAAATAAGTCAACGTAGAAGGATTGGTTCGAGTGACAATAATATTTAAAGGAATTGAACTTGAATTTGCATTTATTTGAAACGCAACATTTGCTCTACTATATGAATCGGTAGAAGCTGAAGGTAAATTTGCAGAATAAACCTGACTTCCATTTATTAAATATTTATGTGTAGATGTGCTTGTAGAACTTGAGTTCGTAGCCATTGATATTGCAAATGTTACAGGTGTTGCATTGACAATGCTTGGTATATCAAAATTAAAAGATTTTGTTAGTTCGGTATCAAATTCTTCACCATACCATCTTTGTCCTCCGCTCATTAATGATTTTGTGTCAACTTCATGATTTGTATAGTAAGAGTATGAATTGACATTATTTGTTATCGTTCCAGAAGTTGAATTGATAGTGTTAATTCTTAATGGTGTATTTGAAGGATTGATATTGATGAAGTAATAAGAATAATCAGAATAGATATTTTGATCATAATTAAAACTAGTTAAATTTGAATTTGGGTACCACCGAGTAGGTCCCCATCCATAAAACAGAATGTAGTCGTTATCGTTGAACTGACCATCTGAATCTCCGGAAATGAATATTGCGTTTTTAGCTAAATCATCTGTAGAAGGAACTGAATTTAATTCAGGTAATTTTCCATCACCATTTCCAAAAATATTAATGTTATTCGGATTTAAGTTAGATGTATTGATGCCACATGATTCTAAGAAAGATTTATCTATTTTATAGATACCGCTTTTGCTAATTTTTATTTTATACCAAGTACCACTTCCAGATGCTAATACAGAATTTGTAGCGTAATTTTTCTGAAGTGATTTTTCTGCATTTTTATTGTTTGAGAAATCTAAACTAATGGTGTTTATTTTTTTTATAATCCCATTTTCTTGTATAAATGGAAATAATTGAAGAGTGAATTTTTCAGTTTTTTGAACTGTAATGATCTTTAATTTGTAATCCAGGGTAGTAGGTATCGTTAGAGCTTCTTTTTTTAGGTAATTAATTTCTTCGGAAGCACATGCGATAGTCGTATATGAAGATAATTGTATATTATTAAATGAGTTGGCATCTTTTTCCCAATAATAAAAAGGTTTATTATTAGAATAAGTTTGATTTTGAATTACTGGAATTTTAATTTTTTCTTCGTTTAAAATAATTTCTCTAGGTGTCTCCCAAGGAATAGTAATAACCTCTTGAGCAACACTTATAGAATTAATTCTTACGATTATAAAAAGTATAAAAAAATATTTTATCATATTTAATCTTATTTGTAACTTCATACTGCAAATATGGACATCATTTCTAAAAAACATAAAATAAAAACGTAATTAATCTTTGAATATTTTAAACCTTTTACAATATTTGTAACCTTTTAGGGATGATAAACGTTATAGGTTATTGAATTTCATTTATTTCTATTAGTCGAATAAAGATGAATATAAAACAAATTTTAACAGTGGTTTTAGTGGTTGTTTCAAGTCAATGTGTTTTGGCTCAAGACCCTACGTTTACTCAGTTTTATGCGAATCCAATTTATTTAAATCCTGCTTTTGCCGGTTCAAATAATTGCCCTCGTTTTGCTGTGAATTATAGAAATGAATGGCCAAATTTATCTGGTAATTATGTAACTACAAGCGCCTCTTATGATCAATATGTAAAAAATATTTCTGGAGGAATAGGAGTTTTAATTACAAATGATCAACAAGGTAAAGGAACAATTCAAACTTCAATGTTAGGATTAGTTTATTCTTATCATGTTAAGGTAAATAGAAAGTTTTCATTAATGTTTGGAGCTAGAGCTTCATGGTATCAAAAAACATTGGATTGGGATAAATTAACGTTTGGAGATATGATTGATCCTAGAAAAGGATTTATTTATGCTACTGGTGATGTGCCAAGAGGAGGAAAGAGAGGTTTCTTTGATGCTTCTGCAGGTGTTGTTGGTTACAGTAAAAATTTCTTTTTTGGATTTGCGTCTCATCATTTGAATGAGCCTAATGAATCAATGATTATTGGTAATTCTAAGTTGCCTATGCGTTTAACAGGACATATGGGGGCTGAAATTAAATTAGGTAAGAAGTCAAGATACAATAATGGAACTTCAATTATGCCAAATGTCATTTATCAATATCAACAAGGTTTTCAAGAGTTGTGTATTGGTACTTATATTAAGCACAATGTTTTTACAACAGGTATTTGGTTTAGAAATAAAGATGCATTTATTGTTTCTTTAGGTATCAATTCTAAAAATTTTAAAATAGGTTATAGTTATGATGTAACAGTTTCTAAGTTAAACAACGGAACGTCTCATGGTTCACATGAAATTTCTTTAGGATTAAACTTAAATTGTAAAGCAAAACCAACAACTTTTAGGACGATTGCTTGTCCTTCTTTTTAAAAAAAATAAAAAAAAGTGTAACTTTTATTGTAGTTAACGTTTATATAGTAAATTTGCATTTCTGAAATAATGAATAAACAAAATAAACATATGAAATTACTTCACTATTTTGCGGCGATAATCATGACGACAATGATTGTAAGTTCTTGTCAACGTGAACGATCATCTTCTACAGGTTGGGAGTACAATGATCCAAGAACTGGAGGTTTCCAAAAAATGCCATTTATGGATCAAGAAACTGGACCAGGTCTAGTAATGATTGAAGGTGGTACTTTTACAATGGGACGTGCAGAACAAGATGTTATGTATGATTGGAACAATCGTCCAGCTAGAGTTTCTGTATCTTCATTCTACATGGATCAAACAGAAGTAACAAATTTTCACTGGTGTGAGTATTTGTATTGGATTTCTAGAGCATACGAAACGTATCCAATCGTTTACAAAAATGCTTTACCTGATACAAACGCTTGGAGATCTCCATTAGGATTTCAAGAGAAATTTGTTGAGTATTATTTGAGACATCCAGCTTATAGAGATTATCCTGTTGTTGGTGTAACTTGGTTACAAGCTTCTGATTACTGTAAATGGAGAACTGACCGTGTTAATGAGTATATCTTAATTCGTGAAGGTGTATTAGATTTCAACATTGAGCAAAAAGATGAGGCTACTTTTAATACAGAATCATATTTAGCAGGACAATACGAAGAAAAAGTATTAAATAATTTACAAGATTTAAACCCTTCTAAAGCGAATGGTAAAAAATTAGGAACTCGTATTGTTAGAATGGAAGATGGTATCTTATTACCACGTTACAGGCTACCAACTGAAGCTGAATGGGAATTTGCTTACTATGGTTTAGTAGGTAACTTACAAGAGGGAACTGAATTAATTACTGACAGAAGATTATACCCTTGGGATGGTCACTGGGTTCGTAATGATGAAGAGCAATTTCAAGGTTCAATTCGTGCTAACTTTGTTCGTGGAACAGGGGATTACATGGGGGTTGCTGGAAACTTGAACGATCAAGCGGATGTTACAGCTCCAGTTGAATCTTATTGGCCAAATGATTATGGTTTATACCATATGGCGGGTAACGTTTCTGAGTGGGTATTAGATGTTTATAGACCATTATCTTCTGAAGATTTTGATGAGTTCAGACCATTTAGAGGAAATGTATTTAAAACAAAATTATTGAACAATGCAGGGTCTACTGAGATTAAAAATGCAACTGTACAATTTGATGTTCATGGAATGAAAGAATACTTAAATGAATTTGAGAGAGTTCGTTACCAAAGAGTTTCTGCTCAAAAACATGATCCAAATGATACTGTGATTCCTGTAGGAATTTCTAAAAATGTTCAATCTAGAAATCCAGACGTTAAAGGTCATGCTCCAGATCCATTTTATGTTTCTCACGGAAATGTTAAAGACTCAGTTGAGTTGAAATTGTTAGCAAAAATTAATCACATTATCGATTTATCTATTATTGATAAAAACAACAAACACGATAATGAAGCTGCAGCTAGAATTCAAGATGAATTATTTGATGGTATTTTTGCAGAAGAATTAAGAGTTGGTCCAAGTGGAGAAGAGTATGCTTTCGAAATTATCTCTATGTTGAGAGAAGGTTTTACAGCTTTCATTACTGATACTCCAGGTAAATTGAAATATAGAAATGTAACTGAAGAGGAAAATATCGGTCGTTTAAATTATAGAAAAGACGATTATATTGATTACTTAGATGGTGATATTGAAAGTTCAATTTATTACCAAAATGATGATATCAAAAACAAAATTAATCAGGCAAGTCGTGACCCTAATTTAATTATGTACCAAAGCCAACACGAAGAGTTTGGTTTAGATGGTCAACAAGTTAAACCAGGTGATAGAACTTCATGGCCAACAACATTGGTTTCTGATAAATCAAGAGTTTACAAAGGTGGTTCATGGAAAGATAGAGCTTATTGGTTAGTAGGTGGTTCTAGAAGATTCTTAGATGAAGATAAATCACTTTCAACAATTGGTTTCAGATGTTGTATGGATCGTTTAGGAAGTCCTATCGGAATGGGAGTTGCTAGAGATAGTAAGAAATAAAAAAATATTTTTTAAATTAAACCCGTTGAAAGACGGGTTTTTTTATGTTTAAAAATGGAGAAGTTATATAAATTATTTTACGAAACGTCTGGTATTTGTAGGAAATGTTTTTGCTGAATCAGCAATTGAAAATGGTGCGAAATATGTAATTAGTGATGAACGAAATTATTGTAATGAAAAGACTATTTTTTACGTTAATGATGGATTGATCTTTCTACAAAAATTAGCAAATCATCACCGAAATAAATTTTCAATTCCAGTTATAGGAATCACTGGTAGTAATGGTAAAACGACTTCAAAAGAATTAATAAGTTGTGTTTTAGCAACTAAATACAATGTGCTTTTTACTGAAGGGAATTTAAACAACCATATCGGAGTACCTTTGACTTTATTGAGGTTGAAAGCTGAACATGAGATTGCAGTGATTGAAATGGGTGCAAACAAATTCTTTGACATCCAAGAGTTAACTGAAATTGCAGAACCAACATTAGGAATAATCACCAATATTGGAAAAGCACATTTAGAAGGCTTTAAAAATTTTGAAGGCGTTTTAAAAACGAAGAAAGAATTGTATGATTCGATTGAAAATTCTAATGGTAAAATAATCATTAACAATGATGATTCGATTTTAAAAGACATTTTACCTTCAGGGATAAATGTTATATCATATGGTGAAGCAAATGATTCTGATATTCAAGGTGAATTAGTTAATATGACTCCATTTGTTGAATTTAAATGGCAATCGAATGGTTATGATTCACCAATTATTTCTACAAATCTGATAGGGAAATATAACTTTTATAATTTTTTAGCAGCCATTGCTTTTGGGGTGCAATTTGAAATTGATCCTCAATTAATAAACAAAGCGCTCGAAACATATAATCCAACAAATAATCGTTCTCAAGTTAAAGAAACAGCTAAAAATAAGTTGATTTTAGATTGTTATAACGCTAATCCGACAAGTATGAAATCAGCACTTGAAAGTTTTGCTCAGATTCCAACAAATGAGAAAACTTTTATAATTGGTGATATGCTAGAATTAGGAGAAGAATCAATAAAAGAACATGAGAATATTATTGAATTGATCGATCAACTAAATTTAAAGGGTTTTTTTGTGGGTTCAATTTTCAAAACAATACTAATTGAAAACAATAATGCATTTGACTCACGAGAAAATGCTGAAGCATACTTCAATGACAATCAATTTACAGATCAACTAATATTACTAAAAGGTTCGAGAGGGATTGGTTTAGAAAAACTTGAAAGTTTATTTTAAAAAAAAAGGTGCCTGATCGAAGTCGTAGGCACCTTTTTTAGTTTATTAAATCCTTGTGTTTATCCAAGAACTGCTAATTTCTCTTGAAGCATATTCTTTAGATTTGTGTTTTCTAATTGATTCCCAAATCTCATCAATTCCATGCTCTAAAGCTTCTTTTTCTTCTTCCATGGCAGAATACATGATTTTTGGATCTTCAAAATAATGTTTAACAAAGTTTGTGTCAAAATTTCCACTCACAAATGCTTCATGTTTCAGTACATATTTACCAAAGTCTAAAGTTGTTTTAATTCCTGAGATTTGATATTGATCAATCGCCTGGATTGTTCTTCTGATAGCATCTTCTCTCGTTTTCCCCCAAACTACTAATTTAGCAATCATAGGATCATAATAGATTGGAATATCCATACCTTCCACAAATCCATCATCAACTCTTACACTTCTTCCTGAAGGGATTCTATAGCGTTTTAAATTTCCGATATCAGGCACAAAGCCATTTAAAGTATCTTCAGCATATACACGAACTTCGATTGCATGTCCTTTAATGTGTAATTCATCTTGTGTTTTTGGTAAATTTTCACCTCTTGCAACAAGAATTTGCCATTCCACTAGATCTAAACCTGTAATTTCTTCTGTTACTGGATGTTCAACTTGAAGACGTGTATTCATTTCTAAGAAATAAAATTTCAAATCGGCA
>JAJTEO010000045.1 GCA_021300395.1 Fluviicola sp. | reverse complement strand
ATCAATGAAAGATCCTATATTAATAGAAGAAATAATCAAACTTGCTCTAGCATTATTATTTGGTGCTATAATAGGCGCAGAGAGAGAATATAAAAGCAAAGCTGCAGGTTTCAGAACAGTCATTTTAATTACTGTTGGCTCAACTCTTTTCACGATTGTATCAAATGTATTAGGTGCAGAAGGACGTGTTGCATCAAATATTGTAACTGGTATCGGGTTTTTAGGTGCTGGTGCTATATTTCGAGAAGGAGTGAACGTAAAAGGATTGACAACTGCAACAACTATTTGGATTTCAGCTGCAATCGGTATGGCAATCGGAATAGGAAAATATGAATTTGCGTTTGCTGCTTTAATTATTGTAATGTTGGTATTGCTTAGTTTTACTTGGATTCAAAAAAAGATTGAGCGAACAAATAAAGTTGAAACATATCACATCACAATTGATGATAATAAAACGACAAATAAGGATGTACTAAAGGACATTTTTAAATCTTGTGATCTTGTTGCTAAGTGTACTAAACAAATGAAGAATCATAATACACAAACATTTATTTATTCAGTTCAGGGGCCTGCTAAAAATCATTCAAACTTGATAAAGATTTTATTTGATTCTGAATTTATTGCGTCATTTGAATCATAATATAGATTTTACAATTCATCATTCATTTTTAACAGTTCAACAACTTTAACCTAATTAAATACAGACAATATTTATAGATTTGTTTTGTATTAAATTTTATCTAAAATGCGATTTACAACTTTACTTTATGCAATTACAAGTTTGATTAGTTCAACTTTTTTGTATGCCCAAGAGTCAACACAAACCATAAAAGGAACTGTAATTGACAAGCAATCATTAACTTCTTTACCAAATACAATTATTCGAGTAATAGGTTCTGACACTCTTTTGAATACACAAACTGATTTAGATGGGAAATATCTAATTACTGGAGTAAAACCAGGAAGATATGACGTTCAAGCAAATTTTACAGGGTATAAATCAGTTACCATACCAAACATTATTGTAACAGTAGGGAAGGAAGTAATTGTTGATATTTCTTTAGAAGAAAATATAAATTCAATATCAGAAGTTGTAATTTCTGGAAATAAAAAGAATGAAACAATAAATGAGTTAACAACAGTTAGTGCTCGATCTTTTAGTACTGAAGAAGTGAATCGATTTGCAGGTGGACGATCTGATCCGTCAAGAATGGCTGCAAATTTTGCGGGTGTTAGTTCTCCGGATGATTCAAGAAATGATTTAGTAATAAGAGGGAATTCTCCTGTTGGAGTTTTATGGAGAATTGAAGGGTTAAACATTCCTAATCCAAATCACTTTTCGACTATAGGAACTACAGGTGGTCCAGTAAGCGCTTTGAATACAAATGTATTGAAGAATTCAGATTTTTTTACTTCTGCTTTTCCTTCTGAATATGGAAATGCAACTGCCGGTGTTTTTGATTTAGGTTTTAGAAAAGGAAATTCAGATAAACGGGAGCATACATTTCAATTAGGTGCACTTACTGGTTTAGAAGCTGTAACTGAGGGACCATTAAGAAAATCGAAAGGTTCATCGTATTTGATTGCATATCGTTATTCTTTTACTGAATTTGCTCAAAAAGCGGGTATTCCAATAGGTACAACAGCGACACCGTTTTATCAGGATATTTCATTTAAAATAAATGGGGGTAATACTAAATTAGGGAAGTTTGTATTGTTTGGAATTGCAGGGAAAAGTAAAATTAATTTTTTACATGATCAGATTGATAGTAATGATTTGTTTGCTAATCCAGTTAGAGATAGTTATTTCACAAGTAATATGGCACTTGTTGGGGTAAATCATTTCATTCGTGTGAATTCAAAATCTTACTTTAAAACAATTATTGGGGCAACTTTCTCTTCTTCTGTGTATGATGAAGATTCTATAAATTCTCAAACGAATGAGATTAAGAGAATTTTGGAGAATAAAACAACACAAATAAGATATACTTTGAATAGTTCATTTAATTCTAAAATTAATTCAAAGTTGTTTTTGAAGGTTGGAGTTTTAACTGAAGTAATGAATTTAAATCTGTTTTATAGAAGTAAGTATTACACTTCTGATTGGAAACAGATTTGGGATTTTAATGATTATACTTCACTTTTACAAGGGTATGCACATTTAAAATATACGATTTCCACGAGATTTACTTTGAATGCAGGTATACATAGTCAGTATTTAGTATTAAATAAATCGTCAGCGATTGAACCAAGATTGGGTTTGAAATTTCAAGTTAATGAAAAAAGTAACTTAAGCTTTGGGTACGGTTTACATAGTCAAATGCAGCCTACAGATTCTTATTTCTACAGAACGCTCTTAGCGGATGGTTCATATGTTCAGTCAAATAAGAATATGGGATTCACTAAAAGTCATCAATTGGTACTTGGATACGAATTATTTCCATTTAAAAATTGGAGAATTAAAGCTGAAACATATTACCAATCTATTTTCAATGTTCCCGTTACAGAGATTGAAAGTTCTTATTCAATGCTGAATGCAGGCGCAAGCTTTTTTCCAAACGAAACATCTTATTTGATAAATACAGGAAAAGGAAGAAACTATGGTGTTGAATTGACTATTGAAAAATTTTACAGTAAAGGATATTATACTTTAATTACAGGATCTGTTTATGAATCAAAATATACAGGAAGTGATAATGTTGAAAGAAATACTGGATTCAATGGTAAATTTGTCTATAATATTTTAGCTGGTAAAGAATTTAAGGTTGGTAAAGAAAAACGAAATTCATTTACAACAGATGTAAAGTTTACCCAAGCAGGAGGGAGATATTATACACCTGTAGATTTAGAAGCATCTCAATTAATTAATTTTCAAGTTTTAAAAGGAGATGATTATGCATTTTCTATGAGAAATCCCAATTTTTTTCGTTTAGATGTTAAGTTTGGTTTCACTTTGAATAGTAAGAAAAGAAAAATTTCTCAATCTTGGTATTTAGATATTCAAAATGTTACAAATCACAAAAATGTTTTCGCTCAGCGATATAATCCAATAAATGGAAAAATTAATACAGCTTATCAAATTGGTTTATTTCCGAATTTTGTTTATAAAGTTCAATTTTAGACTCTATGGAAAAAAGTAAAAAACGATTTATATGGATGTTCATTTTAGGAGCAGTGATTTCCTATTTATTGGATTTTTTATTATTAGATTTTGAAGTTAATCCAGCAAGAAATCGTGTTTTAGATTTATTAATGTCTGTATTAATTACCGTTCTTATATGGGAAGGAAATTTATGGCTTGATCATTTATTAAATTTAAAGTTAGAATGGCAAAAAGTGCCGAAGAAAAGATTTTTTGTTCAATTTTCTTTAGCATTGATTTATAGTTTTTCGATTATTTATTTATCGATGTTTACGTTCAATACTTTTGTTTGTAAAATTCCTTATGCAAGACAATCAATGTTTTTAACTACTTCGATTATAATTGGTTTATTGATCACAATAATAATTTTATCAATTGAAATAGGTTTTCAATTTTTTAAGCAATGGAAAAAGTCCTTAATTGAAATTGAAGAATATAAAACTGAATCTATTTCAGCTCAACTACAAAATTTGAAAAGTCAATTAAATCCACACTTTTTATTTAATAATTTGAGTGTCCTGTCATCATTGGTCTATATTAATCAGGACAAAGCTGTAGAGTTTATAAATCAGTTGTCAAAAGTTTATCGTTATATTCTTGATAATAATAACAATGAATTAATCTCATTAAAAGAAGAAATGAAATTTATGGAATCTTATTTTTTCTTATTGAAGATAAGGTTTGGAGAGAATATTACTTTTGATATTCATTTGGATGAAGACTCATTAGCATGTAAAATACCACCCTTATCATTACAGATTTTAGTTGAAAATGCAATTAAGCACAACGAAATTTCAACAAATTCGCCTTTGAAAATTAGTTTAAATAGTAGTGAGAATATGCTTCAAATTTGTAACAATATTCAGCTTCGACCGATTTATGAACCAAGTTCAAAGACTGGTATTAAAAATATTGAAAGTAGGTATGGTTTTTTTACAAATAAAAAAATTGAAATTCATCAAGATCAAGAATTGTTTTGTGTTAAATTACCTTTATTGACTGTGAAATGAGAATTATTATAATTGAAGACGAAAAATTATCAGCTGATTATTTGGTTAATCTACTTTTAAAAATAGATCATAGAATTGAAGTGGTAAAAGTTTTTGAATCGGTTAAAGATTCTATTATGGCATTTAATAATGGTATAGAAGCAGATTTGTTATTTGTAGATATTCATTTATCCGATGGAATAAGCTTTGATATTTTTTCAAAAGTAACAGTTAATTTTCCAATCATTTTCACAACAGCTTATGATGAGTACGCTTTAAAAGCATTTAAATTAAATAGTATTGATTATTTACTTAAACCTCTAGGTATAGATGAGGTTAGACAAGCAATTCTGAAATATGAAAGATGGAATAAACAGAGTGAAATAAATTTCAATGAAATTTCAAATACTTATTTATCAGAATCCAAACAATTTAAAAACCGATTTATGGTTAAGCTTGGTGATTCAATTTCATCCATTCACATAGATGAAATTCAGTATTTTATTTCTGAAGACGGAGTGGTGTTATTGGTTACAAAAAGCAATAAGCGATTTATTATTGATTATAATTTAGATGAATTAGAATCTTGTTTGAATTTTGAATTGTTCTTTAGGATTAATCGAAAAACAATAATATCATTGTCAAGTATTGAAAAAGTGAATTCTTTTTTTAATAGTAGATTAAAAGTGAAAGTGTTAAACTTAGAAGAAGAATCTTCGATTGTAAGTAGGGAAAGAGTACCGATGTTCAAAAAATGGTTAGATGGTTCAATTAATACATGAAAAAAAAAGGAACAATATAATTGTTCCTTTTTTTTTATTGAGTTTTTTATTTATTAATTTTTTGGAGCCTCTTCAGTTTTAACTTCTTGAGGTAAAACTGTTCCTTTAATTGTTAAAATAATTGGTTCAGTTTGAACGTTTGTTGTAACTGTGATTGTTTTTGTAAATTGACCAACTCTTTTTGTATCGTATTTTACTGTGATTTCACCTTTTTTTCCAGGTTGAATTGGCTCTTCAGGTTTTGCGGCATTTGTACATCCACAACTAGTCTGAACATTTTGAATTAAAATTGGAGTTTTACCAGTATTTTTAAATTCAAAAATAAACAAATCTTGAGAATCATATTTAACTTCTGGTCGCTCAATAACTTCATTTTTGAATACAATCACCTTTTCAGTTTGAGCATCTTTAGGTTCAGATTTTTCAACTTCAACTTTTTCAGTCTCTATTTTTTTGTATTCTTTGATTGATTCTTTTTTCTCAATTGCTTCTCTTTTTTTAACGTCTTCTTGAGCATTAATACTTAATGATAATGCTAACATTGAAATTGATAATAATATAACTTTCATAATCTTTTTTTTTTTTTAACAAGGTTACAATAAAAATTTTAATCTATAAATTGTTTTAACAAAAAAATGACAAATACTATACCAAAAACGGATCATCTTTAAAATAGTTGCTTATCACATCCGTAATCGATGGATAAGAATCCATTATAATTTGATTAATTTCTTTTTTTGAAACCCATTTTACTTCAGTAATACCTTCTTCTAATTGAGGTATAAGTTTTTCTTTTCCATTATAATTCAAATTATACCAATATGTCTTTTTGATTGTTGGTTTACCTTTATAAAGGTAGGTGTGGTAAGTAATGCAATTGAAATTTGTAATAGATGGCTCAGAAATTCCACATTCTTCTTCAATTTCACGAATAGCTCCAAGTTCTGGATCTTCATTTTCATCTAATTTTCCTTTAGGGATATCCCAAAAGCCATTTCGTTTAATAAATAAATAATTGTTTTTCTTTTTTACAATTCCACCAGCAGCCTCTACAAATTCATGTTTTTTAAAAATTTTGGAAAAAGCTTTTTCTGGATTAGGATGAATTACATACATAGGCAAATTAATATTAGTGTCTGAAAAACAGTTAAATATTAGTTTTCTTAGTCCTTTTAATTTTTTTGTTTTGAATATTATTCCCTCTAAAGAATTAATTTCTTCATTATCTATGATGAAAACAGCTCTATTTTCAATAAAAACTTTGTACATTTGTCGTATGATTTTGAATAACGAAAAAGCGTTAAAGGTAGCAGAATTTTTATTACAAATAAAAGCTGTTAAGTTAGAACCCAATAATCCTTTTACTTGGGCTTCAGGTTGGAAATCTCCGATTTATTGTGATAATCGTGTAACTCTTTCATTTCCAAATATAAGAACTTTTATTAGACAAGGTTACGCTGAGTCTATTGTTGAAAAGTTTGGCAAACCAGATATTATTGCAGGTGTTGCTACAGGAGGAATCGCTCAAGGTGCTTTAGTAGCTCAAGAGTTAGGTGTTCCATTTATTTATGTTCGAAGCTCTGCAAAAGAACATGGAATGGGAAATCAAATCGAAGGTTTTTACGAAGAAGGCAAAAAAGTTGTTGTTATTGAAGATTTAATTTCAACAGGAGGTAGTAGTATTAAAGCGATTGAAGCACTTAAATCAGCAGGTTTAGATGTTAAAGGTTTAGTTGCTATATTCACATATGGATTTGAGCAAGCAAAAATTAATTTTGAAAATGCCGAATGTCCTTTTATTACATTGACTTCTTATGATATTTTAATTGAACAGGCGTTGAAACAAGATTTTATAACAGTTAATGATTTAGATTCTTTGAGAGAATGGAAGGAAAGTGTACGACCGTATTAATCGATGCGAATCAAGAAACAATTTTTGGTTTTTTATCTGATTCAACTAATTTAGTTCATATTTTACCAAAAGATAATATTTCTGATTGGAATGCTACTTCAAATCAATGTTCTTTTAAAGTTCAAGGAGGAGTTGTTATTTCATTAATTCAAGATGGAGGAGAAGGTAGTTCTAAAATCTTCATGAAATCTGGAGAAAAGTCTCCATTCCCATTTAAATTGACTTTACATCTAGAGAACAAAGCGAATCAAACTGAAGGTTATATTGAATTTGATGGTGAAGTGAATATGTTTTTAAAAATGATGGTAGAAAAGCCCTTGACAAATTTGTTTAATTATATGTCAGAAAAACTTAAAACTCATTTCGAGCATTAAATTTTAATTCCTTTAAATTGTATTCTTTTAATTGATTGTTGTTTAGTATCTGAAGTAATCCGATTTCTGAAACACCAATTATTTTACCCATAAACTCACCTTTTTCATCTGTAAAAGAAGAAATAGTATTTAATAACCATAGATTTTCTAAGTATTCAGATTTTAATTTTTCAAAATTTTCATTTTCAAGTTCAACAAATAATTGATTCATTTCACCAATCAATGAAAGGAGGACATGATGAATAGGATTGAATTCTAAGGTTTCATTAAACATACTTGTTGCATTCAAATCACTAAATTCCTTTTGGTTAGTATTCAATCCGATACCTATTATACTATGCTCAATTTTTGTGCTAATCAATTGATTTTCTATCAGAATACCAGAAACTTTTTTTGAATTTACTACAATGTCATTAGGCCATTTTATCTTCGCTTCAATCCCTTTTTTTTGTAATAATCTGATGACGCAAAGAGAGGTGAAGATTGTCAAATAAAACTGTTGGTTTACTGACAGATTAGCAGGCTTTAAATATATGGAAGTTATGACATTTTCTCCTGGTTTTGAGAACCGACCTTTTCCAGCCGTTTGTTCATCTGACATTATTACCGTTCCATGTTCAATTTGATTGTTTAATATCATATTGGCAACATAATTGTTGGTTGAGTCAACACTATCGAGATGAATAATTTTTTTTCCGATCATTTTGTTTTTGAAAGGTTAAAAGAGTTTAAAATCTCTATAAAATTAAAATTAAAAGTTAGATTTGTAAGTATAAAAAAATTCGATGTATAAAAAACAAAATAATTCAGATTCTCAAGTGTTGTGTAATGCTGTAGTAGAAGGAATGCAAGAAATGAAAGCTCAAGATATTGTAGTGTTAGATTTAAGAGAAATCTCAGGGGCAGTAGCTGATTTTTTCGTTATTTGTAGTGGTGAATCTTCTACACAGGTTGAGGGTATCGCTTCTTCAGTTATGAGATATACTCGTCAAGAATTACAAGAAAGACCATGGCATACTGAAGGAAAAGGCAATAGTGAATGGGTACTTGTAGATTATGTTTCTGTTGTTTGTCATGTTTTTTATAAAACTGCTAGAAGTTTTTATGATTTAGAAGATTTATGGGCGGATGCAAAAAGAACAAATATTCCTAATTTAAACTAATTGATTTAAAATGTCAGAAGAAAATAATAAAAAGAAAAATCCATTTTCAATTTATTGGATTTACGCAGCAATTGGTGTTGCTATTATTGGTTTTCAGTTGTTTATGAGTGCTTCTTCAACTGCAACAATTAATAATCAACAGACTTTCTTTCAATTAGCAGAAGAAGGTTATATCTCAAAAGTATATATTGTAAACAGAGTTAGAGCTGATTTTCAATTGAATAAAGATGGGGAATCATTTGTTAAAAACACTAAAACAGGTGAGTTTAAGCGAATGGGCGAGGTTTTTTCTAAAAATAAAAATATTAGAAATACACAACCGACTTTTGAATTAGAGTTAGTTACAGTTGAAAATTTTATCAATAAGTTGGATAAGATTAATCAGAAGCTTGAGAAAGCTCACAAAAATCAAGTAGCATTTAGTTCTAAGACCGAACATGATTATATTGGAAGTATTGTAGGTTTTTTATTGCCGATAGCATTATTGGTATTGATTTGGTTGTTTGTCATGAGAAGAATGACTGGTGGTTCTGGCGGTGGTGGAGGCGGTGGCCAAATTTTCAATATTGGTAAATCAAAAGCGAAAGTTTATGAAAAAGGGAAGTCTACAAACATTACTTTTCAAGATGTTGCAGGTTTGGCTGAGGCGAAAGTTGAGATTGAAGAAATAGTTGAGTTTTTGAAGAATCCTAAGAAATATACTGAGTTAGGTGCTAAAATTCCAAAAGGAGCATTGTTGGTAGGACCTCCAGGAACAGGTAAAACTTTATTAGCAAAAGCTGTTGCTGGTGAAGCTCAAGTACCATTTTTCTCATTGTCAGGTTCTGATTTTGTTGAAATGTTTGTTGGGGTAGGTGCTTCTAGAGTTAGAGATTTATTTAAGCAAGCAAAAGAAAAATCACCTTCGATTATTTTTATAGATGAGATTGATGCAATCGGTAGAGCAAGAGGTAAAAATAATAGCTTTGGTTCAAATGATGAGAGAGAAAACACATTGAATCAGTTGCTAACTGAAATGGATGGTTTTGGAACTAATTCAGGAGTAATTATTCTTGCTGCAACAAATAGGGCTGATGTTTTGGATAGTGCTTTAATGAGAGCAGGTCGTTTTGATCGTCAGATTTATGTTGATATGCCAGATATTAATGAACGTAAAGAAATTTTTGCTGTTCATTTAAAGCCAATAAAATTAGATGAAAAAATGGATGTTGATTTCTTAGCGAAACAAACACCAGGTTTTTCAGGAGCTGATATTGCAAACCTTTGTAATGAGGCAGCTTTAATTGCTGCTCGTCATGGAAAACATCATGTTGAAAAACAAGATTTTTTAGATGCAGTTGATAGAATTGTTGGAGGATTAGAGAAGAAAAATAAAATAATTACTAAAAGTGAGAAGAAAGCGATTGCTTTTCATGAAGCAGGTCATGCAACTACATCTTGGTTGTTAGAATATGCCCATCCTTTAGTGAAAGTTACCATTGTTCCTCGTGGACGTTCTTTAGGTGCTGCATGGTATTTACCTGAAGAAAGAAGTATAACTACTACAGAACAGTTGTTAGATGATATGTGTTCTGCTTTAGGTGGTAGAGCTGCTGAACAATTAATTTTCGGTAAAATAAGTACTGGAGCTTTAAGTGATTTAGAGAAAGTTACGAAGCAGGCTTATGCGATGGTTTCAGTTTATGGATTGAATGAGAAAGTAGGAAATATTTCTTTCTACGACTCTCAAGGAAGAGATTCTTTCACTAAACCTTATTCTGATGATACAGCAAGAATTATCGATGAAGAGGTGAGTAAGTTAATTGAATTTCAATATCAAAGAGCATTACAAATATTGACTGATAATAAAGATAAACTTACTGCTTTAGCTGAAAAATTGTTAACTTCTGAAGTTATTTTTAAAGAGGATTTAGAAGCGATTTTTGGTGTAAGAGAATGGATTGCGGAAGAACAAGAGCCAATGCATTTTGAAGATTCTACCAAAAAAGAAATTACTGAAAATGATATTGCAATTGACAATAAAGTTGAACCGTTAACTTCAGAGTTTAATAAAGTTGAGGATAATTCTTTAGAGGATAAAATTGAAGAATAATTAAATTTTTATTATAATGTTCCCACTAGTCGAATAGATTAGTGGGAATATTTATTTTAAGTATAATCAAAATGAGTAATATTTTACAACGTATAATAACGGGATCAATTTTTATTTCACTTATCATTTTTTCATTATGGTATAGTATGTTCGCTACAATTGGTGTTATGGGGCTTTTTCTTATACTTGGATTGTATGAGTATTTCAAACTTTTTGATCAATACAAAATAGTTGATGTTAATAAAGTATCTAATACGATTATACTTTTTTTAACATATTGTGTGTTTTCGATTTCAATTTTGACTTCAAAAGTAGAGTTGATGATTATTGTTTTGCCAATTGTTTTTATTAGTCTAATCATTGAAATATGGAGGAAAAAAGATAATCCAATACTTAATTTAGGTGTCGTGATCTTAGGTTTTATATATTTAGTTGTTCCATTTTCACTATTACTTTTTATTTCTAATATTAGCTCACACAACAAACCATTTGTTATTTCAATGTTTTTGTTGATTTGGACAAATGATACATTTGCATATCTTTCAGGTCGATTTTTTGGTAAAACGAAATTATTTGAAAGGATTTCACCTAAAAAAACATGGGAAGGTACAATTGGAGGATTTTTATTTACCTTAATTGTAGCTTACTTAATAAGTTTTTGGGGTGTAAATAATGATCTTGATTTTTGGTTGATTTCAGCTTGTATTATTGCTCCAACTGCAATTTTGGGAGATTTATTGGAAAGTTTATTTAAAAGAAGTTTGAATATTAAAGACTCTGGAACAATTTTACCTGGTCATGGTGGGATTCTAGATAGATTCGATGCAATGCTTTTTACAGTTCCATTTTTTTATGCTTGGTTTGTAATTTATAATTATTTTTGAAGAATATTAAAACTATTATGAAAATACACAGAGAAGGTTATTTAATAATCACAATTGCAATTGTATTACTTTCAATAATACATTTGGGGAATCATTTTTTATATCAAACTATTGGCTGGTTATGGCTTTATATTTTGTTAATCATTGGTGAGTTAACTATGCTTTATTTGGTGGTTCAGTTTTTTAGAGTTCCCAATATTACATGTGTTTTCGGTGAAAATGATATTATGTGTCCTGCTGATGGAAAAGTTGTCGTAATAGAAGAAGTTGAAGAAAATGAGTATTTCAATGATAAAAGAATACAGGTTTCTATTTTTATGTCTCCATTAAATGTACATGCTAATTTTAATCCTATTTCTGGTATAGTTAAGTATGTTAAATACCACAAAGGTTTATTTTTAGTAGCGTGGCATCCTAAAAGTAGTACAGATAATGAGAGGTCAACTGTTGTGATTGAACATGCAAAAGGGCAGGAAGTTTTATTTAGACAAGTTGCAGGTGCTGTTGCTAGAAGAATTTGTTATTATGTGCAGCCTAATCAAGATGTAAAAACAGGTGAAGAATATGGTTTTATTAAATTTGGTTCACGTATAGATTTGTATTTACCTCTTAATTCTACAATAAATGTTAAAATTGGAGATGTTGTTAAAGGTCGTATCACAAAAATTGGTGAATTGAATTAAAAAAAGATTAAATTAGCTAAACAATTAAATTTAATATACTATGAAAAAGGTTTTTATTGCATTATCGTTAATGTTATTCGTTGGTTCTATGTCAGTTACTGCTTTTGCTGCTTCAACTGGAACTTCTGTTGAATTAGTTAAACATGATGATAAGAAAAAGAAAAAGAAAAAAGGAGCATGTGCAGAAGGTGAGAAATCTTGTTCTAAAAAAGAAGGAGAGAAAAAAGCTTGTTGTTCACATGGATCAACTGAGAAAAAATAATTCTGAGTTATAGAATAAAAAAAATCCGACTTTTTAAAAGTCGGATTTTTTTTTGAAATTGTTATTTAATGCTACCAAATACTTTTGATAATAAATCGGTAACTCTAGCCATTGGGTCAAGACGAATTTTATTTTCTTCTTTTTCTACCATTTGAAAAAGGCCTTTAATTGCCATTTCAGTTACATAAGCATTTAAATCAGGGTTTATTTTTTCACCACCAGATATTTTCATTGCTGAATTATATTTGTTGATTATCGGATTCCAATAATCAGTCAATTTTACTTTTGAAATAGCCTCTTGTACTTTAGGAGAAAAAGCTGTAACTAATTGAGAAGTAGTGTTATCTTTTAAGAATTTTGTTGCTGCACCATTTCCTCCATTTAAAATAGCAAAGCCATCTTGCAAAGACATATTTGTAATTGCGTTAGCAAATATTGGTAAAGCTTCTTTTGTTGCTTCTTCTGCAGCTCTATTTAAGGTTGTCTCAAATTTTTCAACTTGAGAAGTCAATCCCCATTCTAAAGCTTTTTGTTTAACTTTCATTGCATCTGCAGGAAAAGGTAATCTAATATCTGCATTTTTAAGGAAACCATCTGTAACAGAGGTAAGGTTAACTGAGTTTTTTATTCCAACTTGAAGTGCTTCTTTTAAACCAGAAACAACTTCATCATTTGTAAGTTGAGGTTTTGCTGGCGTTGTAGTTGTAATAGTATTTGCAGCTTGTTTTAATTCATCACAAGAAGTGAAAATCGCAATTGTCCCTAAAGCGATTATTGGAATAATATTTTTTTTCATTTTTGTTTATTTTTCATCTAAAATAACAAAACTTATACCAATTAATAAAGAATCACTATTTATTGAATTATTATTTCTTATGTTTCAAATCATTTATCTATTTGATTATTTTATTTTAATTGATATTTACAATGTTCAACAATTTGATTTATCACTATTTTGTACATTAATGAATTATTAGAATTTAATGCTGTAGTTAAATTAACCAGGTAATCAAATAAAGTTTTATTCTGCTGTTATTTAACGGTATACACTTTGAGGTTTATGATGTTTTAATAAAACTATTCTTTTTTTTTGTTCAATACGAAATGTCAATTTTCGTAGTAATTTTTTAGAAACAAAATTCTGTTAATAAAATACATCATTGAATAATGATTAATTTGAATTGTACATTCAATTTTTTTTTACATTTGCCACGTTTATATTAAACTAATAAGACATGTCAAATAAATATCAAGCTCAGATCGATGCATTCATGGAAAAAGTGAAAGCAACTCATGGTCACGAGAAAGAATTCATTCAAGCGGTTCACGAAGTTGCTGAGGCAGTAATTCCTGTAATCGAAGAAACACCTAAGTATAAAGCTGCAAAAATTCTTGATAGAATTGTTGAGCCAGAAAGAACGATTTTATTTAGAGTTCCTTGGTTAGATGACAAAGGTGAAGTTCAAATTAATAGAGGTTACCGTGTTGAGTTTAACTCTGCAATCGGACCATACAAAGGTGGTTTACGTTTCCACCCTTCTGTAAATTTATCTATTTTGAAATTCTTAGGTTTCGAACAAATCTTCAAAAATTCTTTAACTACATTGCCAATGGGTGGTGGTAAAGGAGGTTCTGATTTTGATCCAAAAGGAAAATCAGACAATGAAGTAATGAAGTTTTGTCAATCTTTTATGACTGAGTTATCTCGTCATATTGGTGCTGATACGGATGTGCCTGCAGGTGATATCGGTGTTGGTGGTCGTGAGATTGGTTACATGTTTGGTCAATACAAAAGAATCCGTAACGAATTTACTGGTGTATTAACTGGTAAAGCTCGTAACTGGGGTGGATCTTTGATTCGTCCAGAAGCTACAGGTTACGGTACTGTATATTTCGCAAAAGAAATGTTAGCTACTAAAGGAGATTCTTTCCAAGGTAAAGTTGTTGCTGTTTCTGGTTCAGGAAATGTTGCTCAATATGCTTGTGAGAAAGCAACTCAATTAGGTGCTAAAGTTGTTACTTTATCAGATTCAGAAGGTTACATCTATGATGAAGCTGGTATCGATGCTGGTAAATTAGCATTTGTTATGGAATTGAAAAACGAAAAAAGAGGTCGTATTTCAGAGTACGTTGCAAAATATCCTACAGCTAAATTTGTTGCTGGTAAACGTCCATGGGAAGTGAAAGTTGATATCGCTTTACCATGTGCTACTCAAAATGAATTAAACGGTGAAGAGGCTAAAGTATTAATCGCAAACGGTGTTATTGCTGTAGCGGAAGGTGCAAATATGCCATCTACGCCAGAGGCAATCGAAGCTTTTGATGCTGCAAGAGTATTATTCTCTCCAGGAAAAGCTTCTAATGCTGGTGGTGTTGCTACTTCAGGTTTAGAAATGTCTCAAAACTCTTTACGTTTGTCTTGGACAGCAGAAGAAGTTGACGGAAAATTACACGGAATTATGGTTTCAATTCACGAAGCTTGTGTGAAATTCGGAAAAAGAGAAGATGGAACAATTGATTACGTAAAAGGTGCAAATATTGCAGGTTTCGTAAAAGTTGCTGATTCAATGATTGATCAAGGTTTAGTATAATCTTAATCTTATTAATATTTTGAAAGACTGTCAGAAATGGCAGTCTTTTTTTTATGCTAAATTCAAACTACTAAAAGGATTTGTAGACGAAATAATTTTTTTATATTTGCAGCCTAATAGAAATAAAAAATTACACTATGCTTCATTCGATTAAACCAGGCGTTGCTTCTGGTGATATGGTTCAAGAGATATTTAGATATGCAAAAGAAAAAGGTTTTGCGTTACCAGCTGTAAATGTTACAGGTTCAAGTACTGTGAATGCAGTGTTAGAAACTGCAGCAAAAGTGAATTCACCAGTTATTATTCAATTTTCGAACGGTGGAGCTCATTACAATGCAGGAAAAGGTTTGTCAAATGAAGGTGAAAAAGCTGCGATTGCAGGGGCTGTTGCAGGAGCTATTCATGTTCATACTTTAGCTGAGGCTTATGGTGTTCCTGTGATTTTGCATACAGATCATTGTGCTAAGAAATTATTGCCTTGGATTGATGGTTTGTTAGATGCGGGTGAGAAATATTTTGCTGAAACAGGAAAACCTTTATATAGTTCTCATATGATCGATTTGTCTGAAGAGCCAATCGAAGAGAATATTGAGATTTCTAAAAAGTATTTAGAGCGTATGAGTAAAATTGGTATGACTTTAGAAATTGAATTAGGAATTACAGGTGGTGAAGAAGATGGTGTAGATAATTCTGATGTAGATAGCTCAAAATTATACACTCAACCTGAAGAAGTTGCTTATGCATATGAAGAATTGTCAAAAGTAAGTAGCCGTTTTACAATAGCTGCTGCATTTGGTAATGTTCATGGTGTTTATAAACCAGGTAACGTTAAGTTGACTCCAAAGATTTTGAAAAATTCTCAAGAATATGTTCAGAACAAATTTAATACAGCTGCTAATCCAGTAGATTTTGTTTTTCATGGTGGATCTGGTTCAACTTTAGAAGAAATCAGAGAGGCAATTACCTATGGAGTAATTAAAATGAATTTAGATACAGATTTACAATTTGCTTTTACTGAAGGTGTAAGAGATTATGTTGTGAAAAATGTAGAATATTTGAAAACACAAATCGGTAATCCTGAAGGTGATGATCAACCGAATAAAAAGTATTATGATCCTCGCAAATGGTTACGTGATGGTGAGTTGACTTTCGTAAAACGTTTAGAGAAAGCATTTCAAGATTTGAATAATATTAACACGCTTTAATTTAGTTTATTATGATAAACGAAAGTAACGAGGAGGATATGAGTTGGTTTAAAAGAAATAAAGAAGGAATTACAACTTCTACTAGTGAGAAGAAAGAAACTCCCGAAGGTATTTGGCAAAAATGTTCAAACTGCAAAACTTTATTTACAGTTGAAGATTTGGTGAAAAATGCATATGTGTGCGATAGATGTTCTCATCACGAAAAAATTGGATCAGAAGAATATTTTAAAATATTATTTGATAAAGGTGAATACAGAGAAATTAATGCTGAATTAACTTCTGGAGATCCATTGAATTTCGAGGACACTAAAAAATATGTTGATCGTGTTAAAGCAACTCAAAAATCAACAGGTTTGACAGATGCGATTAGAACAGTAATCGGAAAATTAGATGGTCATGACTTTGTTGTTGCTGCTATGGATTTTTCTTTCATTGGAGGTTCTTTAGGTTCTGTAATGGGAGAAAAAATTGCTAGGGCAATTGACGAGGCTATAAAAATTAAAGCACCATTTATGATTATTTCTAAATCAGGAGGGGCAAGGATGATGGAAGCAGGGTTTTCATTAATGCAAATGGCAAAAGTTTCAGGGAAATTAGGACAATTGTCAGAAGCGAAATTACCTTATATTTCATTTTTAACTGATCCAACAACTGGAGGTGTAACTGCTTCTTTTGCTATGTTAGGTGATTTAAATATTGCTGAACCAGATGCATTAATTGCTTTTGCTGGACCAAGAGTTGTAAGAGAAACAATTGGTAGAGATTTACCAGATGGTTTTCAGACTTCTGAATTTGTTTTAGAACATGGTTTTTTAGATTATATTGTTGAAAGAAATCATTTAAAAGAAACACTTGGTAAGTCGTTGAAATTTTTCAGAAATTAAAATAAATCAAACAAACAAGTTGATTTATTGAAATATTGAGTATATTTGCAACGTCGAAAAGTCGACTACATAAAAATCATTAAAAAATATTGGAATGTATTTAACAACAGAAGTAAAAAAAGAAATCTTCGCTAAACACGGAGGAAACGAAACAAACACAGGTTCATCAGAAGCTCAAATTGCTTTATTTAGCTTTAGAATTAACCATTTAACTGGACATTTGAAAAATAATCGTAAAGATTATGGAACTCAAAGAGCACTTCAGTTATTAGTTGGTAAACGTAGAAGTTTATTAGACTACTTGAAAAGAAATGATATCGAAAGATACCGTGCTATCGTTAAAGAATTAGGCTTACGTCGTTAATTAACGTTAGTTGGATTTATTGAAGAGGGGGCAGTCGAAGTAGTTCGGGTGCCCTTCTTATATTTTTTACCGACCATTCAGGTCATACATTTGAAACAGAGAGAATATGAAATTAGGAATTAAACAATCGATTGTAACAGGAGGGAAAGAAATCTCTGTTGAAACAGGAAAATTGGCAAAACAAGCAGATGGAGCTGTTGTAGTAAGAATGGGTGACACTATGTTACTTGCAACTGTTGTATCGTCATTAGACGCAAAAGAAGGAGTTGATTTCCTTCCATTAACAGTAGATTACAGAGAGAGATTTTCTGCAGCGGGTAAAATACCTGGTGGATTTCTTCGTCGTGAAGCACGTCCTTCAGATGGTGAAGTTTTAGTAATGCGTTTAGTGGATAGAGCACTTCGTCCATTATTTCCTGATGATTATCATGCTGAAGTACAAGTAATGATTCAATTACTTTCTTACGATGGAATCAATAATCCAGATGTATTAACAGGTTTTGCAGCTTCTGCAGCGATTGCTGTTTCAGATATTCCTTTCAACGGACCAATGTCTGAAGTACGTATCGGTAGAGTAGATGGACAATTCATCATCAACCCAACAATGGAAGAGATGAAAAAATCTGACATGGATGTTGTTATTGCTGGTACAGCGAAAGATGTAAACATGTTAGAAGGTGAGATGAAAGAAATTTCTGAAGCTGAAATGGTGGAAGCAATTAAATTAGCTCATGAAGCAATTAAAGAACAATGTCAATTCCAACTTGATTTTGCTGCTCAAATCCCAACTTCTTCTCCAAAAAGAGTTTATTCTCACGAAACTCATGATGAAGAATTAAGAACAAGAGTTACTGAATTCTCAATGGAGAAATGTAAAGCAGTAGCACGTCAAGGATTAGCTTCAAAAGTTACTAGAACTGAATTATTTGATGCAGTTAAAACAGAATTAAAAGCAACATTTACAGAAGAAGAATTAGCTGAAAAAGGCGGATTAATTTCTACTTACTTCAGTAATGCTAAGAAAAAAGCAGTTCGTCACGTAATGTTACACGAAAAAATACGTTTAGATGGTCGTGCATTTGATCAAATTCGTCCAATTTGGGCTGAAGTTGATTACTTACCAATGGTTCACGGTTCAGCTGTGTTCACGAGAGGTGAAACACAATCATTGACTACTTTAACTTTAGGTGGTAAACAAGATGAGCAATTGTTAGACGGTGCAACTTTTAGAGGTACTGAAACATTTATGTTACATTATAATTTCCCTCCATTCTCAACTGGTGAGGCTCGTCCATTAAGAGGAACTTCAAGAAGAGAGGTTGGACACGGAAATTTAGCGTTAAGAGCGTTGAAACAAGTGTTGCCAGATAATTATCCTTATACAGTTCGTATCGTTTCAGATATTTTAGAATCTAATGGTTCTTCTTCAATGGCAACAGTATGTGCTGGAACATTAGCATTAATGGATGGTGGTGTTCAAATTAAAGCGCCAGTATCAGGTATTGCAATGGGATTAGTTGCTGACGAAACTGGAGCATTCTGTGTATTATCAGATATCTTAGGAGATGAAGATCACTTAGGAGATATGGATTTCAAAGTAACAGGAACAGCTAAAGGTATCACTGCTTGTCAAATGGATATTAAAGTAGACGGATTGTCATACGAAGTATTAACTCAAGCGTTAAACCAAGCAAGAGAAGGAAGATTACATATTTTAGATAAAATTGTTGAGACGATTGCAACTCCAAACCCAGAATTAAAACCTCAAACTCCAAGAATTGAAATGTTGGTTGTTCCAAATGATATGATTGGTGCTATTATCGGACCTGGAGGAAAAATCATTCAAGGAATTCAAAAAGATACTGGAGCTACAATTTCTATTGAAGAATTAGAAACAGGTGAAGGAAAAGTTCTTGTAATGTCAAATGACGGTGCAAGTATGAAAGCTGCATTGGATAGAATTAAATTAATCGCATTCCCTCCAACTGTAGAAGAAGGTGTTGAATACGAAGGAAAAGTTAAATCTATTCAAGCTTACGGATGTTTCGTTGAAATTTTACCAGGAACAGATGGCTTAATTCATATTTCTGAATTCGCTTGGGAAAAATTAGAAAAATTAGATGGTTTAGTAAAAGAAGGAGATATCGTTCGTTTTAAAGTAGTTGGTAAAGATATCAAAACTAAAAAATGGAAATTATCTCGTAAAGTTTTATTACCAAAACCAGAGAAAAAAGAAGAAGCGCAAGCTTAAAAATAATTTAGTAGATTGAAAATTAATTTGTTTTCAATCTACTAATAGTTTAATTTTGTAAAAAAAATAAAAATTATGGCAAGTAGAAAGTATATTAAAAAAGCGTTAAACAATATGGTATTTGATATCGTTGAAGAATGTTTTACAATTCAATTATTTGATGAAACTAAAACTGAAAAAACGAATGTTATCATCAATGAAGCTGCAGATTTTCAAGATGCCGTTTTAGCTGAAATTAGCAAAGCAAAAACAAAACAAGATTTTGCTCCAATAAATACTAAAATTGAAGAGTCAGCTTTAGAATTTATTAATAAATTAAATAGCTTGAATTAATTTTTATAAATTAATTTAAAATTTTAGAAGCGGATGAATGTCCGCTTTTTTTTGTGTTATTTTTGTTTAAAAATATTTATTGTAAGTTCATGAAAGTAATTATTTCTCCAGCAAAGTCAATTGAATATAAGCCTATTAATATTGAAGTAGATTTTTCTATTCCTCATTTCATCAAAGAGACAGAAGTTTTAGCGAAGAAACTAAAAAAAGTTTCATCAAAAAAACTTAGTGAAATGATGCATATTTCAGTCGAACTTTCAGATTTAAATTTTCAACGCTATCAAAATTGGGAAACTCCAAATGAAAAAAAGGAAAGTAATTTCCCATGTATAGCAGGT
>JAJTEO010000044.1 GCA_021300395.1 Fluviicola sp. | reverse complement strand
TCAATTCGTAAACTTTTGTAATATTTTGAACTTATACGGGGTATTTGTTTCAATCAGTGTTAAAGAAATTGAATCATCATTTTGTCCATTTAGATAAAAAGTTAAGTACTCTCCGGGATCATTTTCTTTTCTAAAATTTAAAACATGTTAAAATGAAGTATTGCTTAAGTATAATTTTATCTTTATTCACTGTTGTTTCTTTTGCTCAATATAGCAATTTTAATACTCAACGAAATTGGTCTTTAAATAAAAAAGAAATTAGATTCGGTGCCGGTGCGACTCAATTTTTAGGAGATTTAGGAGGTAGAGATAAAGTTGGTACAGATTATAGGCCTTGGGATATTGATTGGCCATCAACTGGTTATGGTGCTGAGTTAGGTTACAGATACCGTTTTCATCCATATTGGGCAACTACTACATCTTTTCATTATGCTATTTTTAAAGGTAGTGATGCATTAACTCAAGATCCTTGGAGAAATGCTCGTAATCTTTCTTTTAAAACAATTGGTTTTGAGTTATCTCAAAGGGTTGATTATATTTTCTTTGCAAATGAAAAAGTTGGTAAAAGATATAACATTCCTGGTTTGAAAGGATTAAGAGATCATAATGATCAAGTTTATGCATTTGTTGGTGTAGGTGTTTTAGCATATATTCCTAAAGCACAATACATGGGGGCTTGGTATAAATTAAGACCTTTGAGTACTGAAGGACAAGGATTACCTGGAGGTGCTACTCCTTATGGTTTATGTACTATAAGTGTTCCTTTTGGGATTGGAGCTCGTATGGGGATTTCAAGAATGTGGAGAATTGGTATTGAGGCTTCTTATGTTAAAACGTTCTCAGATTATATTGATGATGTTCATGGGACTTATTACGATGCTAATTTAATTGCTCAGGCTAAAGGTCCGATTGCTGCAGGTTTATCAAATCCAAAATTAGTTGATAGTAAAGTTGCGTCAGCTTTTGATACTGGACTTCAAAGAGGTGATATCCAGAATGATGCTTATTTTTATTTGAATATTGTTGTATCAAGAAATGTTACATACAAAAATTACAGTAGACGTATTAAACATATGAAATTCAAAAAAGGAAGATACAAATTCTAATTTTTTATTCATAAAGTTGATAATATTTACGAGGTGGCAATTGTCACCTCGTTTTGCATTCATACATTTGTAAAAAAAATAATATTTATGTATAAATTAATCCGAAAAATACTTTTCAAATTTGACCCTGAAAAAATTCATTATTTCACGGCTAATTCAATTTCATTTTTATTGAAAATTCCAGGAATGAAATTTATTTGGAAAAAAATGTATCAATTGGATGATAAAAGACTTGAAAAAGAAGTTTTTGGGATTAAATTCAAAAACCCAGTAGGATTAGCAGCTGGTTTTGATAAAAATGCAAGTATGTATAATCAATTGGCTCATTTTGGTTTTGGGTTTATTGAAATTGGAACAGTTACACCAAAAGGTCAGCCAGGGAATGATAAGCCACGTTTGTTTAGGTTAAAGGAAGACGAAGCAATTATTAACCGAATGGGATTTAATAATGATGGAACTGAAGTTGTAATTGAAAATCTAAAAAACAAAAGAACTAATCTAATTATAGGAGGAAATATTGGTAAAAATAAAGTTACTCCAAATGAAGAGGCAAATAATGATTACAAGTTAGCATTCAACGCTTTATTCGATTATGTAGATTATTTTGTTGTCAATGTATCTTCTCCTAATACTCCAAATCTTAGAGAACTTCAAGAAAAAGAACCTTTAAAACAATTGTTACAATCTCTAAAAGATGAAAATAATTTGAAAAAGGTACAAAAACCTATTTTATTGAAAATTGCACCTGATTTAACGAATGAACAATTAGACGATATTATTGAAATTGTAAATGAGGTTAAGTTAGATGGAGTAATCGCAACAAATACTACTATCTCTAGAGCCGATTTAAAAACGGATTCTGAATTTGTTGATTCTATAGGTGCTGGAGGGCTTTCAGGTAAACCGTTAAAAGAAAGATCAACTGAAGTCATAAAATATTTAGCAGAAAAATCTAATAAATCATTCCCAATTATTGGAGTTGGTGGAATTCATTCAGCAGAAGATGCAATCGAAAAATTAAATGCTGGTGCGGATTTAATACAGTTATATACTGGTTTTATTTATGAAGGTCCTGCGTTAATTAAACGAATTAATAAAGCTATTTTACAATCTAAATAATGAGTATGTCTAAAGTTAAAATTATTGAATGTCCAAGAGATGCTATGCAAGGACTTCACGATTTTATTCCTACACAGAATAAAATCAATTATATTAACTCGTTGATCGAATGTGATTTTGATACAATTGATTTTGGAAGTTTCGTTTCCCCAAAAGCAATACCACAATTAAGAGATACTGCAGAGGTTTTGGAAGCCTTAAATTTAAAATCGTCGACCAAATTACTTGCAATAATTGCAAATGAAAGAGGTGCTATTGATGCTTGTAATTTTGAAGAGATTAATTATTTAGGATTTCCATTTTCAATATCTGAAACTTTTCAACAAAGAAATACAAATAGTTCAATTCAAGATTCCTTCAAAAATGTTGAGCTAATTAAATCTTTAGCAGATAAGCATAATAAAGAATTGGTTATTTATCTTTCGATGGGTTTTGGAAATCCTTATGGAGATGAATGGAATGCTGATATTTTGGTTAAATGGTGTAATGAATTGTATTCAAAACTTGGAATTAAAATACAAGCACTTTCTGATACAATCGGAATTGCAACTCCTGAAAGTGTTGAATCAATTTTTAATGACATTATTCCAAGTTTACCAATGGTTGAATTTGGTGCTCATTTACATACTACATTTGAAAACGCTGAAAACTTAGTGAAATCAGCAATTAATGGAGGTTGTAGAAGATTTGATGGCGCAATCAAAGGTTTTGGAGGTTGTCCAATGGCGACAAATGATTTAACAGGAAATATGCCTACCGAAATAATGTTGAATTGGTTGAATCAAAATGGAATTGAAAATGGTGTAAATATGCAAAAGTTTGAAGAATCAGTCAAGCATGCTCTAACTGTTTTTCCAGCTTAAGTGTAACTAATCCAGAATAAATCATTATAATTTAAAGAATTATCGAATGAAAAAAATATTTTATTTACTCTTTATGTCTACTGTACTTTTTTCTTGTGCTTCAGATGATAACGAAGAAGAACAAAATCAAAATAATGTTGAAATTAATGAAAGTGACATTCAAGAAATAGAAACATTGTTTGATAAAGATGAGTTTGATGATTTAACAAAAGTTGATTTGTTGAAAGAATTAAAAATTTGTTCGGAAAAAAACACAAGTAACGAAGACTATATGCATCCTTCTTGTTCACCTCGTTTTTTTGAGTTATTTGCCTATTCTGAAAAAGAACCTTTAAAAAATGCATTTGTACTTTTAACCAAATCTAAAACATATGGTTTTCCATTAAGAAGAATTGCTGTTTTTGCAAGGGAAAAAGGTCGTTTAGTCAAAGTGAATGAATTTGTGGCTAATCTAATTGCAATGCAGAAATCCAATTCAGGATCGAAAGATTTAATTTTGAGATTTAACGATAAAGATCAAGGTGAAGATGTATTTTATAACTGTGTTTTTACTTGGGATGGTATGAAATACAAATATAAATCTGTAGAAGTGATTGAAGGTGCGAACTGGGGAGGTCCAGTAAAAGCTGAATTGAAAGATTCAATCTCAAAAGAAGTAGAAAAAGATATTATTAAAAATGGAATGATCTTATAAATGAAAGTTTTTCATTGTATTATAATTTCAATTATACTTTTTTCATGTTCTGCAGAATATGAACTAAATGAAATCGATTATTCCGTTTTATTTCATGATAATAATAGTAAAGTTTGGTTGATTGATGAAATAAATAGAGGTGGAAAAAATTATGCACCTTTTGTTCGTAAACAGCGAGATGTTATTATTTTTTATAAACCTAATAGTGTTCTATTAACGAATTTAAATGAAATAGGATATTCAAAAGGTAACAAAGCAAATTTCACAATCAATTCAAATGAAAAAATACTTGAAGTGAAATTTGAAAAAGCAAAATGGAAATATCATTTTGTATCAATTGAAGATCAAAAGATTATTTTAAAACCATTTACAAACTGAATTTTAATTTTTAATAAATCGTTTTCTTGAAATCTGATTATTGGAAATAAATTCTACTATGTAAATTCCATTTTCAAAATTAGAAACATTGATTTCTTTAGAAGTTGATGTGATAAGTTTTTGACCCAATTCATTATAGATATTTACTTTATCAAATATAATTGAACTTGAAATCATCAATTTTGATGAAGTTGGATTTGGGTATAGCGAAAAATTAATTTCAGAAATTTCATTTAGGAAAACAGGATCTTCCTTAACAACTAAAATTGAATCTATATACAATTTATATCCATCTGTAGTATTTTCAACAAATGCAAAATGAACAGATTGGTTATTGTAACCTTGAGCACTCACATCAATAGATCTCGTAGTCCATTCAAAGTTTTCACCTGAAACTTCTAATAATGTATCGGTAAAATCAGAAATTTGTGTTCCAGTTGTTGAAATTAAAACCATATAATCATCAGGAAAAGATGCATCTTGAGATTTCCCATTCCAATCTATGAAATTACCAAAAGTTCCAAGTGTTACTTGAGGTGTAATTAACCAACGGTTAGCTTTTCCTGTAGGATTAAAATATGATGTTGAACTTGCGACTGTATCTAATGCATTTTCAGGATCTACAACTGCAATCCATGCATTATTATATTCACTAAAAACAGGGGTTAATCCATCATTATCAATTAATGTCCAAGAATTTGAAATTCCATTTTGAAAATCTTCCTGGAAAATGACAATTTGAGCTTGAGAATAATAAGTGAAAAATATAGATATGATAAAAAGTAACTGTTTCTGCATAATAAATTGATTTAATTAACCATTGCGATTAATATTTCTTTGTATTCTTGATAAAACTGATCAAATTTAATCAATCTTTCTCTTAGGTATTCATAAATTTTTTGGTGATCTTCAATTTTATATAAATTTAACGTATTATTTTCCCAATAAATTCTTGAAATATCTTGTCTTTTTTGAAGCAAAAATGAAGGAGCCCAAATTGGTTTTTCAACTGTAATGTCTTCTAAAACAACTTTTAATTCAGTCATTTGTTCATAGATTAAGTTTCTCAATTCTTCATCTTTTTCTTGTATATCAAAGCACAAGCGAGCACCTTTACCATCAACTTCTAAACGAATGTATATAGATTTTACATCAGATCTATAATTAACCCAATTTATTCTTTTATCATTTGAATTTCTCGTTTTCGACATATGTGCCTGAAATCCAACCCAAAATCCTTTATTTAATTTTTTAAATTCTTCTTTTTCTAGCATTTCTTATTTTTTAATAAAAAGTTCGTGTAATTTGATTGAAGAATTTCTCCAGTTAAAATTATTTAACACATGGCTTTTTCCATTTTGTGATATTGTGTTGTAAAATTGCTCATTTGATAATAATTTTTCAATTGCTTTATTAAATTCATCAGCTGTATCAGCCACTACAATTGATAGTTCATGTTGAGCATTTATTGCATTATTTGCTAAGGTAGTGGTAATACATGGAATTCCCATTGCCATAGCTTCAATTAATTTATTTTGAAGCCCAGTTCCAATCATCATTGGTGCAATAAATATTTTACCTCTCGCATAAGAAGTTCGAATATCATTCACCCAACCAGTAAGTTTAATATTCTCATTTTTTTGAGCAATTTTTTGAATTAGTGGGGTAGGAGTTGCTCCAGAAATCAATAATTTAATCGGCTGATTCTGTTGGTTGAAATATGGAAGAATGTTTTTGTTGATGTATTGAACTGCTTCAATATTTGGAGCATAACTTAAATTCCCAATAAAAAGTAATTCAAACTCATTGGTTTTATCAATGTTTTCAAAAAATGAATCATCAACACCATTTGGGATACAAATTATTTTTTTTCTATCAGGATGAATGATGAAATTTCGATCTTGTTCACTTATAATCACATGATTTTCAAAATAATCAAATATTTTCCGTTCGTATTCGGATAATTTTCTTGCTTCTATTTTGAATAACCATTTTGAATAAAAAGGTGCTTTTTCAATTCTTCGTTCTATACCTTTTGAAAGCGCATCCATGTAATCGATTGTTTTTGAACATGAATGATAATTTTTAACATATTCAGCAACACGAATTAGTTGACAGTATATGTGATCAGGTTGAACTTCATTTAGTATTTGCTGAATTGTGAAATTGATTTTACTAGAATAGAAATAACCGATTTGAAATGGTTTTTTTGTGAAAAATTGAAATAAAGTATTAAATAGAATAGAAATTTTACTCAGCTTAAAAATATGTATTGTAGAACAATAAGGTTTTAATTTATCAATTGAAGCATTAAGTACTTTGTGATCAGTTGTAGCAATTAAAGTTATATTGTAGAACTTTGAAAGTTCAACAATTTGATAATAACCTCTCAATTTATCTCCTTTTTCTAATGGAAATGGAAATCTAGAAAGCATTATGACTAACTTTTTTTTATGATATGTGCTTGATGAACTCAATTATTTTATTTGTTACAGGTTCAATTTGATATTTAGACTGAATTAATTTTTTTCCATTTTCACCTAGTTCTGATCTTAACTCTTGATTTTGAAAAAGATTTACAGAAGCTGCTATAATATTTTCAATTTCATCTTCAATAATCATTGTTCGTTTTGTTGAATCAGATAATGTTGATTCTATTCCCTCAGCTCCTTGTGATGTTGTAACAATTGGAACTCCTAAACTCAAACCTTCAAGTAATTTAACTCTAACTCCTGAGCCAGATTTTAAAGGTACAATCATAATTCCATTTGAAGCCATAAAACTTGATAGATCTTCAATATAACCCAATACTTTAATACCTTTTGCCGTATTTGATTCAATTTCTTTAGGCATATTTGAACCTGCTAAAATGAGTTCTGCATCTGGCAATAAATTTCGGATTTTAGGGAAAATATCATTTATAAGCAAATTAACAGATTCAATATTTGGTTTCCAATTCATAGAGCCAATATGGAAAAAGCGTTGAATTGAATAATCTGAATTTATTTGTGATCTATCAATTGTTAATGGTATCGTAGCATAATTTATATTAGGTAAATAGGATTTGAATTTATTTTTATCCAATTTAGAAATACAAAATACTCCATCAAATTGAGGTAAGGTAGACAATTCAACTTTTTTTAAGTTTTTGGCTAATTTATTTAAATAGATTTTTTTTAACGGATTTGATTCATTCGTAGCTAATTTCTCCCAAATTTCATGTTCTACATTATGACTTCTTAGTAAAACTTTAACGTTGCATTTCTTTTTAATTTGTTTAACATAATGGGCGAAAAAGATGCTTTCCATGATTACAATTTCGCATTCATTTTTATTGATATAATCAATGATGATTTTCTCTAATTCAATAGAATGAAATCTGTCAATATTGTATGATGAATTGATTAATAGACTTTTAGCTGCATTAATTGCTGATAATCTAGTATCTATATAATAACCTTCAGGTTGAATAATTGTTGAAAGTTTTGATGGATATTTATTTATCTCAAAAGGATGTTTTGGAGTAGAAATTGTAAAGTTTTTGACATTATAACCTGCATTTAATAGACATTTTAAGAATTGATGCATTGCAACACAACCTCCATCAACTAAAGGGAAAATAGGTTTGTTAGTTAAATACAATACCCTCATTTTTTTGTCTTTCTAAATTTAAAGTTTGACCATATTTTAGAATAAGTTTCCTTGTTAAAAACTGGGGAATCATTTGCTGCTGCTAACATAAAAACAATTGCAAAAGGGGTTAAAACCAAAGTTGCAAACCACATTCCCAATACAGGAGAAATTACTTGTTCTTGTGCTAAACTTTCGCCAACAGAAATTAAAATAAAATAAACCATAAAAAGTAAAGCTGCAATAACAACAGGAGCACCAAATCCTCCTTTTCTTATAATTGCACCGAGAGGCGCACCAACAAAGAACAATACAATAATTGCAAATGTCAACGCTATTTTTTTATGAAAAGCAATTGCAAACTGAACAATACTAAAATCTAGGGCAGCCATAAAATCTTTTTGTCCATTAAGGTTTTCATTTTTTTGTCTTAGTCGAATAGAAGCAGCCGTCAATGCATTGATTTTATCCGTTTTACTGATGCTGTCAAACGAAATAACTCTTCCAACTTCGGGGATTATTTTAGTTTGCATGTTCTTCTTAGAATCTCTAATAAAACGCTGAGATGCAAAAAATAAATGATCATTTTTTAAGGATACAACAAAGTTGTTAATGATTGAATTTGCATTTTTTTGAATAGAATCAATTGCATAATCCATCTGAAAAACATTCAACATTTCAAATTGATCTTTGAATAAATTCTCGTCCGAGCGACTTAATTTGAAACCAGAAATATCAATTTTTATAGTGGCCTTTGAAAATCCTGTTTGAGTTGCTTTTCTAAAGTTTGTAGGTGTCGGCTGAATTTCTCCATTAGGTAAAAAATTGGGGGCCTGAGGATTTAATTCCTCTGATTGATTCCCATCATTTAATTCAAAAAATAAATATTTACCGTTACTTGATTTATAAATTCTTCCAGCTTTAGCGCGGATTGTTTTTATTTTGTTAGGATCTGTATGATCATAAATCAAAATATCTTCAAAATTATTGTTCGATTCACTTTTAACTTTTATGGCATAACCATCTAATTCTTTACTAAAAACACCTGGAGTAATAATAGAAGATATTTTAGTGTTTTGAATGTCATAAACCAAAGAATGCCATTTTAAATTAGCTACAGGTATTACATAATTGGCAAAATAAAACGTGAATGCAGCAATGATTAATATCACAACAGTTAATGGTCTCATAATTCGATAAAGCGATAGACCACTTGATTTTAATGCAGTTAATTCATTATGTTCAGATAAATTTCCGAAAGTCATAATGGAAGAAAGTAAAATAGCAAGGGGAAGAGCTAAAGGAATTAAACTCGCAGAAACATAAAATAAAAGTTCTAGAATGACAGAAATGGAAATGCCTTTCCCCATTAAGTCATCAATGTATTTCCACAAAAATTGTAGAATCAAAATAAACATTGATATACAAAATGTAACTACAAAAGGACCTGTAAAAGAACGAATACTGAAAACGTAAAGCCTTTTCACTTCAAATTGGTTTAAAGATTGTTTATGCGCCTAAAGTTTGTTTCATTTTATGAATCTGGTTATCCCAAAGACGTTTTGCTTCTTCCATTTCATCTTCTTCAGCAAAATCTGTAATTGTCAATACAACAACTTTAGTCAAAGGATCGATATGATATTTTAATTCACAAAAACTATCAATTCCATCTTCTTCATCTTCAATCCATTGCCATTTAATTTTATCTGAAATTCTTTTGGTTAAAAGGCGGGCTTTCTCTTCACCGCTATCCCATTTGAATGTAATAAGATCATCTTTAATAACAACATCATCTGAAAACCATTCACTTAATCCTGCAGGAGTAGTAATCATATTTTCTAAAACTCTCGAAGATGTTTTAAGTAAAAATTCAAGTTCGAATTTTATTTTTTCCATTGTTGTTATTGTATTTGATAAAATGTAAGCAGTTTAAATTTACAAATAATATTTAGAATGTAGTTGCTACGAATTTAAGGTAAACGGGATTAATAATTGGAATATTGTCTATCTAATTGAAATTCAAATAAATTAAGTGTTGAAAACGTTTTAATAAAAAAATAAACAGTTTTTACTCATAAAATTAATTTAACACAATCTTCTTATTGAAAATTAAATAGATAGGTAATAGATTGATTCTTTTTTCAATAAAATTTTATTTTTATTAGCTGTTTTAAAGAAAATACTTTTATATTTGCACCCTCAATTATGGCGAGGTAGCTCAGTTGGTTAGAGCGCAGGATTCATAACCCTGAGGTCACGAGTTCAACTCTCGTCCTCGCTACATAAAAGCTCAGTTTTATTACTGAGCTTTTTTTTTGTTCAAACTTTTACATAAATGGTAATCAAAAACCTGCTTCTTTTATTAATTTTACAACAAAAGAACTTGCAAAATGTTAAATTATATATCTGTTAGCAAAAATCATTCTTTGATATTGCTATTTTTCTTGTTTTCATTTATTACCTATTCACAAGAATCAACTAATTCAATTTCAGGAGTTTTAAAAGATTCATTATCAAATAAAGGAGTTGAATTTGCAAGTATAAGATTGTATCAATTACCTGATTCTAATTTTGTTAAAGGAGAGTTTACTGATTCAACAGGGAGGTTTAAATTGAATGGAATCAATAACGGAACTTTTTATTTAATCATTGATTTTTTAGGTTATGATAATAAGCGAGTTAATGAACTTACTTTTATCGATAATTCTACAAATATCAATTTAGGCACATTGTTTTTATCAATAAGTAAATCTACTTCTATTGAAGAAGTTAAAGTAGTAGGGAAACAAGATGCATTTCAAATAGGTATAGATAAAAAGGTATATAATGTTGGTGAGGATGTTTCTACTCGAGGTGGTTCTGCAAATGATGTATTGATTAAAGTTCCTTCTGTTGATGTTGATCAAGATGGGAAAATTTCATTAAGAGGTGATGGGAATGTGACAATTCTGATTGATGGTCGACCAAGTTCGATGACAGGAGGCAACGGTAAAAGCTTACTAGATGCAATTCCATCTAATTCAATAGAGCGAATTGAAGTTATTTCAAACCCTTCTGCAAAATATGATCCTGATGGAACTTCTGGTATAATAAATATTGTTTTAAAGAAAAATAAAATCAAAGGTACTAATGGAATGATGAGTGTTTCAGGAGCTACTGATGGTTTATTAAATACTTCTCTAAGCTTTAGTGTTCGAAATTCAAAAGTAAATTCTTATGTAAATTACACCTATAAATTCATGGAGGGTTATAGAAATAATTACGGAACATTAGAACAACTAAGTAATGATCAAGTAGTTTCCGTATTAGATCAAAATAGAATAGGAATGGATTCAAATCGTACCCATAGTGTTAAAATTGGTTCTGATTTTTATATAAAATCAAATCAAACTGTTGGGTTTTCAGTTACTGGCTCTAAAGGTAAAAGAGTAAGAACGGGTGATTTAACAAACAAGTTTTATAATGGAACCAATGATTTACTTAGATTATGGACAAGAAATTCTTATGATCCAACAGATCAGCAGAATTTGGACATCAATTTAAATCATAAGTTTGAATTAAAAGAAAAGAAAGGAACATTAGAATCTAATATTACTCAATCTTTAGGACAAACAGACAATTTCGGTTACTATGAAGAATTGTATTACAATACCGATGGTACACTGATGAATATAGCTGCTAAAAATCAAGATTTAATTGGTAATGAAAAAAACAATGTGCTTACTGCGCAAACAGATTTTACTAGAATATTTGATAAAACAAAAGCTAGATTTGAAACTGGAGTGAAGGGAATTGTTAGAAATCTAGGTGTAAATACTAGTTCGCACACTATGGATACGTTGACCAATTTATATGTACTTGATACTCTTTCAAATTTTCAATATTCTTATAATGAACAAGTTTACAGTGCGTATGCAATATATGGTCAACAAAAAGGTAAGTTTAAATATCAAGGAGGCTTGCGTTTTGAACAGGCTTTTCAATCACCTTATTTAATTTCAAAAAATCAGAAATTCACAAACAATTACTTTAATGTATATCCTTCAGGACATATAAAATATAATCATAAGGAAAATACTGAATGGAGTTTGAGTTATAGTAGAAGAATCAATAGAGCTGCAGCAGATGATTTAAATCCATTTACAAGTTATGCTGATCCTTATAATTTACGAATGGGAAATCCAGCTTTAAAGCCCGAATATATCAACTCTTTTGATTTAGGTTATTCAATTGATAAGAAAAAAGTAAATTTTACTGGTAGTGTTTATTTTAGACATACAACTAATGTAATTCAACGAGTTAAAATTTTTAATTCAAATAGTTCATCTACAGTAACTTTTGCTAATATAGATCAGAGTCAAAGTGGAGGATTGGAATTAGTTGTTTCCTACAAACCAACAAAATGGTGGCGTAATGTCATTTCTTTTAATGGAAGTTTGATTCAATTTACAGATAATACTACAAATTTTAATTACAACAATAAAGGGATTAATATTAGTGGAAAATATGTTGGAACTTTTGAGTATTGGAAAAAAACGATGATAACTCAAATAAATATTCAATATAATGCTCCACAAACTACAGCGCAAGGTATCGTTCAAAGAAGAGGTGCAATTGAAATTTCAACTGAAAAAAGTCTTTTTAAAGGAAAATGGTCAGTAGGAGTAAAAGTTTCAGACATCTTGGATAGACAAGGTTTCACTTTGAAAGTGAGACAACCATCAATTCGTCAAGATTCTGAATTTAAGTGGTTGACACGCCGAGTGTTCCTTACAATTACTTATAAGTTTGGTAAAATCGAGATGATGAACAAACCAAAAGGTTCAGAAAATACTGGCGGAGGAATGGATTTTTAGTCCATTCCAATTCTCAATTTTTCAATTTAGATTCATCCGGAAATTTTATTCCAAGGTTTAATAATGCAGCGTCAATTCCTGAATATTTTTTGAATTCTGATTTCAAATCTTTTTGAATCGTCTTTGGGTATGTTGTTTTCGTTTTCATGATCCGTTGCTTTTTATCTAAAATAGACAAAATAAATGCCACAATTTATCGAAAAGAATTTAACTGAATTGATTATTGATTTAAATGTGGAAAAAGGAATGTGAAATGTTTTACTTAATACAAGTATAAACAAAAGCAGGAGGGAAGTTTAACGGAGTAAATGAAATAGAGACAGAAGAATAAATATCTTTTAGTATTTTTTTACTTTGAATTGAATATTGAAATTGAATAAATTTTCCAGAATTTGAAAGTGCTGAATGTGATTTTGAAATGATAGAATCTCTCAATTCTTCAGGGAAATTCGCAAAAGGTAAGGAAGAAATAACAGTGTCTGCTGCGTGTAAGTTATTCATCATTAGATATTCATCGATTTTTTCGGCGCTATCATGAATTAAAATTACTCGCTTATCATTAATTGAAGATTTTAATAAAGTAAAGAAGTTATCATTTAATTCAAAAACCAATAAAACAGCATCTTCTGCCATTTTTTCAATAATTTTTTTTGTGAAAACTCCTGTTCCTGGTCCTAATTCAACAATTACTTTTGCAGAATTGAAATCTACATTTTCTAACATTTTTTCTGTTAAAAAGCGAGAACTTGGTCGAATTGAACCAACCATTTTTTTCTCCTTCCAGAATTGTTTTAAAAATGTTTTTTTCTCCGGCATTCTCTTAATCTTTAAGTGCTAATTTACCGTTATTAGTGATTCCTACAACATATCCTGTCAATTCTTTATTAAGAAATGGAGTGTTAATAGTCGAAGAAATAATTTCATCTTTTGTTAAAGTCCATTTTTTAGATGGGCTAAATATCGTTAAATCAGCTTTTTGGTTTAGTTCTACCGGATTAAAATCAATTCCTAAAATACTTCTAGAATTGATTGAAAAAGCATTAATTACAGCATTTAAATTGAATTCAGCAATTGAATTTAAAGCAGGAAACGAAGTTTGAAGTCCGATTGTACCAAAAGAAGCATTGTCAAACTCAACATCTTTTTCTTCTTTATCCATTGGACGATGATCTGAAACAATCGTATCAATTGTTCCATCAATAACTCCTTTCCATAATGCAATTCGATCTGATTCTCTTCTTAAAGGAGGCATTAATTTAAAATTGGAATCAAATCCTAATACAGCTGTTTCGTTGAAAATTAAATTAGAGACATGCACATCAGCAGTGATTTTTAATCCATTTGCTTTTGCTTTTCGAATTAATTCAACACTTTCAGCACAAGAGATTCCAGTGAAATGAATTGAACTATCAGTGTATTCAACCAATCTTAAATTTCTTTCCAATTGAATAATTTCAGCAATTGTTGGATCAGCTTTCAAACCTGTTTTTGTTGATGCTTCACCTTCATTTACCATTCCTTTTCCTGCTAAAGCATTATCTCTAGAAAAAGCGATGATTTTACCGCCAAAATTCTTGCTATACAATAAAGCTCTATACATAATTCCAGAATTTACTGGAACTAAATCATCTGAATATAAACGAACACCTGATTGATACATGTCGTACATTTCAGAAAGGTTATTACCTTCCATTTTTTCAGTAATAGCACCTATTGGATAAACACTTGCAACTTCTTTTTCTGCTTTTCTTAAGATATATTCCACTTGTGTTTTACCATCAACAACAGGGTGTGTACTTGGTAAAATTGCAACATGTGTATATCCTCCAAATGCAGCTGCTTGAAGTCCTGATTCGATTGTTTCTTTATGTTCTTCACCTGGATCACAAAAATTGGCTTTTAAATCCACCCAACCTTGGGAAACATGTAGGTTTTCTTCTTCAATTAGTTTAGCTTCATTGTCTGAAATTGAATCTTCTATTTTTGTAATGATTCCATTTTCGATTAATAGATCTTTCGTTTTACCATTAAAACTTGATTGAGGATCTACAATTGTTGCTTTTTTAATTAGAATTTTCATTTCCTGTGCTTATTTTTTCCAAAATTTCAATAAAGCGACTTCTATTAAAAAGAATAAAAGTGCCATAAAGATAAATATTTTCCAATATTCATAAGGTTTATCAAGCTCGATTTTTGTCAAACTTTGCCCTTCTGAAATTTCTGATGCTTTGATGTGTTTAATTCCTTTTTCTATCAAATATTCATTGATTTCACTTAATGAATAATTCGTGATGTTTGATTCTGAACGATTGTAATTCAATGAAATTGAACCGATGTTACTTTCATCAATAATAGAATAAGTTCCAGCTTTTAAATTTTCGATTGCTTCTAAACCTCCGATTGAAATAGAAGTAATTCCAGAACTATGAGTTGTTCGTGGGATATAATCGATCTCTTTACTTTTTAAATGGATAGGGGTTTCATTTTTTGAAGCATTATAAATCGGGAATTTGGAATCTTCACCAATTGTCAATGAAATAGGTGCTTTACGTTTACTTAATTCAGCAGTTCTTAAAACAATTGTACTAAATAAAGCATTTGAAGTAAAAGAACCATAAACAGGAGTTAAACAGCTAGCGTAGAAGTAAATATTTGATTTTCCTGTTGATTTTAAAAGTAAAGGTGAACCATTTTGCAATTTGATTAAGTCAACTGCCAATGAATTAGATGTTTTATTTATTTTATAAGCTTTTGATATCGAAGGTAAATTTAGATTATCTGGTTTTTTCTCAAAAACTGTTTTGAAAAATGGGTCTTCATAATTAATGTTTTTTATTGAAACGCCATCTGAAATTTCACTAGAAATCATTGGCATGTTAACGCTTCCAAGAAATGAATTCCAAGAGTTTATATCAATTTTTTCTCCAGGAAATAAAGATAATGTTCCACCATTATTAACATAATCCTTTAAGTTTTGACCTAAGCCAGATTGAATTTCTTTTGCTCCATTTAATACAACTATGTCTTTGTTTTCAAGCGATTCAAGTGTAAATTGATTTTGATTAATTTCTTCAACTTTATAATAATTATCTAAACTGTAAACAATTGAAACATTGTTCACAGCATTTTCACCGTTAATCACTAATACATTGGTGTTGGAAGCGACTGAATAACTGAAATAATATTCGTCATCAGAATAGAATTGTTTGTCATTTACAGTTACGATTCCTTTTTTAACTCCTTTTGATTGTTCAGTATAATTGAAAACCGTTGAAGTATAATTATTAGCTGGTATATCTAGAAAGACATCTCTTTTAATTGAATTTACTTCAAGATGAACTTCAACATTGACTAAATCTTTGTCACTGTAATTATGAACTCTAACATTCAATTCATTGTTTTCACCAATTTTTTGAACAGGTGATGTAAACCAAGCAGAATCAATTGTTAAATTACTATTATCTTGTGCTGAAATTAAAACAGGATAATAATATGCGTCTTCATCTTTTTGTAATTTTTCAAATGAAGTAGATGATTTTTGGAAATCAGAAAGTATTACAAATTGTTTAGCACCAATTTTTTGTTTTGTTGAATGTTCGTTTTCTATTGCCGCTTTTTCCCAATTGATAACCTCGTCAAGCGAACGAACAATAGGACATAATTCAATTTTATCTAAACGTTCAAGCGCTTCAATTTTTGTGACTAAATGTTGTTCTAAACCACTTAAGTTATTTGTAACCAGCATAAAACGAGTGTCTAAACTTGATTTGCTGATCATTTTACGAGCCATTTCCCTAGCTTCAGAAAGTAATTCACCTTCAGTTCCTTTCATTGACATTGAAAATGAATTGTCGATGTAAATTGCTAAAAGTGGTTTTCCTCCTTTAGAATTGTTATTTGAAACGGGGATATATGGTTGAGCAAAAGCTAGAACTAAAAAAGCAAATGCGAGTAATCGTGCGATTAATACGAGTAAATGCTTTAATTTCTGAGTTGAACGTGTTTGTTGATCAACTGCTTTAATAAATTGTAAACTAGAAAAGTAAAGGGTTTTGTATTTTCTGAAGTTGAATAAATGTATAATAATTGGTATTATTAAAATACCAAAAGCCCATAGAAAT
>JAJTEO010000043.1 GCA_021300395.1 Fluviicola sp. | reverse complement strand
GTCAGTGATATCAGGTGGAGGAACTATTTCTGGAACAACTTATACACCGGCAGATGTTGCAGTAAATACAACAGCAACTGTGCGTTACACGATTGCAGCAAATGGAGGATGTTCAGCAACAACGAGCGATGTTTCATTTACTGTGAATTCAAATGCAGGAACAGCGATTAATACCACAACTACGACAGATATTTGTGAAACACAAACCAAGGCATTGACAGGCACACCTTCAGGAGGTTCTTGGTCAGTGATATCAGGTGGAGGAACTATTTCTGGAACAACTTATACACCGGCAGATGTTGCAGTAAATACAACAGCAACTGTGCGTTACACTATTGCAGCAAATGGAGGATGTTCAGCAACAACGAGCGATGTTTCATTTACAGTGAATTCAAATGCAGGAACAGCAACCAACACCACAACTACGACAGATATTTGTGAAACACAAACCAAGGCATTGACAGGTACTCCTTCAGGAGGTACTTGGTCAGTGATATCAGGTGGAGGAACTATTTCTGGAACAACGTATACTCCGGCAGATATTGCGGCAAATACAACAGCGACGGTGCGTTACACGATTGCAGCAAATGGAGGTTGTTCAGAAACAACGAGCGATGTTTCATTTACAGTGAATTCAAATGCAGGAACAGCAACCAACACCACGACTACTGCAGATATTTGTGAAACACAAACCAAGGCATTGACAGGTACTCCTTCAGGAGGTTCTTGGTCAGTGATAGCAGGTGGAGGAACTATTTCTGGAACAACTTATACTCCGGCAGATGTTGCGGCAAATACAACAGCAACGGTGCGTTACACTATTGCAGCAAATGGAGGATGTTCAGCAACAACGAGCGATGTTTCATTTACTGTAACCCCAACAGTAACAATCAATGCATTTTCCCCGGCAACATCAACCCGTTGTCAAGGAGCTGCAACAGTTACGACAACAACTACAGCAACGAATTCAACAGGAATCACATATAGTTTAGATGCAACAACTTTAGCATTTAGCGGAAATAGCATCAATGCTTCGACAGGTGCTGTAACGTATGCAGCAGGATGGAGTGGAACAACAACAATCACAGCAAGTGCAGCAGGATGTAGTGGTCCGGTAACAACAACACATGTAGTGACGACAACTTCTTCCAATCCAACTGTTTCAACAACTGTGGCTTCTGGTGATTTTATTTGGTATGGTTCAAGTACTGCATGGAATACGTTGTCAAATTGGAAAACATTCAATGGTTCAACCTATAGTGTTCCTTCAGTTGCTCCATCATTAAATGATAGAGTAATCATTTCTTCCACAAATACATGTGTCACTTCTCAGCCAATTTTAGGAAGTAATACAACTATTGGAAGTTTAATTGTAGAAGCAGGTGCAACTTTGGATCAATCCGTTTATAATTTGACTGTTAAAGGAGATTTCACAAATAATGGAACATTTACTTCTGGTGCAGGAACGACTATTTTTAATGGAACTTCAGCTCAAACAATTAATGGAAATTCTAATACGACGTTTAATAATTTGACCTTAAATAATTCTGCTGGTTTAACAGTTTCAAAAGGAATTACGATTAACGGAGTACTAACATTTACTTCAGGTAATATTTCAGCATCTTCTTCAACAGAAGCGGTAACATTTGAAACTACTGGTTCGGTTTCAGGTGCTGCAGATACAAAATGTATTGTAGGTTTTTGTAAGAAAAACACAAACTCTACTACGAAATTTACATTTCCTGTAGGTACAAGTACTTTATATAGACAGGCTTCAGTTACTCCATCTAGTTCATCAGCAACTACTTGGACCGTGAAATATTATGGAGCTGGATATGGGACATATACCGTAACAGGAGGGTCAATTTACCAACCAAGTAAAAGAGAATACTGGACAATTGACCGTTCAGGAGCTTCAGATGCAACAATAGAATTGTCTTGGGGTTCAAACAGTAATGTATACGCACCAAATGCATCTGATTTAATTGTAGCACATTTCACAGGTACAGCCTGGGAGAATGCTGGTGGAAATAATATTTCGGGAACTTCTTCAGGAGTTGTATCGTCGAATACCAATTGGTCAGCGTATAGCCCTTTTACATTAGGTTCTCAACAATATGCTGTAACATTGCCAATAACATTGGTTTCATTTAATGCAAAGCCATATCAAAAAGATGTGAAAGTTTCATGGCAAACAGCATCTGAAGTTGATAATGATTATTTCACATTAGAAAGAAGTGAGAATGGTAAAGATTTTTCTGAAATAACAAGAGTTGATGGTGCAGGAAACTCTGTACATACAATTAGCTATTTTACAATGGATTCTGATTTTGATAGAACAATTTTATATTATAGATTAAAATTAACAAGTTTTCACGGCGAGGAAACTTATTCAGATATTATTTCAGTTGATATGTCACAAACACAAAATAAAGGTGTAATTATTATGACAGTTAATTCTCTAGGTCAAGAAGTTGATGAAACAGCAAAAGGCATTGTATTCGATATTTATTCAGATGGTACATCGGTAAAACGAATACAGTTTTAGGTTAAAAGGTTAGGTTTAAATTTTCAAAAGGAAAAGCGAGTAAGGAGAAATTATTACTCGCTTTTTTTGTTATGTTTTTTTGAGTTAAAGAACTATTTATGATTTAAAATTTATCAAATAATAATTACTAGGGTAAATAATATCGTTTTAAACAGTAATTTATTCATTTAAAGTTTATTTATTAAATAATTTAATTATCTTGATGATGTTAAATTATATGGTTATGGACTCGAACGTAAAACAATCTGTTTATTGCAATGGAAATGCTGTTATTTTAAATTTTCTAAAATTTGTTGTTTTAGTTTTATTTTTGTTTACTTCTGTAAATGAAATATACTCACAAGCAAGTAGTTATACTTTTTCAGCTAGTTCTTCAACTTATAATGTATTAACTGGTACGACTAATTTTACTGGTTTTTCCGGACCAACTGATGATGAAAATTATTCAAGTACACTTACCTTACCTTTTACGTTTAATTTTTCAGGTACAGATTATTCGATTTGTAGAGTTGGAAGTAATGGTTGGTTGTCATTTACTGCAACAAATTCATCATATGTAACCAATTCGTCATCGAATGCTAATTTAATGAAGCCTTGTTTGTTTCCTTTGTGGGATGATTTACAAAATGGGAATTATCCAAGATATGTTACTTCGGGTTCAGCTCCAAATAGAATTTTGAAAATTGAATGGTATCAGTCTGAGTGGAATTATTCGGCAGGTGGCGATGTGATTTCTTTTCAAATATGGTTGTATGAAACAACTAATGTTATTGAATATTATTATTCACGTGGGGCAACTGCTGTAAGTTCGGGTTCTGCTTCGATAGGAATTTATGATGCGGCAGGTGCCTATTTAACTTTAAATGGAACAGGTACTTCGCCTACAGCTCAATCAGGAACATTTACAACCAGCTTGTCTGCAAAACCTGCTGAAGGTCAAAAATATACTTTTACTCCTGTATCATCTTGTTCTGCACCTTCTTCATTAACGACTAGTGCGATAGCCCAAACAACATGTACAGCTTCTTGGACTGCTCCAGGTTCTGCTCCTGCAAATGGTTATCAGTGGGAAGTTAGATCTTCTGGTGCTGGAGGAAGTGGTGCAACAGGTTTAGCTGCAAGTGGAACAACAGGTGCAGGAGTAGTTTCTGCTTCTGTAACTGGATTGTCTGCTAATACGACATATACTTTGTATGTAAGAAGTGATTGTGGTGGTAGTTCATACAGTTCATGGGCGAGTTCCTCAACTTTTAAGACAGTACCTTTAAATGTTACAGGATTAACTTGTTCCACAGTCTCATCATCTTCTATTTCTGCTACTTGGTCTGCTAGTACAGGTGCTAGTTATTATTATGTTTTAATAGATCAAAATGCAACATATTTCGGAGATTACTCTGTCGGTTCTCAATTAGTTAATTCTCCAACAGTTACTTACACTTTTACTGGGTTAAATCCTAGTACAACCTATTATGTTCATGTTGCTGCAGTAAATAGTAGCTGGGATTGGAGTGGTTCATCAAATTCTTCTGGATGTTCAACTAGTTCGAATAATTTAACTTGGGTTGGAGGTACAAGTACTAGTTGGAATACAGCATCAAATTGGTCAGGAACTGTTGTGCCAACTTCTTCAGATAATGTTACAATTCCATCAGGTACAACATATGCACCAACAATTGCAGAAGGTGTTTCAGCTGAATGTTTAAATATTACTATAAATTCAGGAGCTACGTTAACACTTCAAAATACTTCAATTGGTACTATTGATATCTATGGGAATTTAGTAAATAATGGTACAATTAATCATACAGGTACAATTTATATCTATTTATATGGTTCAAGTAAAACATTTGGCGGAACGGGTAATTTTTTCTCAGGTGTTGCTAGTCCCTTTTCTTTTGAAAGTGGATCAAGTTATACATTACAAAACAATGTAAATGTTAGACATTTTTATGTGCAAACAGGTGGGTCTTTCGATATGAATGGTTATGATGTAACAACTGAATTTTTCTTTCAAGAAGGAACTTTATATTTGAGAGCAGGTAATTTGAATATTTGGGGAAATCCAGATGCTTCAATGTGGGCAAATCCAGGGGATGATATTAATCCTTATTTTACAACTAATGGCAACTTTAATCCAGGTACAGGTACAGTTTATTATTGTCAAGGTGATACTTATTCTCCAAGTAATCAAACGGTAAGGACTACGACTTATTATAATTTAAAAATTAGAACTCAAAATGGTTATACAACTACATTGGGCACAGCATCTGGTTTAGCAGTAACAAATGACTTAACTTTTTTAAATACAAGTTCAGCTGGAGGGATTGCTACAAATGCATATGATGTGACTGTAGCTAACAATATGATTATAGGTAACACAGGAAATGCTTTAACATTGAATTTAGCGAATCGAATTTATCGTGCATCAGGAACAGGAACAATAACGATGGGAAATGTTTCTGGTCATGCTATAAATGTAACTTATGCAAGTGCTTCTAATTATGCTGTTTCAGGTTTTGGGACACCAACCTTTTATGGTACTTTCACCTATAATAGTGGAAGTGCTCAAAAAGTAATCCCTGCAACTTATAATAATTTTGTTTCAACTGGATCAGGGACAAAAACGTTATTTGGTAATATTGATATTAATGGTAATGCTACCTTGTCAGGAGGGAAATTAGCGCAAAGTACATTTGATATAACAGTCGCAGGGAATTGGTCAAGTTCAGGGGATTATTTCACAGAGGGAACGGGAACAGTAACCTTTGATGGTTCTGGAGATGCAACGGTTTCGGCTACAACAGCAATGTTAGGTGGAGGAAGTTCTAGTTTGTTTTCAGATAGTTTTGAAAATGGAGGAGCTTTAAGTGCAGGTTGGAGCACTACTTTAGTTACAGATGGTGGTGTTAATCCAGCGATTACTTGTGTGTCATCTAGTTCTTATCCAACAGGCTTTAGCGCTTCAAATGGGTCTTATTTTGTGAGGTTTAATTCATTTACAGCTTCTGGTACAGGGCAAATGAGATTGCATAGAAGTTCAGGTTTTTCAACAACTAACTATTCTAATATTGTAGTAAATTTTGATTGGACTAAAGATAATGGTTACGATACAGATGATGATTATGTGAATGTTCAATACTCGACTAATGGCTCGACATGGACATCAGTTGGTTCATCAATTACTAGATATTCAGCAAGTGGAGATTCATGGACTAGTCAAAGTGTTACTTTACCTGCAGGTGCTGAAAATCAAGCGACAATTTATATTGCATTTTTATTTACTTCAGAGTTTGGTAACGATTGTCATATAGATAATGTAAGTGTAACTGGCGATTCAGGAACACCATTTTCAGGTGAAGTATTTAATAAATTACAAATGAATAAGACTGGTGGAGCATCGACAACAATGGCATCAAATATTACTGCTCAAACTAGTTTAACCTTAACTTCAGGCTTCTTGAAAACGGCAAGTTATACGTTAACATTGGGAACATCATCTTCAAATGCAACTGTAACTGGTGGTAGTTCTTCTTCTTACGTTGTTGCTTATGATAATAGCGGAACAATTGGATATGTAAAGCATTTTGTAAATTCAAATGCAGCTTATTCATTGCCAATTGGTGATGCAAATTATTATGTACCGATGACTTTCACTTTAACTTCAGCAACATTATCAAGTGCATCTATTACAGCATACACAAAAGGTGTTAAAGTTACCGGGTTAAACGCGTCATTAACAAATTATGTAAATAGATTTTGGGAAGTGAGCCCTTCAGGAATAACAAGTCCAACTTATACTATGGCTTACAGTTATAATAATGCTGATATTGTAGGTTCAGAAACTAATTTCAAACCTGTAAAATTAAGCAGTGGAACATGGTACAAACCAACAGGATGTACTTTTTTAACAGGAACAGCTCAAGGAACAGCGGCTTTAGATGCTGGAACAAACACATTGACTTGGTCTAATTTGACAAGTTTTAGTTCATTTGGTGGAGCCGGAGATCAAGCTGTTGCGTTACCAATTGAATTGTTGTCTTTTGAAGCAAAAAAATATCAAAACAATGTAAAAGTAAATTGGAAAACAGCATCAGAAATCAACAATGATTATTTTACAGTTGAAAGAAGTCTTGATGGTGAGAGTTTTTCAAAAGTTTCAGAGGTTGATGGTGCAGGTAATTCAACTCACACTATTTCGTACTTCTTGATTGATACAGAATTTAGTAATGGAATTAATTACTATCGTTTAATTCAAACAGATTACAACGGTACTGAAACTTCTTCGGAAATAGTTGCTGTGGATATGACGAAAATTCAAGGTGAAAAAGTGATGACTGTCAATACTGCAGGTCAAGAAGTAAATGAGTCTTATTCAGGAGTTGTTTTTGATATGTATTCAGATGGAAGTTCTGTGAAAAGAATTCAATAATTGATTTTTTCTAATATTGAGCTGTTTCAAATCTATTTGAAACAGCTTTTTTTTTGAATTAAATTAAAATTTGATGCATAAAATTAATATTTAAGCATTACTAAACGCATTAAGTTTAATTTCAGGGACTTATTTGATAACACAAAGCTTTTATTCGATTCTTTTTTCATTAAGTTTGACGTGCTAATATTATATTTTAGAGCTATTATTTAAACTATTACTACAAACTACAAATGATGGACTATAAACGTTTATTCAATTCTAAGCTTTTATATATTGCTTTTCTATTTTCTACCTTAAATTCTTTAGCAGCAACCCTTACAATGGGAACTTCAGGTTCTCAATCAGCTACGATAACCGCTACATCTGCGTCTCCTGATAAATTTTATGATAATGGAGGGAGTGGAAGTAACTATTCAAGTAGTGTAACAGCTACTTATACATTTAATTGCGCAGCAGGAAAATACATTCGAATTAAACTTAATTCTCTTTCAACTGAAAGTTCTGCAGATTATTTTTTTGTGTATGATGGTACTACAACATCTGATAGATTAATTGGAGAGCAGTCAAATTCAGGTACAATAAGTACTTCATATATGTATGTCGCTACGAGTGGAAGTATAACTGTTAAATTTACATCAGATGGCTCAGTTGTTGGTTCAGGTTGGGATGCTGACGTTTATGTAGGAGATTATGCCGGTCAATTATGGGATGGTTCAACTAGTACTGAGGTGAGTACAGCTTCAAATTGGGAAGGTGATGTAATACCAACAAGATATTCTAGTATTTATGTACCAAGTGGACTTTCAAATTATCCTACTGTTTCAGATGCTTCTACATCACAACCTATGTATGATTTAAGAATAGCTTCAGGAGCATTTTTTTACTTCACATCATTAACTACTGGTCACAATACATCTATTTATGGAAATGCTATTATTGATGGAACTTACAATAAAACCTCAACTTTTTTCGTCAATTTTGAAGGAGGAAACTCTGGAAATTATGCTACAATTTCAGGTTCAGGTAATATGACAACAATGAGTGTTGGTGTAGGGTTAAATAGGTTGTCTTTTTACAAAATACTCAATACATTAACGATACAATCTTTTAAAATTCAAAATACATATGGAACTTCTGGTTTTGATATGAATGGCTTTAATTTATATGTTGCTAGTTTTACTGTAGAATCATCCACTCTTTTTTATCATCGAACTGGTTCACTCAGAGTTGAAGGTGCAACTATAGCTATTGATGATGCATCATTTAATGAAAATACAGGTACTACAATTTTTGCTTCTGGCAATAATTGGGTAGCCAAAAATCAAACAATTCCATCCGTTTCTTTTTATAATTTACAAATTGGAACAAATAATGGTTATACCGTTACAATTGGATCAGGAACTACTTTAACTGTTTTGAATGATTTAACTATTGCAAATGCAAATACTGCGGGAGGTATAGCTACAAATCCGAACGATGTAACAGTTGGAGGGAATTTTAATTTAGGAACAACTGGAAATGCTTTAACATTAAATCTTGCCAATAGAATCTATAGGGCTTCTGGAACAGGTACGTTCACAATGGGGAATGTTTCTGGTCATGCAATAAATAATACCTATGCAAGTGCCTCAAATTATGTGATTTCAGGTTTTGATGCAGTTCCAACGTTTTATGGGACATTTACTTATAATAGTGGTAGTGCACAGAAAGTAATTCCAGCTAGTTATAATCATTTTGTATCGAGTGGATCTGGCACTAAAACACTTTTTGGAAACATCGATATCAATGGAAATGCAACTTTATCTGGAGGGAAATTAGCTCAAGGTACTTTTGATATTAATATAGCAGGAAATTGGACAAGTTCTGGAGATTATTTTACAGAAGGAACTGGAACTGTCACTTTTGATGGAACAGGTAATTCAACAGTATCATCAACTTCAGCTATTATAGGAGGTTCTACAGGAACTAGTTTATTGACTGAAAGTTTTGAGAACTCAGGTTCTATTCCTTCAGGATGGGGAACAACTTTGGTTACGAATGTAACAACAGCTCCAGCGTTAACTTACGTTTCTTCTTCATCTAATCCAACAGTATCTGCAGCTTCGGCAGGAACATATTTTGCAAAATTTAACTCCTATTCTGCAACAAGTGGGAATCAAATTAGACTAAGAAGAACAAGTGGTTTTTCTACTACGAATTATTCGAATATTGTCGTGAATTTTGATTGGTATAGAGATAATGGTTATTCAGCTTCAAACGATTATGTTACTGTTCAATATTCAACAGATGGAAGTGTTTGGACATCAGTAGGTTCGAATGTTACAAGATATAGTGTGTCAAATGGATGGACGACTCAATCTGTAACTTTACCAGTTGGTGCTGAAAACCAAGCTTCATTGCAGATTGCCTTTTTATTTACTTCGCAATTTGGAAATAATTGTTCTTTAGATAATGTGAGTGTTACAGGTGATATGGCAGGTACAGCATATTCAGGTGAAGTTTTCAATAAATTAGCAACAAATAAATCAGGTAGTGCATTTACTACTTTAGCATCAAATATTACTGCACAAACGAGTTTAACGTTAACTTCAGGTTTGATTAAAACAGTAAGCTATACTCTAACATTAGGAAGTTCATCTGCTAATGCTACAATTTCAGGTGGAAGTTCATCGTCTTATGTAGTAGCTTATGATAATAGTGGTGTTATTGGAAATGTAAAACACTATGTAAATTCATTGACAAGTTATAGTTTCCCTGTTGGAGATGCAAACTATTATACTCCATTATCATTAACACTATCTTCAGCAACTTTAACGAATTCATCTATTACAACGTATACAAAACCAGTTAAAGTGCCAGGTTTAAATCCGTCACTTACAAATTATATAAATAGATTTTGGGAAGTGAGTCCATCGGGGATTTCAAGTCCAACATACTCGATATCTTACACTTATGATAATGCTGACATTAATGGTTCTGAAACAACTTTCGAGCCAGTTAAATTAAGTAGTGGAACATGGTATAAACCTACAGGATGTACTTTTTTAACTGGGACAGAACAAGGCTCGTCAAGTTTTAATCCGGGTTCAAATATTTTAACATGGAATTCTTTGACAACATTTAGTTCATTTGGAGCTGCAGGAGATCAAGCAGTTCCACTTCCAATTGAATTAGTTTATTTCCAAGCGAAATCAGAACAGAATGATGTGAAATTAAATTGGGAAACTGCTGCAGAAATAAACAATGATTATTTTACGATTGAAAGAAGTTTCGATGGAACTCATTTTACTCCAATTACTCGAATAGATGGTGCTGGAAATTCAACACACAAAATTGATTATTTGACTATTGATAAAGATTATATCAATGGTATAAATTACTATCGATTAATACAGACAGATTATAATGGAGAAGAAACGACCTCTAAAATTGTTTCTGTTGATATGACTAAGAAAAACACTCAATTTATGCAAACAGTAAATTCAATCGGTCAAGAAGTCGATAAGAATTATTCAGGAATTGTTTTTGATGTTTATTCAGATGGTTCAACTGTGAAAAGAATTCAATAAGTTAATTTAATATTAATGAAAATTTAGCACTAGATTTCTAGTGCTTTTTTTTTGGACTAAGTTATCAAAAGAACATTGGGGATATCCATAGTAAATCCATTTACTAAATCGGTAAATGTTGATAATCAGTTTTTTAACATAAAAATAATATTGTCGATTCACTTTGATTCTCTAAATTTGTAATGAATTATAAGTCAACGAAAAGTTTGAATTTAACTTTAAATGGATTTATAAATTAAAAGAATAGTGAAGCAAAGAAATATTGCTTTTTAAATAAAAAGTGAGCATCCTTGATGATGGATTTTTCCATACTGAAACCGCTTTGTAATGTATTTTTATTTTTAACATTATGAAAACTGGACAACAAAAAAGTAGAGGATTTATCATTTATTTAGGCTATATCTTCTGCTTTATTCTTTCAAATTTTGCTTTTTCACAAGCGACATTACCTGTCTCTAGAAGTTCTTGGGGTACAGCTCCAACAGGATGGACAGAATCGATGGGGACATATTATAGTACTTCTTTCGCATGTTCAGGGAGTAATGGTGGTAAATTTGATGCATCAGCTCAATATTCAACCGTAAATTTTAATGCATCTCCGAATCAATTATCTTTTGTTGTAAAATCAAATTCTGCTACAACTTCTTCATTACTTGTTGAAGAATCTGCTAACGGTAGTACTTGGTCGACAATTATTAATTTATCTGGTTCTACAGATTTACCTACAACTTGTACAACTAAAGGTACATATTCTCTTAGCTCAACTTCTAGGTATATAAGATGGACATTTACAAAAGGATCTTCTAATTTAACAATTGATGATGTTTCTATTACGGCTGCGGCAGCTACTTCCCCAACAATTTTAACAACAGGAACATTAAGCGCACTTTCAACAACATATGGTACAGCTAGTTCAACATCAAATTTTACTGTTTCTGGTTCATTGCTGACGAATGATGTTTTAATAACTCCGCCTGCAGGATTTGAAGTTTCCAAAACTGCTGGAGGAGCTTCAGGTTTCGCATCAACTCAGACATTAACTCAATTAAGTGGAACTGTAGCTTCAACAACGATCTATATTCGTTTAGCTGTTGCTACTGCAGTTGGGACTTATTCAGGTAATGTTGTTTTGACTAGCTCAGGAGCAACTACCGTAAATGTTGCAACTGCTTCAAGTAATGTTTCTAAAAAAGCGTTGACTATTTCAGGTTTGTCAGGAACATCTAAAACGTATGATGGAACGACTTCTGTAGTAATGACTGGTACTGCAGCTTATTCAGGTTTAATGAATAGTGAATCTTTTACGGTTAGTGATTTTGTAACATGGGCTTTTCCAAATGTTAACGTTGGAACAAATAAAACACTAACTAGATCAGGTTCTTTTACAGTACCAAGCAGTAACTATTCGATAACTCAACCAACATTAACTGCTTCCATCACTGCAGTTGCATTAACAGTTAGTTCGGCATCAGCAAATAATAAAATCTATAATGGAACGACTAATGCGACTATTACAGGTACTTTAAATGGAATCATTTCTCCCGATGTAGTTACTTTAACAGGAACAGGAACTTTTGCAAGTGCAAATGTTGGGACAGGAATTTCAGTAACATCAACATCAACATTAGGAGGTGCAAATTCTGGAAATTATACTTTGACACAACCTACAGGACTTTCGGCAAACATTACTCAAGCTTCCCAAACAATTACTTTTGGAGCATTAGCAAGTAAAACAACAAGTGATGCAGCATTTACATTAACAGGTTCGGCTAGTTCTGGTTTAACAATTACATATACAAGTTCAAATCCATTAGTAGCTACAGTTTCTGGAAACACTGTAACAATAGTAGGTGCAGGTTCAACAGTTATTACAGCATCTCAAAGTGGAAATTCTAATTATTCTGCAGCTACAAATGTTAACCAAACATTGATTGTAACTCAAGGTTCTGCTCCAACCGATTATTATCGATCGTTAAATACGACAGGGAACTGGAATACAGCTTCAGCTTGGCAATCTTCAGCAGATAATTCATCTTGGATTACTGCTACATTAGTGCCAACAAATTCTGCAAATTTGATAACAATTCAATTAATGGAAATTCTAGTAGGTCTTTTGATGTTTCTGGAGATATTTCTATTTCTTCAACAGGAACGTTTAATGCTCCTAATTCCGCTGGTTATGCTTATTTAACTACAACCGGAAATATTGTCAATAATAATGTGTTAGATTTTTATACGAATGGATCTTGTGATGTGACATTTAACAAAAATGGAAATCAAACGATTTCAGGAACTGGTGGTACTACAAAATTCAATGTGATGACAGTAGATATGGGGACTTCAAGTGCAAATATTCTAGAAATTATGCCGACTAATTTTTCAACGAATACAGAATTTTTACATTATTCAGCTAATACTGCAAATGAATTATTAAATGGAACAATAAAGTTTTCAGGTACTTATACTTATTCAAATCAAATATTTTATACTGGAAAATCTCATGAAATTCTTTCTACATGTGGTTTTTGGTTAAATAATCCAAATGTAACAATCACTGCAAGTGGTGATTCTTGGGATGTTTCAGGATACTTGAAAATAACTCAAGGAACTATGAATATTGGTAATTCTACAGGTAATAGTTTAAGAACAAAAGGTAGTTCAGCAAGAATAATTATTGAAGGTGGAAATTTAAATGTTGCAGGTAGAATTGCTCCTACATCTGCAGGAGCAAATCCATATACTTATACGCAAAGTGGAGGAGTAGTTTTATTAAATATTTATGGTAGTGCTTCAGGAAGTATAGCCGCATTTGATATGAGTTCAAATTCATCTACATTTAATATGTCTGGTGGAACAATTATTATTAGAAATAAAACAAGTAATTCGAAAGATTACTATAATATTTCAGGTACTTATAACGTAAGTGGAGGAACTATTCAATTTGGGGATGCAAGCACATCAAATAGTCAGGTGTTTACAATTAGTTCTTCGGCTGATATGCCAAATGTAATTATTTCAAATGCAACTTCTCAGTCAACAAAACCAACAGTAAGGTTAGCTTCAAATATTAATATTATTGGAAGTTTAACAATCATGTCAGGAACTACTTTAGATGCAAGTTTTAATTCGGGTACTTCAAATTATGATATTGCTTTGTCTGGTAATTGGTCAAATAGTGGAACATTCACAAACAGATCAAAAACGGTTACTTTTAATGGCTCAACAAATCAAAGTATTACAGGTTCTGCAACAACTACTTTTTATAATTTAACGAATAGTAATTCGAGTACAGGACTAACATTGAATAGAGGGATTGTTGTTACTAATAATTTGAATATGTCAGGGGCGACAGCTGATGTATTCTTGAATGGTTATAACATTGATTTATCATCTACTGGAACTATTGTTGGAGAAAGTAATACCGATCGAATTTATGGCCCTACTGGTTTAATTACAACTACGTTAGCTATCAATAATCCAAATGCATTCAATGTTGGTGGAATGGGTGTGATGTTAACTTCATCAGCCGACTTTGGTACAACGACTATTAGTAGAGGTCATGCTGTTCAAAATGTAGAAGGGAATGAAAGTATTCAGCGTTATTTTATTATCAGTCCTACAAATAACACAGGTTTAGCAGCAACTTTATTATTTAATTATTTTGATAATGAATTAAATGGTTTAGGAGCAAGTGAGTCTTCTTTTAAATTGTGGAGATCTACAGATGCTGGTTCAACTTGGGTTGTGAAAAGTAGTAATGAAAACACAAGTGCAAATACAAATTCATTCTCTAACATAGATGCATTTTCATGGTGGACGATAGCTGTTGAAGCTGCTATACCATTACCAATCGAGTTAATAAAATTTGAAGCAAAATCAAAAGTAGATAATGTTTTGGTTAGTTGGGCAACAGCTACAGAACTTAACAATGATTACTTTGTGATTGAAAGAAGTTTTGATGGGTATCACTTTTCTCCGATTGCAAGGGTTAATGGTGCAGGTAATTCTACTCATATCATAAATTATTCAATCGAGGATCAGGACTATGTAAATGGAATTAATTACTATCGATTGACACAAATCGACTACAATGGTGAAGAAACAAAAACACAAATTGTTGCAGTTGATATGACAAAATTATCTGGTGAAATAATAAAGGTAATTAATACTATTGGGCAAGAAGTGAATGAAAGTTATTCAGGAATTGTTTTCGATGTATATTCTGATGGAACTTCAGTTAGGAGAATTCAGTAATAATACTTAATTCCATTTATTTAAATCAAAATTTCATTTTTTGTTAAAAAGATAAAATAACTTTGTGTTTGTAAATAATTGTAACTATTTCATTTTAAAAAAATAAATAGTGAGAATTTTTAATGTTATTTTTTTTGTTTTTGTTCATTCTTGTGTTTTAAGAAGTGCAAACTATTACATCAATGATGCAACTTTAAATAGTGATGATATTTTCACTACTGCAGTTGGTAATAATGCTAACAATGGTACTGCTGCATCTTCACCGAAAGCAACATTTCGAGCGCTTTGGGCAGCATATGGTCCATTTGTAGACGGTGATATGATTTATGTCGATGCAGGTACTTATACCAGTTCGGTGGGTGGGTCTCAAACTCAAAATTATGGATATACTTTTACTGAGAATATTACCATAATAGGTGCGGGGAATAAGAAAACTATTTTTGATAATGATTATTCTGGTATTCACGGGGCATATCACTTTGCTGAAATTAGTGCTAGTGTAACCCTTGAGGACATTCAATTTACAAAGTACTCTTCGAATGTTGATGGCCAATGTTTACAAATTGGAAATACAGGTTCACCGGGTGTAACACTTACAAATGTTATTTGTAATACAAACGGTGGTTCAAGTAAATATGCTACAATTGCAATTAATTCAAATTCAACAGTTAATATTAATGGTGGAGGTATGTATTGTAATGGGGATCCTTCGCACGGTGCATCTGGAGGGATTGATGTAAAAGGGTCAAGTATTGTCTTGAATGTTACGAATACAGCATTTATAGGGAATTATAAGAGTAGTGCAGCGACAATATCTAATGGAGCTGCTTTATCTATTACCGTTGCAAACTCAACTACAGATGTCACTTATACCAATTGTTTGTTTTCTGGTTCTCAAACTGACCATGATGGATCTGAAGGAGCTGCCATCTATCAAACTACTGGAGATTTAGTTTTGACTGATTGCATAATTGAATATAGCGATACCTATGATAATTCAACGAAATATGGTGGTGCAGCAGCGTTTTATGGAGGCACAACAGTTTTTACAAGAGTGTTAGTTCGGAATAATACGAATCCTACAGGAAGTACATACGGAACATTGACAACTAATGGCGGAGATTTAACACTTACGAATTGTTATTTTTCAGGAAATACAGCTAAAAGTGCTTTTGGATATGGCGGTAATGATGTTTTTAGTGAATCTGGTTCAGTTACAGCTACAAACACAACTTTTGCATCATCTGGAAATCAATTAGATGTTGAGTCTGGTGGAAGTATTGTTATAACAAATTCCGGTACACCTTCTGTCGTTAATCATAGTGGGACATACACAAATAATGGAGGAAGTCCCCCTGCTTTTACCACACCAACTGTTCCAACTTTTTCAGGAACTTGTCCATCTAGCGTAGTGTTGCCAATAGAGTTAATGTATTTTAATGCTAAATCATCAGAAAAATCTAATAAAATACAATGGGTTACTGCATCAGAGTTTAATAATAATTATTTTATAGTTGAGAAAAGTAATGATGGTTATTTATTTAATCCAATTGCAAGAGTAAACGGAGCAGGAAATTCTACAAAATTGAATTCTTATGTTATACATGACGATGAATTAAATGAAGAGACTGAAGTTTATTATAGATTGAGACAAGTTGATTTCAATGGTGTAGAGACTGTTTCTGATATTGTATCATTAAGATCAAAAAGAGAAGTACAGAAAATTATTAATACAATCAATTATCTGGGTCAAACGGTAGATTTGAATTACTCAGGAATTGTATTTGATGTTTATTCTGATGGTACTTCTTTAAGAAGAGTGCAGTACTAAAATAAAGACATAAAAAAAACCGATTCAAAATACTTGAATCGGTTTTTTTATGAATATTAATCGAAATTAATCTTTCAAAATATTTCTTGAGATAACGATTTTTTGAACTTCTGAAGTTCCTTCGTAAATCTGAGTAATTTTAGCATCACGCATTAAACGTTCAACGTGGTATTCTTTAACGAATCCGTAACCACCGTGAATCTGAACAGCTTCAACTGTTTGTTCCATAGCTACTTTTGAAGCGTATAACTTCGCCATTGCTCCAGATTGATCGTAGTTTCTACCAGCATCTTTGTCAGCAGCAGCTCTATGAACTAATAATCTTGCAGCATCAATTTCTGTAGCCATATCAGCTAATTTGAAAGCGATTGCTTGGTGTTTATAGATTTCTTTTCCGAAAGCAGAACGTTGTTTTGAGTATGCTAAAGCTAATTCTAAACCTCCTGCAGCAATACCTAAAGCTTGAGCAGCAATTCCAATTCTACCTCCAGATAATACTTTCATAGCGAAACTGAAACCAAATCCATCTTCTCCGATTCTGTTTTCTTTTGGAACTTTAACATCATTGAATAATAAAGTATGTGTATCACTTCCACGAATACCCATTTTATCTTCTTTTGCACCAACGATAAATCCTTCCATTCCTCTTTCGATGATGAAAGCATTAATTCCTTTATGTCCTGCTTCAATATTTGTTTGTGCAATTACTAAATAAGTAGAAGCTGAAGAACCATTCGTAATCCAGTTTTTAGTACCATTTAATAAATAATGATCCCCCATGTCGATTGCAGTAGTTCTTTGAGAAGTTGCATCTGAACCAGCCTCAGGCTCTGATAAACAGAAAGCACCGATTTTTTCTCCTTTAGCTAAAGGAACTAAGTATTTTTGTTTTTGTTCTTCTGTTCCGTATTTTTCTAATCCCCAACAAACTAAAGAGTTGTTTACTGACATACAAACAGAGGTAGAAGCATCAACTTTAGAGATTTCTTCCATTGCTAAAACGTATGAAATAGTATCCATTCCGCTTCCACCGTACTCTGGACTAACCATCATACCCATGAACCCAAGTTCACCTAATTGTTTGATTTCTTCAGCTGGAAATTTTTGAAGGTTGTCTCTTTCGATTACACCTGGTTTTAATACGTTTTGAGCAAAATCTCTTGCAGCCTCTTTTACCGCTAATTGCTCTTCAGTTAATTCAAAATTCATATCGTTATAGTTTGATATATTAACAAAATTATCGATGACAAATTTACTGATATTATTTAAATTTTCATACATTTAACACTATGAGAAGTTATAATGTTATCGGCTTAATGTCTGGGACATCTATGGATGGTTTAGATGTTTCTTATGTAAAGTACACAAAATCAAAGAATAATGAATGGAGTTTTGATGTGCTTTATACAGAATCTTATGCTTATGAAGATGAATTTATTTTAGAATTAAAAAATGCGACTAAACTTTCTGTTCCTTTGATGCTACAGTTAGATAAAAAAATTGGACAGTTATACGCAACCTTAGTAAATCAATTTATTGATAAAAATGAAATTCAGACTGAAAAAATAGATGTAATTGCCTCTCATGGTCAAACAATTTATCATCAACCTGAAAACGGTTTTACTTATCAAATTGGTTGTGGGACAACTTTGTCTTTTTTAACGGGAATTAAAGTGATAAATGATTTCCGAACAAAAGACGTTGTGGCAGGAGGACAGGGAGCACCTCTTGTTCCGATTGGAGATTTTAAATTGTTTAATAAACTGGCTGATTCATTTCTAAATATTGGAGGTATTTCGAATGTCAGTTTTATGAAAAATAATGAAATTATTGCATTTGATATTTGTCCAGGTAATCTACCACTGAATAGATTGGTTGAATCAAAGGGGTTGAGATATGATAAAAATGGTGAATTATCAAAATCAGGAGAGATTAATTTCTTTTTACTTGATTTGTTGAATAAATTGGATTTCTATTCGCAATCTGCGCCAAAATCACTAGGAACTGAATGGTTAGAAACTCATTTTTATCCGTTAATAAAGTTTGATCGTGATATTGAAAATAATTTGAGAACCATCATTGAGCATATTGCTATCCAAATAGGTGCCATTTTAAATGATCAGAAATTGAAATCGGTTTTAATTACTGGAGGTGGAGCAAAAAATGGTTTTTTGATTGAGAAAATTAAGAAGTATTTTGATGGAGAAGTTATTTTGCCATCTGAAGAAATTATTGATTTTAAGGAAGCAATAATCTTTGGTTTTCTGGGAGCTTTGTATTTAGAAAATGAACCAAATACAATTAATTCTGTTACAGGAGCTTCTAGAAATGTTGTAGGTGGAATTTTACATACTCCAAATTAATCACATCATTTTTAAAATGTGTTATGAATAATACATTGGTTACAACGCAACAAACGATATTTTCTTTTTATCTTTGCAAATAAATTTTTGAAGTTTATTAAACAAAATGTACTTCAATTTTTGACTGTAAATAAACAAAACTAATTGTACTGAACAATTTTAAATTTACAAATTATTAATTATGAAAGACTTACTTTACAAATTCGAAAATAAAAGACCTGAAATAGTATTTGAGTGGAAAGATGCTGAAACTGATGCTGAAGGATGGGTAGTAATCAATTCTTTAAGAGGTGGAGCTGCCGGTGGTGGTACTCGAATGAGAGCAGGTTTGGATAAACGTGAAGTTGAGTCTTTAGCAAAAACAATGGAAGTTAAATTTACAGTAGCTGGACCTGCAATTGGTGGAGCAAAATCTGGAATTAACTTTGATCCAAAAGATCCTCGTAAAGAAGGTGTTTTGAGAAGATGGTATGCTGCAGTAACTCCTTTATTGAAACATTATTATGGTACAGGTGGAGATTTAAATGTGGATGAGATTCACGAAGTAATCCCAATGACTGAAGAATGTGGTGTTTGGCATCCGCAAGAAGGTGTTTTTAACGGACACTTTCAACCAAGAGAAGCTCAAAAAATCAATAGAATTGGACAACTTCGTAATGGAGTTTTAAAAGTGATTGAAGATGAACAATTTACTCCAAGTATCGATCGTAAGTATGTTGTTGCTGATATGATTACTGGTTATGGTGTTGCGCAATCAATTAAACATTACTACTCAATTTGGGGTGGTTCAGTTGAAGGTAAAAAAGTAATCGTACAAGGTTGGGGGAATGTTGGTTCTGCTGGAGCTTATTATTTAGCTCAACAAGGAGCGAAAATCGTTGGTATTATTGATAGAGTAGGTGGTTTGATTAAAGAAGAAGGTTTTTCTTTTGAAGAAATTAAATCAATGTTCTTAAATAAAAACGGAAATGAATTAGTTCACCCAGATTTAATTTCATACGATGAAGTAAATGCTAAAGTTTGGGATTTACAAGCTGATGTATTTATTCCTTGTGCTGGTTCAAGAATGATCACAAAAGATCAATTAGATAGAATGGTGAAATCAGGAGTTCAAGTGATTTCTTCAGGAGCAAACGTTCCTTTCGCAGATCCAGAAATTTTCTTTGGTCCAATCGCTGATTATGCAGATAACACAATTTCAATCATTCCAGATTTCATTTCAAACTGTGGAATGGCTAGAGTTTTTGCTTACTTAATGAGTAACGACTTAAAAGAAATTTCAGATAAAGGAATTTTTGAAGATACAAGTAATACAATTCATAAAGCTTTAGAAAATGCTCATGCTAAAAATGCTGGTAAAACAGGAATTGCTAAAGCCGCATTTGAAATCGCATTAAATCAGTTGGTTTAACACTGAGTTCATTAAATATTATTATGAATGGTAGCCCAATAAAGGCTACCATTTTTTTTGCAATTCATTTTGGATGTAACCAATTTGAATTTTCGTTATTATGTATAAAAGACGATTTTAAAAGTAGGGTGTTGATACTTTTTGAATTATTCCGAAATGCTTGATTGATTTATAACTTATTTTGTTGTTTTACGTAGAATAATCAAGGTGTAAAGAGAAGATTTGCAGTTTATTAAAATTAGAAATATGAATATTGAAGTTTATAACGAAGATAAAGACAAGAAAATAAGTGCTTTAATTTCTTTTTTGATATTGGGATTAATGTTTCTTTTTTTAATAATCACAACTATTCCTCAAGCAGATCCTCCGATATATGAAACTGTTTATCCTGAAGTTGAAATGGATATGCCGATTCCAATAGAAGCAATGAATCTTGCTGCAACTTCAGGAGGTGGAGGGGGAGGAGGAACTCCAACAAATGATAGAGTTGATCCAATTCCAAGACAACAATCTGCAAAAGTATTGACTTCAAATTCTTCGACAACTGATGTAAAAGTAACATCCGGGAGCTCAAATAAAACGAATTCAAATAATAAAACGAATCCAGCAACTTCTACTGAAGCGTCAACAAATTATTTTGGAGATGGTGGTTCAGGAACAGGAAAAGGTGGTGGAAAAGGTTCTGGATTTGGAATGGATAGTGGATCTGGTGATGGGCCAGGGAATGGATCAGGTTCTGGAGGTGGAGATGGAGGTGGTCGTGTAAGATATGGTAATCCAAATAATGATAATATTTATTCAGATGAACCTCAAACTATTTATTTGAAATTAACTGTAAATGCTGAAGGAGAAGTTGTTGGAGGGAAAAGTACTTCTAAAACAACAACGACCGATCAACGAATAATTAATCAAGTTTTGGCAAGATAAATCAAGCACTAAACATTTATTTTAAGCTTGTGTAAGCCTAGTTTGGCTAATTGTATTCGTTTAGCTGAATTTTTCGGGAATCCACAAGATCAACTGAAGTTTATTCATGTTGCGGGGACAAATGGTAAAGGGTCGACGTCAAGCATGTTGGCATCCGTGTTAACTGAATCTGGAGAGAAAGTTGGACTTTTTACTTCGCCTCATATCGAAGATTTTAGAGAAAGAATTCGAGTAAATGGAGAAATGATTTCTGAAGAGGAAGTAATTTCTTTCTGTGAAGAAGTAAAAGGTTTAAATCTTGATTTTGAACCATCCTTTTTTGAAATCACTTGGATAATGACACTGGTTCACTCTCTTAAAAAAGAAACGTCCATTTGTGTTATTGAAACAGGTTTAGGAGGGAGGCTTGATGCTACAAATATCATTACACCGATACTTTCAATAATTACGAATATAGGTTTAGAGCATACAAATTTTCTTGGAGAAACGTTAGGAGAGATTGCTTTTGAGAAGGCAGGAATCATTAAAAATTCTGTTCCCGTTATTGTTGGAGAGACTTTACCTGAAACAATAGCTGTTTTTAAAAAGAAAGCGATTGAGTCTAATTCAACACTTATTTTAGCTGAAGATGCTTCTGTGCAAATACCAGCTACTTTTCCCTTGTTAGGTGATTATCAGATAAAAAACTACAAGTCTGTTTATTTAGCTCTAGAATATCTAAAATCAATTGGTTTTGAGATATCAGAGCAGGTAATAGCGAATGGATTGAAAAAACTTTCTGCAAATACAGGATTCAGAGGACGTTTACAAGTGATGAATGAAGAGCCTTTAACGATTATGGATGTTTCTCATAATTATGACGGTATTAAAGCGACTTTAGATTCAATTCTAAAAATAAATAAAGGAGAGCTTCATATCATTTATGGAACAAGTTCAGATAAAGATATTAAAAGTATATTTTCATTGTTTCCTAAAGAAGCGAATTACTTTTTTACAGAATTTAGTAATGAAAGAAGTGCGAAACTAATTCAATTGATGGAAGAATCAAAAGAATTTAAATTAAAATCAACTTTTTTTCTTAATCCAAAAGAAGCTCTAAAAAATGCGCAATTATCTGTAAAAAAAGAAGATACAATTTTAGTTTTTGGAAGCTTCTTTTTATTGAGCGATTTTTTTTGATTTTTTTTTGAAAAACACTTGCAGAAATAAAAAATGTGCCTATCTTTGCACTCACAACAACGAACCAAACGAGGTTTTTAAAGTTGAAAAAAAGGGAAATTAGCTCAGTTGGTTCAGAGCACCTGCCTTACAAGCAGGGGGTCACAGGTTCGAATCCTGTATTTCCCACACTTAATTAAAAGACTTACATTTATGTAAGTCTTTTTTTTTGCTTAAACTTTAGTTTAAAATGAATGTTAAAAAAAAGGAAATTAGCTCAGCTGGTTCAGGGCATCCCGATTTCAATCGGGAGGGTCACAGAGCTTGATCCGATTCATCGGATTTCGAATCCTGTATTTCCCACACTTAATGAAAATCTAACCTTTTTTGAATTAAATTATTAAAAATGTATCACACCTATATCCTGTTTTCAATTAAAAAGAATAAATATTACATTGGCTCAACATCTAATCTACAAGAGCGATTGTTAAAACATAATTCCAATCATAAAGGTTTTACTGGTGGGGTTGGTGATTGGCAAGTCGTTTATCAAGAAAATTATCAATCTAAATCGGAAGCTACTCAACGAGAATTGCAAATAAAGAAGTGGAAATCAAGAAAAGTAATTGAGAGTTTAATGAAAGGGAATTGATTTGGTTAGTTGTGAGCGAATCTTAAAAACTCATTACAGTTTGATGTTAACAACAATTCGGTCTTAATAAGTATTTCTGAAAAAATGGAAAATAATATTTATTTTCACGCTGTTATTTTTTAAACTTTATTAAAATGAGAAAATACCTGGGGTTGATAGTTTTAACTTCTATATTCGCTTCAGTAGCGAATGGACAAATTTCAAGTCCGTCGGCAACGGTTGCTGATGCTGCTAAAAAAGTGGTTGTAACAGAAGAGATTTCTGCATTTGATTTCTTTATAAAAGGTGGATTTTTCTTAATTCCAATTTCAATTTTATTGTTTTATACAATTTTTGTGATTGTAGAAAGATATTTATTTATCAAAAGAACAACTAAATACAATACACATTTAATTACAGATGTGAAATCTAGTTTAAATACTGGGAATATAGATGCTGCTGTTTCTTCAGCTGATAGAGATCAAACTGCTTTTGGGAATGTAATTAAAGAAGGAGTTTTAACAATTGGTCGTCCAATGGTTGAGATTGAATCTAACATGGAGAAAGTAGTAAATATCGAAGTTGGTAAAATGGAGAGAAAGCTAGGTCATTTAGGATTAATTGCAGGTATTGCACCAACGTTAGGATTTATTGGTACAATTTCAGGGGTAATTAAAATTTTCTACAGCATTTCGATTTCTGAAGATATTAGTATCGGTAACATTTCAGGTGGTTTATACGAGAAAATGATTAGTTCTGGTTCAGGTTTGATCGTAGGTATTATTGCATTTACTGGATACCATTTATTAAACGGAATGATTGATAATTTCGCGTTAAATGTTCAAAAAAGCATATTAGAATTTATTCAAGTTTTACAAAGACCAAATCATGGCGATAAAGCGAAATAAACGATTTCATGTTGAGGTTGCTACTTCAGCATTGAGTGATATCATGTTCTTCTTGCTTTTGTTCTTTTTGATTATTTCGACATTAGCAAATCCGAATGTGATTAAAATGACTTTGCCTAAAGCAGAGCAAAACGATAAACAAGGAAAGCAAATGTTGAGTATTTCAGTTACTCAAGATGAAGCTAAGATGAAACATTACTTCATAGATAAAGATGAAGTTCCTTTTGAAGAGTTAGAGACTAAAATCCTATCTAATTTGAGTGGAAGTAAAGATCAATCAATTGTTGTTCGAATTCCGTTTGATTTACAAGTTCAAGATTTAATAGATGTATTGCAAATCGCAGTTAGAAACAATCTGAAATTTGTGATTGCTACGAGTCCTAAGTGATTTCCAGTATAATTAAATACTATTAAAGAGGGTGTCCCAAAAGGACGCCCTTTGTTTTTTAGTCAACCATTTAAGGGGTTTTTAGAGTATATAAGTTTCAATTAATACTAATTAACAATTTGTATTTAGTTAGATGAAAATTAGCTTATATGACCTTTAATTACTTAGATGGTTTAAATCAAAACTATAATTAATCTTTTTGGATAGCTCCTTTTTTTATTTGTGATTATAGCTATAAGAGTTTTGGATCTATTATACTTTCAATCGAGCCAATTTTCTTTCTTCAGCTAATTGATACTCTATTTTTTCTTTTTCTGTCGATGGTTTTAGTCCTGGAACTTGAGTTGGATTTGCGTTATCATCAATGGCTACAAATGTAAAATAAGCTTCATTAATTAAGTATTCTTTTTGGGTAAGCACTTTTTTAGCCCAAGCTTGAACAAAAATTTCCATTGATGAAGTAAAGGCTCTTGTAACTTTTGCTTTAATAGTTACAATGTCACCAACTTTTGCAGGTGCTTTAAATTTCACGCTATCTATTGATGCTGTAACACAAATATGCTCAGCGTGATTTTGAGAACAAATAGCGGCAGCAGTATCCAACCAATGAACCAATCTTCCTCCTTGTAAAATTCCCATAGGGTTTGTATCATTTGGAAAAACGATTTGAGTCATAATTGTTTCAGAATGCTTTGGTGCTTTTGCTTTCATGTTAAAATATTTTTGTCAAAGTTAATCTTAATTTGATCAGTTAAAAATGATTAAAATCATTCGATTGAATTTTAAAAGACGAATTAAAAACAATGGAAGTTGTATCTTTGATTGAAGTACTATTTCAAAATATATGACTAATGAGCGAAAATAACAGGATAAATAAATGGAATTGGGATAACACCTATTTAAAGGTAGACGAAAATTTATTTCGAATTTTGAATCCATTTCCTGTAAATGAACCTCGTTTAGTTCTGTATAACCAAGAATTGGCGAATGAATTAGATTTAAATGATTTAACTCAAGATCAAATTATTTTAGAATTATCAGGAAATCAAGTTCCAGAACATACAACTCCTTTAGCTCAAGCGTATGCTGGACATCAGTTCGGTCATTTTAATATTTTAGGAGATGGAAGAGCAATTCTACTTGGGGAACATGTAACAAAAGACAATGATCGTTTTGATATTCAGTTGAAAGGTTCAGGTCGTACTTATTTTTCTAGAAACGGAGATGGACGTGCCACTCTTTATGCAATGCTTCGAGAATATTTAATCAGTGAAGCGATGCATGGTTTGAAAATCCCAACTACAAGAAGTTTAGCAGTTATTGCGACAGGTGATGAAGTTTATCGAGAGAAAGTAAGTGAAGGTGGTGTTTTAACGAGGATAGCAAAAAGTCATATTCGAGTAGGAACGTTTCAATATGCGGCTAAATATTTGAAAAAAGAAGATTTACAGAATTATACGGAATATGTAATAGATCGACATTACCCTGAATTATTAAATGAAGATAATTTAGCTTTAGCTTTATTGAAAAAAGTGCAAGATCAACAAATTGATTTGATTGTAAATTGGATGCGTGTAGGCTTTATTCATGGGGTAATGAATACAGATAATGTAAGTATCGCGGGTGAGACAATTGATTATGGCCCTTGTGCTTTTATGAACGCTTACCATCCTGAAACTGTTTTTAGTTCCATCGATCGTGATGGTAGATATGCTTATGGGAATCAGCCAGCTATTACACAATGGAACATGGCGCGTTTTGCAAGTGCATTATTGCCAATAATACATGAAGTAGAGGAAGAAGCAGTGAAGTTGTGTGAAACGATTATTTATCAATTTCCTGAAGATTACGAATCGAAATGGTTGAAAATGATGTGTGATAAATTAGGGATTCTTGAGCATCAAATTGAGGATAAGAGTTTGGTTGATGAGCTTTTGAGTTGGATGCAAAAGTACAAATCGGATTATACGAATACATTTCTAAATATTTCAAAATCATTAGATGAATTAGAAGGAATTTATCTAAATGAAGAGTTCCAAGCTTGGAAACTTAAATGGAATCAAAGAATATCAAATTTTGAAATTGAAAGTGTTTTGAGCTTAATGAATAGAAATAATCCTTCCTTTATTCCTCGAAATCATTTGGTTGAAGAAGCTTTATTGAATGGGGCTGAGAAGAACGATTTTAAATTGTTTAATGAACTTTTATTGGTTTTAAAAAATCCTTATCAATCCAATTCTACATTTAATCATTTTCAAGTTGTTCCGGCTGATTTTGATTTGGGTTATCAGACGTTTTGTGGAACTTGATAAAGAAGTTTATTTTTTTCTAGCTAATAAGTTTTGAAAGTCGGGAAGTGGGTTCTCCATGAATTTTAATTCTTGTATCACCGTAGAACTATTTTTCTTCAAAAATTCTTTCATGATAAGCTTGTTGAATTCCTCTTTGTTTTGAAATAAATCCTTTAAAACAAATTCTGAATCATCTCGATTTAAGAGCATCAAGTTCACAAAGTCTTCCGCAATTGCTAGACGCATTGATACTAAAAGAATGTCATTGTATTTTGAAATAAGATCCTTTATTTTTTGTTCTTGTTCTGCGTTCATTGAATCGAAATGATTATTGAAAACAAAGGTAGAGATTAAATAAGGATGGTTTTTGAGGAAATTGAGAAATGTATTAACAAATGATAAATAGGTGTGAATTGCTTGAGATTATAGAATCTTTTATAATATTTATCAAAGACTTCACTGTAGTTGATATAGGTGTCAAAATTTTTAATGTGTCAATTGAAAGTTATATAAATAACAATTCCCCAAGTTACTTGGGGAACAGCCATACAAGCTATACTTTAAAAGCGATCTGGACGGGACTCGAACCCGTCCCCAAGTCTCTTGGGGATGACGGGTCGGTATTCTAACCTAGTTCATTAATTTTATTTAATTGTGAGTTTGATAATTGAATAATTTGCGCTTTCGAGTATTTTTTTAATTTTTTCTCTCTAATAAGTGCGTCTTTTTTTGAATTATAAATTTCAACATGCACTAATTTCCAAGGTCCAAAATTAGAAGTGAATTTACTTTCGCCAAGATTGTGTTGTATAAGTCTTTGTTTAGGATTTGTAGAGAATCCTTTATAATATTTATCAAAGACTTCACTGAAGATGATATAGGTGTAAAAGTTTTCCATCTGTCAAATGAAAGTTATATAAAAAACAAAACCCTAATAGAAATTGATACTCTATTAGGGTTTCTAAGCTTACAGCCATATAAGCTATACTTTAAAAGCGGTCTGGACGGGACTCGAACCCGCGACCTCCGCCGTGACAGGGCGGCATTCTAACCAACTGAACTACCAAACCAATATTTTGTAAGTCTTACGACTTTTCGATTACAATCGAATATTCAAAAATGAATCTTAAATATTGTTTTGCCTTACGTTTAAAGCGTTGCAAAGATACATACTTATTTTTAATCTGCAAGAGTTTTTATTGAAAAAATTAAACTTTTTTTGATTTAATTCTTAATTAATCTAATTTTCAATGAATTAAAATGAAATATTTTTATCCAATAAATAAACTAAAGATCCAATTGCAGCACATCCGAGTTCTAATTCACGTTTGTTGACACTTTCAAAAACATCGCTAGGAGCATGGTGAAAGTCAAAATAACGTTGTGAATCCGGAACAAAACCAAATAAAGGAATTCCCTCAAATGATTTTTTTAATGGGCCAATATCTACTCCGCCATAACCTTTATCAAAAATATGTAAATCATAAGGTTTAAAAATAGGAGCAAAGGATTGTAATAGGTTTAAGTATTTTTCATTTCCATCGATTTCAAATCCTCTTGGAGCAAAACCTCCTCGATCACTTTCAACTGCTGCAATTTGAATGTCACCTCTACTTTTTGACCAAGTAGCATACGTTTGACCTCCTTTGTTTCCATTTTCTTCGTTCATAAAGAAAACAACCCTTAATGTATGTTTAGGTTTATAGTTTAATGTTTTTAATATTCTTAAAGCTTCTAAACAATGAATGACTCCCGTTCCATCATCATGTGCACCTTCTCCAGTGTCCCAAGAATCTAAATGACCTCCAAAAGTGATGATTTCATTTGGTTTTTCTGAACCTGTTAATTCAGCTATGACATTATATGAAACGGCATCAGGAAAATTTTTGCAGTCCATTTCGTATGCAAATCGAACTTTTGAAGTCTTAAGATAGTTTGACAATATATCTGCATCTTTTGTCGCTAACGCAGCAGCAGGAATTTTTTGAATACTATCTTCATAATGCATCGAACCAGTGTGTGGATGTTCATCTACCGGCAAACCAAGCGAACGGATAATAACACCAACAGCTCCCAATTTTGCAGATTCAATCGCTCCATTCCCTCTGATCACATAACATCCGCCATAAGCACTAAAAGTGATGATTTCTTTTTCATTCATCGGTTGATTCAAGAATACAATCTTTCCTTTTACATCAGATGCTTTTGCTGATTTCTTGAAGATAAACTTTGTCAAAACCGTAACTTTCCATTTTGGTTTTACTCCATTGAACAGCCATTTCAGCTTCTGCAGAACCAGAAAGTCTTGCACCAATTTTTTTACATAATTCTCTTAAATCTTCATAAGATTTACCTTCGCTTAATGCTTTGTTATATACATTACGAATGAAAGTAGAATCGTTATTTTGAGAAAAAGAAATAATACTTATTGAAAGGAATAGAAATAGAATTTTCATAATTTATTTGTTAACGTTTTCAATTTTAGATTTTAATTTTTCCAAGCCTTGAATGAAATCTCTGCTTAACATTCCTTTTAAAAGAGCGCCGATAATTCTACCCATTGGAAATTTTCCCATGTTGATTTCTGTTCCCCAAATTACTTCCGTTCCATTTTCAGTAGGAGTCAATTTAAATATGGCTCTATTTGAATTTCCTTTGCCAAAAATTAATGCGTGTTCAACAAATTCATTTTGATCAATTTTAACAATCGTCATAGAACCTTCTTTTACTTCTTTATTTCCTTTCCAAGAATATTTTGAATTTAGTTGACCTTCAGTTCCATCAAAACATTGTTGAATATTTGGATCTCTTTTTGACCACGGATCCCAAGTTACAAATTTGTTTAGTGAAACAATTTCAGGGAAAATAACTTCCGGTTTTTCGTTGATAATTATAGATTCCTGAATACGAGTTAATCTTGGGAAAAATAATCCAATAAAGTTGATTAACATGAATAAACAAGCTATTGGAGCTAAGATGTACAAAATGATCATTTTCTTTTTTTTTTGAATAAAAATAACAATTTTAATTTTAGATTATAAATTTTAGATTTTAGATTAAAATTGTAATCAAAAATTCAAAATTCAAAATCCAAAATTAATTAATATTTCTTTCCTATCTTTGCATTCAAAATTTACGAAGAATGGCTTTAAAATGTGGTATTGTAGGACTTCCTAATGTTGGGAAATCAACTTTGTTCAATTGTTTGTCGAATGCGAAAGCGCAATCAGCAAACTTTCCTTTTTGTACAATCGAACCGAATGTTGGTACTATCACAGTTCCAGATCCACGTTTAGAAGTTTTAGAAAACATCGTAAATCCTGAAAGAGTTGTTCCTACAACAATGGAGATCGTTGATATTGCAGGTTTAGTGAAAGGAGCTTCAAAAGGAGAAGGTTTAGGGAATCAATTCTTAGCAAATATCCGTGAAACAGATGCAATTATTCATGTTTTAAGATGTTTTGATGATGGAAATATTATTCACGTTGATGGATCTGTAAACCCTGTTAGAGATAAAGAAATCATTGATATTGAACTTCAATTAAAAGATTTAGAATCTGTAGAAAAAAGAATTTCAACGTTAGCAAGAGTTTTAAAATCAGGAGATAAAGAAATCTTGAAAGAAAACGAATTGTGTCAACGAATCAAAGAAGCTTTAGAGCAAGGGAAATCAATTCGTACATTGAAATTGGACGAAAAAGAAATGGAAATCGTTGATAAATTTCAATTGATTACTACAAAACCAGTTCTTTATTTATGTAATGTTGATGAATCTTCTGTTAAAACAGGAAACAAATATGTTGATATCGTTCGTGAAGCGGTTAAAGATGAAAACGCTGAAGTTTTAGTTATTGGAGCAAAAATAGAAGCTGATATTACGGAACTTGAATCTTATCGAAAAAGGATTTATTCGTGCAGAAGTAATGAAATACAATGACTTCACAACGTTAGGTTCTGAAAATGCAGTAAAAGATGCTGGTAAATTTAAAGTTGAAGGGAAAGAATACATTGTTGAAGATGGAGATATTCTTCATTTTAGATTTAACGTATAATCTCTATTGATAAAATATTCATTTAAAGCTTGAAAATATTGAACTCTACGTTCAGTTTATTCATTTTTTATAAAAATTATTTAGTTTAAATAAATTATAACTACATTAGATATGGTGAAAGGCAGATGTTTATTCTGTCTTTTATCTTTTGTTTTATAATCTTATATTAATAAAAATGATTGCAGCAAACAATCCGTCACTGAAAAGTTGGGTAGAAGTACCTCAAAATTCTGATTTCCCTATTCAAAATTTACCATTTGGTGTATTTAAAACTTCTTCGTTGACAAGTCGAGTAGGGGTGAGAATTGGTGACCATGTGTTAGATTTAAAAACGTTACACGTACTAGGTTATTTGGATAACCAACCTTTTGAATTAGCTGATTTCGAAACAGATAATCTGAATCGAATGATGAAAAAAGGGAAGTTAGCAACGCGTGATTTGAGAAATAGAATTTCACAATTGTTAGATGCGAATGTTGACGAGTTACAAAAAAACAGTCATCATGCTGAACAAGTGCTGATTCCAAATAGAAGTGTTATCATGCAAATGCCAGTTCAAATTGGCGATTATACAGATTTTTATTCGAGTAAAGAGCATGCAACGAATGTAGGGATCATGTTTAGAGATCCTGCAAATGCATTGTTACCAAACTGGTTATGGATTCCTGTTGGATACCACGGAAGAGCTAGTTCAGTAATTCTTTCAGGACAAAATATATACAGACCTAAAGGTCAAATTAAACCAAATCCTGAAGAAAATCCAATTTATGCTCCAAGTAGAATGGTTGATTTTGAGTTGGAAACAGCATTTATTACTTATGACGGTAAACCATTAGGAGATTCTATTTCTACAGCAGAAGCAGAAGATCATATTTTTGGAATGTGTTTATTTAACGACTGGTCAGCAAGAGATATTCAATCTTGGGAATATGTTCCATTAGGACCTTTTTTAGCGAAAAACTTTGCTTCGTCAATTTCACCTTGGATTGTTACTCTAGATGCGCTTGAGCCATTTAAAGTTGAAGGACCAGAACAAAATCCTCATGTATTGAGTTACTTGGAATTTGAAGGAAACAAATCGTATGATATCAATTTAGAAGTTTACATTCAACCTGAAGACAAAGAGGAATCGTTGATTTGTGAGTCGAATTTTAAGTACATGTATTGGAATATGGCGCAACAATTAGCTCATCATACGGTGAACGGTTGTAACATTCGTTGTGGAGATTTAATGGGGTCAGGAACAATTTCAGGACCAACTCCAAATTCATATGGTTCTATGTTAGAATTAGGTTGGAAAGGAACAAAGCCATTAACGTTAAATGACGGAAGTGAACGCAAATTTATCTTAGATCACGATACTGTGATTATGAGAGGGTTTAGTACAAAAGACAATGTTAGAATTGGATTTGGAGAAGTAAAAGCAAAAATATTACCAGCAAAATAATTGAAATATGAGTGAAACAGTAAATGGTTTTCCAGAAATAGATTTAGAAAAAGAAAGAAAAGAAATTCTAAATGCTTTCAAAGGTTTGATGCGTACAGCAAAAGTCAAATCAAAAGAAGATACGAAAATGATTCGTAAAGCTTTTGACGTGGCAGTAGATGCACATAAAGACATGCGAAGAAAATCTGGCGAACCATATATTTATCACCCAATTGCTGTTGCGAGAATTTGTTCAGAAGAAATGGGGTTAGGAGCAACTTCAATTTGTTGCGCTTTACTTCATGATACTGTTGAAGATACGCATATTACACTTCAAGATGTTGAGGATTTATTCGGACCAAAAGTGCGATTAATCATTGATGGATTGACTAAAATTCCAGAGGTTTTTGATGAAAATGTTTCGATTCAAGCGGAGAATTTCCGTAAGATGATTTTAACAATTTCAGACGATATTCGTGTAGCATTAATCAAATTAGCTGATAGATTACACAATATGAGAACTTTGGGTTCAATGAAACCTGATAAGCAATTAAAAATCGCCTCTGAAACAAACTTTTTATATGCTCCTTTGGCGCATCGTTTAGGATTGTATTCTATAAAAGGTGAGCTAGAAGATTTAGCATTATCTTATACTGATCCGGATGTTTACCGAAATATAGAATCACAATTAAAGACAACTAAATTAGTTCGTGATCGATTTATTCGTCGATTTACAAATCCTATTAGAGAGGCTTTATTACATGAAGGTTATATCTTTGAAATAAAGGCAAGAACAAAATCAATTTCATCTATTCACCGTAAAATGGTCACGAAAGGTGTGCCTTTTGATGAGGTGTATGATATTTTTGCAATTAGAATTATTGTAGAAACACCTGTTGAATTAGAAAAACCAGATGCTTGGAGAATATATAGTATCGTTACGGATTTCTATCAACCAAGTCCAGATCGTTTAAGAGATTGGATTTCAACTCCAAGAGCGAATGGGTATGAGTCATTGCATACAACTGTAATGTCACCAACTGGAAAATGGGTTGAAGTTCAAATTCGTTCTAAACGTATGGATGAAATTGCTGAGAAAGGATTAGCAGCTCATTATAAATACAAAGAATCTAATTCTGAAGAAAGTAAATTCGATCGTTGGATAACGGAAGTTAGAGAATTAATGGAAAATTCAGGCGGAAGCGCTATGGATTTCGTTAATGACTTTAAATTGAATTTATTCAGAGAAGAAATTTATGTGTTTACGCCAAAAGGTGACCTGAGAGTTCTTCCAAATGGATCAACAATTTTGGATTTCGCATACGATTTACATACAGACATTGGAAATAAATGTATTGGTGCAAAAGTAAACAATCGATTAGTTCCTTTGAGTTATGCTTTGCATAGTGGTGATCAATTAGAAATCATTACTTCACCAAAACAAAAACCGGTGGATGATTGGTTAAGAATGGTGACTTCAGCAAGAGCTAAACAAAAAATTAAAAACTCCTTAAATGAGCAAAGAAAAGTAGTAGCTCAAGATGGAAAAGATATCTTAGAACGTAAATTAAAACAATTTAATTTAAAAGTTGTAGCAGAAAATATAAGTGTTGTTGAACGCTTTTTTGGTTATGCAAATGCAACTGATATGTATTTTAGAATAGCTAAAGGTAAAATTGATTTAAATAGAATACGTGAGATTGAAGAGAAAAATGGACTTCTTATTTATGAGAAAAAAGGCCCTTCTTTTGCGCAAAAAGAGTTAGTTGAAAATGATCCTAAAGCCAAATTTTTTGAAAAAAGTGACACTTTAATCATTGGAGATAATTACAAAAATATCCATTATCATATTTCACGTTGTTGTAATCCGCTTCCAGGAGATGAGGTTTTTGGGTTTCAAACAAACAATGAAGCAATTAAAATACATCGAAATACGTGTCCTAATGCAATTCATTTAATGTCTAAAAACGCTGCAAGATGCGTGAAAGCAAAATGGAGAAAAGAAGACTTAACAGAGCGTATTGCTGCAATTAAGTTATATGGAATTGACAGTGTTGGTTTAGTAAATAAATTAACTGAAATCATTTCTAATCAGCATAATGTAGATATGAGATTTATTTCTTTTGAAACGAATGATGGAGTCTTTGAAGGTCGTATTAAAGTGTTGGTTTATGATACTGAGCATTTGGAGCAATTAATGGGTAAATTCGAGCAAGTAGAAGGTGTTCAACGTGTTGAGCGTTGGGATATGAAAGATGCTGAGTAAATAATAGTATTAATTAAATAATTAGAGATATCAATTATAATATCTCTAATTATTTTAAAAGTTCTTTCCAAGTTTTAGGTCGTAAAACAGCATTCCATTTAAAATCTTGAATAAATTGTTCTTCAGTATTTAACTGATTCATTGGGTAAAATACACCATCAGGTTTATCAAAATAAGTAATGCCTTTTACTTCTCCGCTATCTAAGTATACTCGAATATCACTTGAATATATTCGATTCATACCCATTCGTTTGATTATAGTTGCAGTATCAGATTTTTCGGTGTTTTCAGGAAAGAAAACAGTTTTTGCATTTCCATTTACATCCGTTCTAATCAATTCATTATTCGTAAAGAATGCATGAATCATTTTTCCTCCAACTTGGTTGTAATACTTTCCAGAATCAATTTCCATTAAAACAGTTGCATGATTATATAAATTCACTTTCTCGATGATCGTATCTTTAAAAAGTACCTCCATAGAATCACTTTTTAATTCAGAGTTTTGAGACCAAATAATTGGTGAATAATAAAGGTGCATTTTTCCTTTTTTCAAGTCATAAGCTAAACTGTCTGACATTGCTTGCATGTCGTTTTTAAAAAGCTTAACATGATGATATCCTTTCATTAGTTCAGCTTTTCCAGTTGAATCTTTAACTGTAAATAAAGTGTCAGCATGAATAAAAAGCGTGTCAATAGTAGGGCCAGTTTTGGATGAGTTTTCGAGAAACTTCAAGGCTAACGCTTTTTTTGTAAGATAAGATATGTTGGTTTTATCATTTGAATAGGCATAATTTCCTCGCAATTCCACTTTTTGAGTTGTATCAATAATGGTTACGTTTCCTTTACCAATCATTATCCCTTTTTGTGGTTGATAGATTAAAGTATCACCCGTAATAATGTTATTTTCTTGGATGACTTTCGCTTTTTTGAAGAGTGTTCCATCTTCAGTTACAGTATTGTACCAACCCTTTTCGCAGTATATTTTTGTTTCTTTGTTTTTGATATTAGTTGGTCCATAAAATTGAACTATCTTTTTCTGATACATGTATTTCAATGTGTCAGTTGACATTTTTAGATCAGGTGCTTTATAGTTTACTTTACCGCTGAAAATAAAGTTTTTAGTGTCAGTATACATATAAGCGATACGACTTGTCAATACTTCATCTGAAGTAATGCTTTCTATTTTTCCGCCATATCGATAAATTGCTAATGCTTGTTTCGCATCGTATTCAACGGTGTCAGATGTTAATTTATATTCTAAATCACGAACACGAACTTTACTCCATAATTTAGCTTTTCTTGTTTTTCCATTGTAATACAATGAGTCACAGAATAGATTGATTTCTTCTTTTGTTACATGTACATTTCCATATGCTTTTACTTCGTTAGATTTATCGAAATAATGAGCTGAATCGCAATACATTGTATTTCCTTGATACGTAAAATTGACACCGCCAACTAAATAATGGAATCCCAATTTTTCATTGTATCCCATTTTTTCAGCACCTGGCAATAATTCAAGGACGTTGTTTTGACTGCTACCAAAATAGCAAAACAAAAAAATTGCGCCTAATGTAAGCGCAATTTTATGTATGTCAAAATGTTTTTTCAAACTTATATTTTTGTTTCTAATGTTTGAGTTCTATCTGGACCAACAGATACAATCGTAATAGGAACTTCCAAAATTCGTTCCAAATATGTAACGTAATCTTTTAATTCTTTTGGAGCATCGTTGTAAGATGTCAATTTAGTTAAATCTGTATTCCAAGCTTTTACTTCTTCTAAAACAGGAGTAACTTCAACATCGTTTACATCATAAGGGAAATAATCCATTTTCTCTCCATTGATAATATAATGTGTACAAACGTTAATTGTTTCAAAACAATCTAAAACGTCTGATTTCATCATATTCAATTCTGTTACACCATTAATCATGATTGCATATTTCAATGCAGGAATATCAATCCATCCACATCTTCTTGCACGACCTGTAGTTGCTCCAAATTCAAATCCTTGTTTACGGATTAATTCACCAACTTCATTATCTAATTCAGTAGGGAATGGTCCACTTCCAACTCTTGTACAATATGCTTTGAATATACCTATTACATTTCCAATTTTAGAAGGAGCGATACCTAAACCGGTACATGTTCCAGCCGTTACTGTATTTGAAGAAGTAACAAAAGGGTATGTTCCGAAATCGATATCTAACATTGTTCCTTGAGCACCTTCAGCTAAGATTCTTTTACCTGCTTTCAAAGCATCATTTAAATAATGTTCACTATCAACAGCTTGTAACGTTTTCAATGTTTCGATACCTTCCATGAAAGGTCCTTCTAATTCAGCTAAATTGTATTCGAAACCTTCGAAGTGATTTAAAATGTCAATGTGCTTAGTTGAACCGATTTTATTTTTACCTTTTGCTGTTTCAGAAGCAGCATCTAATAAACGGTGTGTTGGTAAGATTAAGTGTGCTTTTTTAGAAATTACCAATCTGTTTTTGTAATCAATGTTGAAAGGAATTAATTTTTCCAATTCTTTTTGAAACAAAACAGGGTCAATAACAACACCATTTCCAATCAGATTTTTTACACCTTCTCTAAAAATTCCTGAAGGAATTGTATTTAAAACATGTTTAATTCCTTCGAATTCTAAAGTATGACCAGCATTTGGTCCACCTTGAAAACGTGCAATAATGTCATATTTAGGTGTTAATACATCGACGATTTTACCTTTTCCTTCGTCTCCCCATTGTAATCCTAATAATACGTCTACTTTCATCTTTTTACTTCTTAAAATGATTTATAGCATCTTCTTCAGAGTTATAAATCGTATAAATTTCGTTTAATTTTGTTATTTTGAATAAACTTTCAATATTTCCAGCTATGCCACATAATATTAGATCTCCATTATGAATTCTTGATTTTGTGAGCGTTTTCATGAAGAAATTTATTCCTGTAGAATTAATATGTAATAATTTACTGCAATTGAATATCAGTTTTGAATTTTTAACTTCAATGTGTTTGTTTATTTTTTGGATGGCATCCAAAATGTTTTCATCCGAAAGAATCTTACCAGCAATACTGATAATCGAAACATCATTTTGCTCTTTTATTTCAAAAGTAAAACTCATTTCTTTTTGTTTTTTACACCGTAAAAGTATAATGAATGATGGTGGATTGTAATTCCAAATACTTCTTCAATTGTAGCTTTAATCGATTGGATACGAGGATCACAAAATTCAATTAACTCACCTGTATCAGTACAAACAATATGATCATGTTGTTTTGAACCATGAGATTTCTCGAATTGAGCAATGTTTTTACCAAATTGATGTTTCTGTACTAAATTACAAGCTAAAAGTAAATCAATTGTATTGTAAAGAGTCGCTCTTGATACACGATAATTTTGATTTTTCATTTTGATATATAATGATTCGATATCAAAATGGCCTTGATAATTGTATATTTCAGCAAGTATGGCAAAGCGCTCAGGAGTTTTCCTGTGACCGTTTTGCTCCAAGTATGAAGCGAAAATATCTTTAACAGTTGATTGTAATTCCTGTGTAACCATTAATTCCATTCGTAAAGGCGCAAAATTAGTTATTTATTTTAGATTGCAAACAGGTATTCTGTATTATTTCAATTGATTTTCAACAGTCTGTTAACAACTTATAATTAGATGAAGTTTAGACTTTGTAATACAATGAATTAGAGATTTCTCCTTTCGAATTTAAAGGAGATTTAAAAATGAAATAATGTCCTATTTTTTGATTAGATTAATCAATATTATTTTCAATGAAATCAATCAATGAATGAATTACTTTGATGTGAATTTCTTGAGCTCTATCAGCAAAATTTGAGTAAGGTGCACGGATTTCTACGTCGCATTGTTCAGCCATTTTCCCACCATCTTTTCCTGTTAATCCAACGACTTTCATTCCAATTTTTTTAGCTGTTTCAATTGCTAAAAGTACATTTTTAGAGTTTCCAGATGTAGATATTGCTAATAAAACATCACCTTCTTTGCCTAAAGCTTCTAAATAACGAGAAAAGACAAAATCATATCCGTAATCATTTGACACACAAGATATGTGGCTGTTGTCTGAAATCGAAATTGCGGGTAAAGCTCTTCTGTTTTCTCTATATCTCCCTGTTAATTCTTCAGCAAAATGCATTGCGTCACACATCGAACCACCATTACCACAACTTAAAATTTTTCCACCATTTTGAATTGATGTAGCCATGATTTTACCTGCATTCTCAATTTTTGTAAAGTTTTCCGAATTGTTAAATTTTTGCAAAATTTCTTGTGCCTCGAAAAAATGGTCTGCTATTTGTTTTGTACTCATGGAAATCGAATTTCGTCAAAAATAAAAAAAATCAAGTTGGTAATAGACGATTTTCGATGAAATGTTTTATATTTGAATCGGAGAAGCCTCCAAAAAAATTATAATTATGAAAAAAAGTTTATTAATTCTTGCTCTACTATTCTTTGGATTTAATTCTTATTCTCAAACAGACTGTTTTAAAAAATTAGAAGAAGCTTTTACTAAAAGAGGTGCGTTAACTGTTGCTGATGCAATGCATGATAATGTAATTATTAGTTTTTTTAACTCTGACGGAACAGTGAATTGCGTTTCAGGTAAAGCAAGAGTTGAAAATGGAACAATCGTTTCGATTTTACTTAGATATGCCGATAATACTACGGAATACTATGAGAAAGACTTTAAAAATGCAAAAAAACAAAAACCTACGATTTCAAACGGTATTTCTGAAATGGCAATTTCACCAGATGGAGAAAAGTTTAGAGTTGTTTTTATTGATAAATTAAAGCCAAAGCAAAAAATTCTTAAAGAAGCTGCATTGCCAGATGATTTATAAAGATTAACAGTAATTTAAAATATTATATAAGGTGTCTGAGCGAAGTTCGAAACTTCTGACGAAGACACCTTTTTTATTGCCTAATAATCTTACCGTCTTCCATTTCTATGATTCTATCAGATTTCTGAGCAAATTCACCATCATGAGTAACAATTAGTAATGTCTGTTTAGATTCAATTGCTAACTCTTTAAATACATCAAATACGATTTGACTATTTTTCTTATCTAAATTCCCTGTAGGTTCATCGCCCATGATAATTAATGGGTCGTTAATCAAAGCTCTTGCAATCGCAACTCTTTGTTTTTGACCACCCGAAAGTTGATTTGGCATTTTTAAAGCTTCGTTTTCAATTCCTAGGATTTTTAATTTTTCCATTGCTCGAAATTCGACTTCTTTCGCAGAATATTTCCCTAATTTCAGTCCTGGAAGCATTACATTTTTTAAAACTGAAAATTCATTCAATAAATAATGAAATTGAAAAACAAATCCAATTTTTTCATTTCTAACTTTTGCTAATTCTGCTTCTTTTTTCTTACTCATACTGATTTGATCAATCAACAATTCCCCTTGATAATCAGTATCCATTGTTGATAGAATATAAAGTAGAGTAGATTTACCACAACCAGACTTCCCTATTACAGAAACAAATTCACCTTTATTTACACTGAAGTTTATTTCATTCAGAACCTTAATCGTAATTGGATCATGAAAGCTTTTTTCAATATTTTTTGCTTGTAGTAACTGAGGGGATTGCTGCTGTGTTGAAAGGTAGATTATCTATTATTACTGAAAACACAAAACCGAAAAACAATCCGAATAAGCCACCGACGAATCCTATTGAAAGTGCAATTAGAATAAATACTCTTTGAACTTCTTTCCCTGAAAATCCTGTCGCTTTTAAAATTGCAATTGAATCCATTTTTTCAAAAATCATCATGTTTAAGATGTTATAGATCCCAAATCCAGCGACAATTAATAAAGTAATCCCTACTGCATAAGAGATTAGCGTTCGAATATCACTTCCCGTTTCGAATTGAGAATTTGCTGTTTGTATGTCGGTTGCATCAACTTCAAAAATTGCACTAAATTCTCTCGCGATATCAGGTGCTTGATTGATATCATGTAGTTTGATTTGAATATCTGTGATGTAATTATTTGTTTTACCTAATATTTTCTGTGCGGTACTAATTGAAGCATAACTTTGAACTTTGTCAATATCTTGAAGTCCAGATTGAAAGTAACCAACCACTTTTAGTTGCATTCGTTCTCCTTTTGCAGATGTAACTTGTATGATATCTCCTATTTCTGCTAGCATTTTTTCAGCAGCGACTTTCCCGAGAATAATACTATTGGGTACATTTTTCAAATCAATATAGTTTCCACCAACTACATATTCACTGAATTTAAATAATTTATTTTCGGCTTCTACATCAATACCACTAATTGTTCCAGTCATATCAATTGCTCCAACATTATAAAATACTTGAGCTGCAATTTTGGGAGAAATCCCTAGAATTCGTTTGTCCTTTTTTAAGGTGCTTATGATAGACGCATTGTTGTAAATTTCTAATCGCCCTCCATTTGGTTTAACAGATTCAACAAAATTATGAGAAGACTTATAATTAGGGTCTCTATCAATCGGTTGAATTTTTGTTGGTTTTATTTCATTGTATAAGCGAATATGAGGTGTTCTATTCAGAATTAATGAATCTAATAAGTCATTTAATCCATTCATAAATCCTAAAAGAGTAACAAACATTGTAATACTAAATACAACACCAACTGCGGCAACAAGAGTTTGTTTCCAACGTGCTAACATTAATGCTTTGGCAATACTAAATATCAGTTTAGTGTTCATTTATTTAGCAGGGATTATGATCTTATCAGTTTTGGTTAAACCGCTTAGAACTTCAATTTTTTCAAAATCTTTTAATCCAATTTTGATGTATTTTTTATCTCCATTTTCTAAAATGACATATTGATCATTAATAAAGAATTTTCGAGGTATTGTAAGAATATTCTGTTTAGTTTTTACAACAATATTCGCTTCTAATGTTAAGTTGGGATATAATACAGGAGGTTGTTTAATGAATGCAGCTTCTATTGTAAAAGTTTTAGAGCGTTCATTCATGATAGGATCAATTTTGGATACAACCGCTTCAAATGTTTGACCTTTGTAACTGTCTAATGAAACAACAATTTTTAAACCTTTTTTTATTTTAATAATATCATATTCATCCACTTCCATAACAATTTTAAACGCCTTAGCATCACCTATTATAGCTAATGGTGTTTGGGTGTTGACCATTTCTCCTTTCTTTTTCAAGATGCTATACACTCGTCCTTTAATATCACTTGTAATAGAAAAATCATTTTCTAATTCACGTGTTAATTTGACATTGTTTTTCGATTGTTTATCCGTCAGATTTAATTGTTTTTTTAAATCAATATATTTTAATTGATTGGATAAATAACTCGTTTTTGAACTTTGATATACCAATTCACTTTGTTCTAATTGAGAAGAAGAAATAGCTTCTTTACTGTAAAGAATTTTTTGACGGCTATAGGTAAGTGAGTCATTTAACATTTTATTTTTAGCTAATTCAATTGCTAATTTTAAATCATTTAATTTTGAATTATTGGAGTTAACATCAGAAAATTCAGCATTCAGTTCAGCATTTTCTCTATTAATTCTTGACGATTCGTTGAAAATTGAAAACAATTTAGTTTTTGCATTGATAAGATCTCCTTCTGAAACATTCACACTACTAATTATACCATTAACAGAAGCAAATACTTGATATTGATCAATGCTTTCAACAGAACCTGATGCGTAAACAGATTCGGTAATTGTTTCAATTGTTGGCAATGTGCTTTCTGGTTTTTTACCACAAGCAAACAAGGTTAAACTCGCTGAAATATAGATTAATAACTTTTTCATAAGGTAAAGTTAAATATTAAAAGATTAAAAAAATATGATATTATTTATCTTTTTAAACTTTGTGAAATATTGTTGCGCTAGCTTGAGCTGTTGGCATGATAACTAAATCATTTATTGTAACATGTGCAGGTCGAGTAGCTACAAAATAAATTGTTTCTGCGATATCATTTGCGAGTAGAGGTTGAAAACCTTCATATACGCTTTTGGCAGTTTTTTCATCTCCCTTAAATCGTACAATTGAGAATTCAGTATCTGCTGCTCCAGGTGCAATATTGGTAACTTTAATATTTTGCAATATTGAAAATATGACCTTTTTTATTTGATTTTAAAATCGGAATTATCGCTTTCGATACATATAGTAAACCTTTGATATTTGTATCTATCATTCTTTCCCAATCATCCACAACTCCATCTTCCAAAGGCCCTCTACCAACAGCAAGTCCTGCGTTATTAATTAAAATTTCTAGAGAATTTTGAACCTCTTCACCTAAAGATTGAAAAGCATTATTTACTTCATCTAAATTTCTAACATCGAATACTTTTGAAATTACATCGATATTAAATTCAGTGGTTAATTCGCTTTTTAATAGATTAAGACGATCTTCTCTTCGACCTGTAATTATTAAGTTCCAATTTTTTTGTGCAAAGATTCTAGCACACGCTTCTCCAAATCCTGAAGTAGCTCCTGTAATTAGTACGTATTTACTCATTGTTATTTGTTTTGATTCTTTTATAAGAAATTAATCCAACGATTAGCAGAGCGAGTATTCCAGGCAAACGATAACGAACAATTTCACCAGAAACACAAGAAATCAAACCTATTAATGCAAATAAAGTAAGTATAAAAATTATTAATGAAATAACTAAAGTCTTCTGATTGCTATTTAATTTTGGTCTTTTAAGTAAAACAAAGATTAAAAATGCATACAAGATATATATTTCAAGAATAGAAATGAATTTCATTATTCCTCCATTCTCATTAGGAAATGGTCTGAAAAATGAATTTGTTAAAGCTTCAGGTAAATTTTTAATTAATTGCGAAAATTGATTGTTTATAGGAGTTGTATGAAAAAAACTATTCGCACCGTGGGTATTTAATCTGATTTTTAATATTTCGTTCGAAGGTTTAATTTCAATTATTCTTGAAGGATATTTATCTTTTCTTGCTCGATAAAGAGCTTTTGTTTTAGTTATTACTTCGATAAGACTGTCATTATAAAATCTTAATTTATTAAAGTCTTTTTTTTCGAAGTAATACAAACATGTGTCTCCTCTTACATGAAGACCTGGAATAGCGATGTTTTTTGAATGATTTTGTTTTGTAGTAATATTAGAAGTGATTTTATTTCTAATGCTTGAATTTGATAAGACAAGTGTGAATAATATGATAAATGAAAGTGTGCTATATATTATAGATTTTGTCTTCGTTAAAATATAAATACAATAAAATATTGAGGAAATAATAATACATATTAAAATGTAAGGTTTGAATAAAAATAGAATGACGAATGATATAAGACTTAATATAATTTTATTTGAATAATTAATTTGATAAAATAAGGCATTGATAAATAGGCTTATTCCTAAAATAACTAACGTTTCTTTTAGGATTCCTGAAGACCAAAACAATAAACTAGGAAATAAAACGAGTATTAGTAATAATGAAAGAGGGGTTAGTAAAGAGATTTTTTTTAGCCCTTTAAATAATAAGATCAAACCTGTAATAGAAAGGAATTCAAAAATCAAAATATGGATAGAATTATATCCGAAAGAGATAAAATTGAGTATACTATGGAAGCGAACTAAATTTCTTGTATCGTTAATTATTTTTAATCCATTTGATCGCCATAAGAATGCATGATTCATATGCTTTGCAGCTAATAAACGTTGATCTCCGATATTGAATAGCATTAAGAAATAATCTTTTGGAGATCTGTAAAAAACGGCGTTTAATTCTTTTCCTTCATTTAAAAATCGTTCAACATCAGAGGGTTGTCCGGGTTTGAATCCAATGTTTAGAAAATAATAAACAAATCCAAATCCAATAAGTGTTTTAAATACAAATACTGATGGGAAAATCCATTTATTTAGTTCTTCAATTTTAAAAAAACGAGATTTGAGAATGACGTAGAATATGCCACAAAAAAGAAGCGAAAAATAGAATGCCTCAAACATTTTTCGTTTTTTTATTAAATGAAAATTGCTTGATTTTAGCAGGGTCAATTAATAAAATTCCAATAATCACTAAAGCTAATTGAACTGGGAATCGATATCTGAAAATTGCTCCAGAGATAGGAGTAATCCATCCAATCAGAAGTAATAATATTGTTGCAAATAAAATAATACTTAAGATGGTATTTATCATTTCTTTTGAAAGTGATCTACGGTAATAAAATGCAATAAAAATAAACGAGAAGACACTCAAAATTTCAATTATAGCAGGATATTTTAACTTGCTATTAGAATCTGTAATAAAAGGTCGAAACAATGCATTAATAAATGCTTCTGGAACATTTTTCATTAATTGAGTTGTTGAATTATTGATTGATGAATGCTCGAAGTAGCTATTTGCAGGAGGTTCGTTTGATTTTATTTTGTAGTTATGTAAATTTGGTTGAAGTGTGACATTAAATGGTAATTTATGATAATCGTTTGAATAACAAATAGCTTGTGTTGACTTTAAGATTTTAGCTGTGTAATTCAATTTGTCGATTGAAATATTTTTTTCAGATTTTTTTTCAATTTGATAAAAGCATGAATTTCCTTCTATGATCAAACCTCCTTTACCAGATAGTGCAAAATTAGTTTGTCTTTTGTATGCGTAGTGAACTATTTGATTTACTGTTTTCGGAATAAACAAAATAATTATTAAAGTAGTTAAAACAATAGTGATAATGGATTTGTAATACTGATAATTAAATAAGTATTTGTTTAGTATAGAAAAAAGTAAGGCGGGTATTAGACAGAAAAGAAGATAAGGTTTAAAGCCAATTAAAATGATAAAACTTAATATAAATGGCAGAATTTTATTTTTATATGGTTCCTTATAAAAAATGACTCTGATAAGTAATCCAATTCCCAATAAAACAATAGGTTCCTTTAATATTCCAGATGTCCAAAATAGCATGCTGGGAATAAATAATAAAAGGAAAAAAATAAATGTTGGCTTCAATTTTGAAATTGGACTAATTGCTTTAAATATTTGATGGATTCCAATAAATGAAAGGAAACTCATAAAAATAATATGGGTAAATGCTGAACCATTAGAAATGAAATAAATTAAACTATTTAACCTAATTACGTTTCTGAAATCATTTAAAATAGAAAGTCTTCCTGAGTCCCAAAGATGTGTTTCACTTAAGTATTGTCTAATTTGTTCCTTTTCATTTCCAATGCTTAATAAAAGTTTGAAATATTCTTTCTCTGAAGTAAAGAAAACACCATTTAATACTTTAGCATCATGAAAAAATCGAATTGAATCTGATGGAATAATATTTTTAGGGTAATGATAAACGTATACTTGAAGGAAAATAAATCCGATGAAAATTTTGAAAATAAAACCAATGATTGGAATCCAATTAGGTAATGAATTAAATTTTAATGGCTTATAAAACCATAGCACTAATGAAAATGCAAAAATGTAAAATATTGCTAATAGAAAATCCATAAACTTCTCAAAAATAATCAAAAAGTTTGTATAATAAAATGACTAAAATCAAAGTCACTATGACTATTTGTCAGTATTCTTCAAATGGCATAGTGATTGAAGAATGTTTATTCATAAATTTTTGAATTAGAAAAAATATGAGAACAGGACAAATTAATGTGCAAACGGAAAATATCTTTCCAATTATTAAAAAATTCTTATACTCAGATCATGAAATTTTCCTTAGAGAATTAGTTTCAAATGCAGTTGATGCTAGTCAAAAATTACGCTTTTTGTCTTCAAATGGTGAGTTTAAAGGTGAATTAGGTGAGTTAAGAGTCGATGTGATTTTAGATAAAGAAGCTAAAACACTAACGATTAGAGATAGAGGTATTGGTATGACTGAAGAGGAAATCGACAAGTATATCAATCAAATTGCTTTTTCTGGTGCAGAAGAATTTTTACAAAAATACAAAGGGCAAGAAGGAGCTGAACAAATCATAGGACATTTTGGTTTAGGTTTTTATTCAGCTTTTATGGTTTCTGAAAAAGTTCAAATTAGAACGTTGTCAAGACATGAAGGAGCTAAAGCTGTTCAATGGGAAAGTAACGGTTCACCAGAATTTACAATAACTGAAATAGAGAAAGAAGATAGAGGGACAGACATCGTTTTATTTATAGCTGAAGATTCAATTGAGTTTTTAGAAAAAGCTAGAATTTCTGAAATTTTAAATAAATACTGTAAATTTTTACCAAGTCCAGTTTTCTTCGGAAACAAAACGGAATACATTGATGATCCATCAGGTGAAAAAGATGAAAAAGGAAATGTAAAACGTATTTCTGTTGATGTTCCTAATCAAATCAATAATCCTGAGCCAGCATGGACGAAAGCTCCTGTTGATTTATCAGTTGATGATTACGATAAATTTTACAGAGAATTATATCCAACAAGTTTTGATAGCCCTTTATTTCACATTCATTTAAATGTAGATTATCCGTTTAATTTAACAGGGATATTATATTTTCCAAAAATTAAAGAAAACGTTGAGGTTCAAAGAAATAAAATTAATCTATATTCAAATCAAGTTTTTATCACGGACAGCGTAGCTGAAATCGTACCTGAATTCTTGACGTTATTACATGGTGTAATTGATTCTCCAGATATTCCATTAAACGTATCTCGTTCATACCTACAAAGCGATGGTAATGTGAAGAAAATTTCTGCTCACATTACTAAAAAAGTTGCTGATAAGTTAGCTGAGATGTTCAAGAAAGATAGAGCTGATTTTGAGTCTAAATGGGATGATTTACAAGTATTTGTTCAATATGGTTCATTGTCAGATGATAAATTCGCAGAGAAAGCGAAAGGATTTACTTTATTAAAAAATGATGAAGGTAAATATTTTACAATTGAAGAATATCAAGAGAAAATCAAAGCACTTCAAACAAATAAAGATGGTAAAATTGTGTTCTTATACACGAATAGTCCAGAAGAGCAATTTTCATTTGTTAAAAAGGCGAAAGATAGAGGATATGATGTGTTGCATTTAGAAGGTCCTTTGACTCCTCATTTTGTTTCAAAAATGGAACAAACTTTTGATAACATAACTTTTGCAAGAGTTGATGCTGACACATTGGATAAATTAATCCAAAAAGATGAAGAAATTCCATCGAAGCTTTCAAAAGAAGATGAAGAGAAATTAAAACCACTTTTTGAACAAGTTGTAAATAAAGAAAAATTCATCGTTCAATTTGAAAGTATGAGTTCAGATGATGCTCCAATTGTTATTACGCAACCAGAGTTTATTCGTCGTATGATGGAACAACAAAAATTAGGTGGAGCAGGTTTCTTTGGTGCATTTCCTGAAACATATAATATGGTTGTAAATGGGAATCATGCAAAAATATCTGAAGTTTTAGCAGCTGATAAAGAGGAAGATAAAACTTCTAAAATTAAACAGTTGACAGATTTAGCTTTGCTTTCTCAAGGTATGTTGAAAGGAGAGGCATTAAGTCATTTCATCGATAGAAGTATCGAATTAGTATAAAAAAATAATTACTTTTAAAGGGCGGAATTTAGGTTTCGCCTTTTTTTAATTTAAAGCGCATATTTTGTTTAAGTGGATTTTAGCAGTTGGAGGTTATTTCTTATTAGGTAAAAACTTTTTAGGAGCAATTTTAGGATTTATCATTGGTAACGTTATTGATAATTATCAAAATGTTATAGGTGCAGCAAAAGCTCAAGCTCAAAAGGAAGGTAGAAGTTTTTCTACGGATGATTTATTTCAATATTATCAACAGAGATCATCTCAAAATGATATTCCTACGATGTTGATGGCTTTGTCTGCAGCTATAATGAAAGCTGATGGGAAGGTATTAAAAGCTGAGTTAGATTATGTTAAATTGTTTTTAAATAATCAATTCGGACCAAATTATGCGTCAACACATTTAAAAACGTTAAAGCATTTTATTGATTCGGATGAAATTCCTTTGCAACAAATTTGTTTAGATATTAAAATGCGAACATTACCTGAAGTTCGTGTGCAATTAATACATTATCTATTTGGAATTGCAAAAGCAGATGGTTCTGTTTCAAATACAGAAATTAATGTGTTGAATCAGATTGCATCGATGATGGGAGTTCCTGCGATAGAATTTGAAAGTGTGAAAAACATGTTCTACAGGGATGTGAATTCTGATTATGCCGTATGAATTCGAAATTTAAAATTCAAAATTCAAAATTTAAAATTTCACAAGTATGAGAAAAAAAATATTATTATTGGGTTCAGGTGAATTAGGAAAAGAATTCGTAATTGCTTGTCAAAGATTAGGTCAATATATTATTGCTGTTGATAGTTATGAAGGTGCTCCTGCAATGCAAGTGGCACATGAATTTGAAGTAATTAATATGTTAGATGGAGATGCTTTAGATCGAATTGTTGCAAAACATCAGCCAGACATTATAGTTCCTGAAATTGAGGCAATTAGAACGGGACGTTTTTACGATTACGAATCAAAAGGTATTCAAGTCGTACCAAGTGCAAAAGCAGCAAATTTCACGATGAATCGTAAAGCGATTCGTGATTTAGCGGCGAAAGAAGTAGGTGTTAGAACTGCTAATTATAGATATGCAACAACCTTAGAAGAATTACAAAATGGGGTTGAAGCTGTTGGGATGCCATGTGTGGTGAAACCATTAATGTCAAGTTCAGGTAAAGGTCAGTCTGTTATTAAATCTACTGAAGATATTGAGAAGGCATGGAAATACGCCATTGAAGGATCTAGAGGTGATTTGTTGGAAGTGATTGTTGAAGGATTTGTTGATTTTGATTACGAAATTACATTGTTGACATTAACTCAAAAAGATGGTGAAACCTTATTTTGTCCTCCAATTGGTCATAGACAAGAAAGAGGTGATTATCAAGAGAGTTGGCAACCGATGCCAATGAAAGCTGAGCATTTGGAAGAAGCTAAGAAAATGGCTGCTGATGTTACAAAAGCATTAGGAGGAGCTGGAATATGGGGTGTTGAATTCTTTATTACAAAAGAAGGAGCTTATTTTTCAGAATTATCACCAAGACCTCATGATACTGGAATGGTAACTTTGGGTAATACTCAAAATTTATCTGAATTTGAATTACATGCTCGTGCAATTTTAGGGATTCCAGTTAATGAAATAGTATTAGAAAGAAATGGAGCTAGTGCAGTTGTTTTAGCTATGAATGAAGGTGAAAGTACTCCTATTTTCAGAGGGTTAGATAAAGCTGCAATTATTCCACAAACTGATTTCAAACTTTTTGGAAAACCAACTACAAGGCCGTATAGAAGAATGGCTGTTGCTTTAGCATTTGGAAATGAAGAAGTTTCTGATTTGGTTGAAAAAGCAAAATCTGTTGCTTCTTTAATAGAGGTTGAATAAAATAGAAATTTACTACATAAAAAAGCTGGTTTTGA
>JAJTEO010000164.1:3821-6636 GCA_021300395.1 Fluviicola sp. | reverse complement strand
CAACAGCGATAGAAGGAACAAGTAAAGCTAATGAATATACATTTCCAATTATCCCTGTTTTTTCTAGATCACCTCCAGATATAATCCCATCAATAATTCCTAGAACGAAAGAAATAATAAGATTAAATAATACAAACATCCAATATTCTTTTCTTCTAGCTCTACCTGAAAATGTAGCGTACTTTTTTAAAACGGTTAGATACCAATTCATTTTTTTAAGATTCAATAAATTTCTCTTCTTTCAAATAATTACCAATAATATTATGTCCCAAGTAGATAAAAGGAGTCAGTAATACAGCTATTACTAATTTTGCTGTATATCCCGTAAAGCCGATAGCAAAAAACTCATTTAATGTAATTTTACCTGGCAGATAAAAGGCAATACCTAAAACGATAAATGAATCTATTAATTGAGAAAACACAGTTGAACCGGTCGCTCTTAACCAAATATATCTATCACCTGTTCTTTTTTTGAAATGAGAGAAAATGGCAATATCTAATAATTGTGAAATAACAAAAGCTATAATACTACCAATGATGATTAGAACTCCTTGTCCAAATACAGCGTAAAATTGATTGTCATTTACTGGTGAAATTGAAGAAGCAGGAACTTGTAGTCCGACCAATAATATAACCAAGGCATAAGCTATTAAAGCTGCGGTAAGTAAAGTTAGTTTACGAACACCTTTATGCCCGAAATATTCATTAATCAAATCTGTTGTAATAAACACAATCGGCCAAGGCAAAATACCAATACTCAAAGTATAGCCAGCTATCTGAATCAGCTTACCACCAATTAATTCAGCAACCACTGCATTGGTAATAAAAATTCCAGCAAGGATTATGAAAACGATATTCTTTTTGGATTGAAACATAATAGTTATTTAATGAATTAAAGATAAACAAAAAAAAAACTCCCCGAAATTTCTTTCGAGGAGTTTAATATTTATTTAGTAGGAAAAATGAATTATCCTACTTTTAATTTTAATGCATTATCTAAAGCATCTAAGAATTCTTCTGTGTAAACGTAATGTTCACCGTGATTCACTTTGTTACCGTGAATACAAACCGCTAAATCTTTTGTCATAACTCCAGACTCAACAACTTCAACACAAACTTCTTCTAATTTTGTACAGAAATTGATTAATTCTTGGTTATTATCTAATTTACCTCTGAAAGCTAAACCTCTTGTCCAAGCGAAAATAGAAGCGATTGGGTTTGTAGATGTTTTCTTACCAGCTTGGTGATCTCTGTAGTGACGAGTAACAGTTCCGTGAGCAGCTTCAGCTTCCATAACCTCTCCGTCTGGAGTGATTAATACAGAAGTCATTAAACCTAAAGAACCAAAACCTTGAGCAACAGTATCAGATTGAACGTCACCATCATAGTTTTTACAAGCCCATACGAAGTTACCATTCCATTTCAATGCAGAAGCAACCATGTCATCAATTAAACGGTGCTCATAAACGATACCTGCTTCATCAAATTTTGCTTTGTATTCTGCTTCGAAAATTTCTTGGAAAATATCTTTAAAGAAACCGTCGTATTTTTTTAAGATTGTATTTTTTGTCGATAAGTACAAAGGCCATTTTTTGCTTAAAGCCATGTTGAAACAAGATTTAGCAAATCCACGTATAGATTCTTCCGTATTGTACATTGCCATTCCAACTCCATTTCCTTTGTAATTGTATACTTCAAAAGATTGAACTTCACTTCCATCTTCAGGAGTAAAAGTCATCGTTAATTTTCCTTTTCCTTTGAAAACAGCATCAGTAGCTCTGTATTGATCACCAAAAGCGTGACGACCAACGATAATTGGAGCAGTCCAGTTAGTAACTAATCTTGGTACGTTTTGACAAACAATTGGCTCACGGAAAACAGTACCATCTAAAATATTACGGATTGTACCATTTGGTGATTTCCACATAGATTTCAAGTTGAACTCTTTTACACGGTCTTCATCTGGTGTAATTGTAGCACATTTGATACCTACTTTGTGAACTTTGATTGCCTCAGCAGCATCAATTGTAATTTGGTCATTTGAAGCATCACGGCTTTCGATTCCTAAATCATAATATTTGATATCTAAATCTAGGTAAGGTAAAACCAATTTATCTTTAATGAATTTCCAAATGATTCTTGTCATTTCGTCTCCATCCAATTCTACGATTGGGTTAGCTACTTTAATTTTTGACATAATGTTTTCTTTTTAATAATTTTTGACAAATATACCTTTTAAAGAATAATTAATTTCATTTTTTTAGATTGTTTATTAACTCTTTTTTGAAAAAAGTTAATAATTAGTTTAGGACGTATTTCTGTTAAATAAATATCACAACTTGATAAAATTATCACAAGCTTTAATTTAAAACGGATTCGATTAAAGAAAAACCAAAATTGCTTCAAATGTTGGATATACTTTCTGAAATATATTCTCTAACTTTATAGCTCAAAATAGTCCAATTAAATAAAAGTATGGAAGTACTAGAAAAAAGATATATCAATTACGATAGAAAGGGATTCGAAAACGATGAATTGATAACGATTTACAAAGCGTTAGTTAAACCTCGTTTAATTGAAGAAAAAATGTTGATTTTGCTTCGTCAAGGTAAAATTACGAAGTGGTTTTCTGGTTGGGGACAAGAAGGTATTTCAGTTGGTTGTGCTTACGCAATGAATCAAGATGAATATATCTTACCGATGCACCGTAATCTTGGGATTTTCACGACAAGAGGTATTCCATTAAATAGATTGTTTGCGCAATTTCAAGGTAAAATGTCTGGTTTCACAAAAGGAAGAGATCGTTCTTTTCACT
>JAJTEO010000164.1:0-3806 GCA_021300395.1 Fluviicola sp. | reverse complement strand
AGAATACAAAGTTGTTGGTATGATTTCTCACTTAGGACCTCAATTGGGATTAGCTGATGGAATTGCTTTGGCAAATAAATTAAAGAAAAATAAAAAATCTACAATCGTATTTACAGGCGATGGTGGAGCTTCAGAAGGAGATTTTCACGAATCTTTAAATGTTGCTTCTGTTTGGGATTTACCAGTAATCTTTGCAGTAGAAAATAACTGTTGGGGATTATCAACTCCATCTGTAGAACAATTTAGATGTAAACAATTCATCGATAAAGGAATTGGTTACGGAATGCAAGCTGTTCAAGTGAATGGAAATAATATTTTAGAGGTGATCACTGCTGTTCGTAAAATCAACGAAGAGATTAGAGAAAATCCAAAACCATTTATTCTAGAGTTGATGACGTTTAGAATGCGTGGTCATGAGGAAGCTTCAGGAACGAAATATTATCCAGAAGGTTTACAAGATGAATGGTCAAAACAAGATCCTGTTTCAAACTATGAATTATTCTTAAAAGAGAATAATATATTAACGGATGAATTAGCGGAACAAATTAAAAACGAAATCAAAGAAGAAATTCAAACTTCTTTTGATGAGGCGAATAATGAACCGGCAATCATTCCTTCTTTAGAAGATGAGTTGAAAGATGTTTATGCTCCATTTTCTCAAGAAGTAGTTGAAGCAAAAGGAACAAAAACAGAAAAACGTTTCATCGATGCAATACAGGATGGTTTATCTCAATCATTTGAGAAATATCCTGAATTGGTAATCATGGGACAAGGTTGGAGCTGGTTTAGGTTTGTCAATCAATGGAATGAAAGCAGTTGTAGAAATGCAATTTGCTGATTTCGTAACATGTGGATTCAACCAAATCGTAAATAATTTAGCGAAATTACATTGGAGATGGAATGAAAAAGCGGACGTAGTTGTTCGTATGCCAACTGGAGCTGGATCTGCAGCTGGGCCGTTTCACTCACAAAGCAATGAAGCTTGGTTTTTCCATACACCAGGATTAAAAATAGTTTATCCTTCAACACCAGAAGATGCAAAAGGATTATTAGCGGCTTCAATTGAAGATCCAAATCCAGTAATGTTCTTTGAGCACAAAAATTTATACAGAAGTATTAAAGGTGATGTAGCTGATGAGTATTACACTGTAGAGATTGGTAAAGCAAGAACTGTTAGCGAAGGAAACGATGTAACAATTATTACTTATGGTATGGGAGTTCATTGGGCGACTGAATTGATGAGTAAACATTCGGATATTTCTGCTGAAATCATTGATTTAAGAACTTTGTTACCATTAGATACTGAAGCAATTTATAAAGCAGTTCGTAAAACTGGAAAAGTAATCGTTCTTCATGAAGATTGTATTACAGGTGGAATAGGAGGAGAGTTAGTCGCTTTGATTACTGAGAATTGTTTCAAAGATTTAGATGCTCCAGTAAAACGTATCGGTTCAATTGATACACCAGTTCCATTTGCAGAACAATTAGAAGTTCAGTTTTTACCAAAACAACGTTTAGATGAAGCGTTATCAGAATTAATGGCTTACTAGAAATAACTAATGAAATGATTAGCCTGTGTAAATTAATTACACAGGCTTTTTTTGTTACAATTATTAGGCATAAAAAAAGCGAGATGATTCATCTCGCTTTAATATTTATAGATTATGATTTATTAATCTTTAATCACTTTATATCCTGGATATTTCTTTTGATCGAATACGAATTTTGAATCATCGATTGTTTCATTACCTGTAAATTTAGATAAAGAATAAGTCATTACAGTTGCATCTTTTGATTTTAAGATTGCTTTTTTCAACTCGTTTGTACTTTTAGAAATGTACAAAATAATCGTATGATAATTTACTTTTGCCGCATTTTTAGGGTATAAATAAATCACATGAACTGTTTCACCACCTAAAGTTTCTTCTTTCTCATATTTGTTTTTGAATCCAGTTTCCCAAATTGTCATTAATCTTTTAGGATTCATTGATTCTTCATCATCATCGTTTGCATCAGTAACGTAAACACTTTTCTCTTCTTTTACGATCGTCCAAGTTTTGATTCCATTCGAGATGATTGTATTATCACCATATGAGGCGTAATATTTTTTGTCTTTTACCCAACCTTTACCAGTTTCACTTTCATTTGTGCCAGTAGAAGCATTTTTTACATTAGCGCTAAATTCTATATAGAAAGATTTATAACCTTTCATTTTAGTAGACAATTTATCTAAAATTGCTTGAGATTTTGCATCCTTTTGTTCTTTATCTTGACCAAATGAAATCACACTAATTAAAGCGAATGCGAATAATAAAATTTTCATGTTTTGCTTATTTTCAGTACAAATATCAGAAATTGTGCCAAATTAAAGTATCAATTTGAAATAAAACTTTTAAAAATTTAAATTTCAGATAATATTGTTTTTAAAATTTGATTGTCAATCGTGTGTTTACCATTGAAAACATGCGTTTTATAATTGTTTTGAGTGAAAAAGGAAAGACATTCAGATTGTTGTTCTTTTGTAAAATATTCATCTTCATTTCCTAAAACAAAATGATTTGAACGTTCTTCTGAATTAATTATTTCATTTCCAATTAATAGGTCTGGAGGAAAAACACTCGCCCATAAAATAAAGCTTGTAATATCTTTTCGTTCATTGATCCATCGAGCTGCTGTTGCACCACCTTGTGAAAAACCTAGAACTACTTTTTGATCAAAATTTTTTTTTGAATTAATTTGAGTATAAAGTTCGTTTAACCAATTTAGATTATCCGAAATATCAGTTTCTCTAGCTTCTTTTGTCATCCATGAAGCTCCAACTCTTCCGCTACTGCCTTTTAGGTAAAAACGATGCATTCCTTCAGGTGCAACGATAAAGTAATCTTCAGATAAATCTTCAAATTTTTTAATGAAATATTCAGCTAGTTGCCCATAACCATGTAAAACAATTAGTAAATGTTTTGCTTTCTCAATATTTCCTTTAGTAAAATATCGAAATGTCTTCTTTGAAATTAATTGTTGTTCCATGTATTTGTTATAATGAAAAAAGCTTCACTAAATTAGTGAAGCTTTTCAAAAAATTAATGACTATATATAAGCTTAAGCTAATTTTACCTCTACAGCATTCAATCCTTTTTTTCCTTCTTTCAATTCGAATGTAACTTGGTCATTCTCGTTGATTTTATCAACTAAACCTGATACGTGTACAAAATACTCTTGATTTGTATCAGTTTCTTTAATAAAACCAAAACCTTTAGTTTCATTGAAAAATTTTACAGTTCCTGTTTTCATATAATAATTGTTAATGAAGCAAAGATAAAATATTTTGTGTTTTTACAAAATGATTTTTAAAATAAATTAAGGCTAATCAAAAAAAATCTTTTCTGTTTTATTTTCCCATTTATTAAAAGAGACAGATGTTTCATTAATAACTAAGTAAGTGTTATAATTCAACCATTCTCCAAGATTATAATAAGTTGAATTATCTCCAACTTTTAATTTTAATGGTAGATGTCTGTGACCGAAGATGAAGTAATCAAAATGTTCTTGTTGTAATATTTCCTTGGAATAAATAGCTAACCATTCATTTTCCTCTCCTAAAAACTGTTCGTCTTGTTTTGCTCCAGCCGCTCTACTTTTTCTAGAAGATTGATTTGCTAACCAAATTCCGAAGTTTGGATGTAAACGTGCGAAGGCCCATTGACAAAATTTACTAGCAAAAAACCGTTTTAAGAATTTATACATTTGATCTCCAGGACCTAAACCATCTCCGTGACCGATGTATATTTTTTTGTTACCAATTTGAA
>JAJTEO010000042.1 GCA_021300395.1 Fluviicola sp. | reverse complement strand
AAATTGCACTACCTCAATTATTAAAACAAGTTGGATGGACCTCATTTGAAATAATCACTGAAACACCTGACAATCTAAACCACATTGAACAAGTCTACTACAAAACAGTTGGAGATCAATTAAACAACTATCTTTCAACGCCTGTTCATGAATTTGATGTAACCGTTTTGAATGAATTAATGCAAGATTATATCAAACCTGATTTAAGTCTTGAATTTGAAAATTTGGTCAAATATGCTGTAGATAATTCTTTTATTAGTTTAATTGATTAACCAATATACTATTTTTCAAATCTTCTAAAAATGGATTTAGTTTTTCCATAGTAACATGTTCCATCACAACAATTTTATACCAATTTGGTTGGTGATGATTATCAGGTACTAAACCATATTTATGAGCAATTTCTTCTGAAATGAAATTACTTTTCATTGTGATTATATTTGAATGTAAATTTCGATAATACTCCACCCCTAGTTCATCCAAGTGTTTACAAACTTTTTCAGTTCGTTTTTGTAAAACTAATATTTTTTCATACCAACCATTTGGTCCATAAGTCGATAAAATCATCCAAATAGCAATTGCATTTGCACCTGAACGACTTCCTATCAAGGTACAATCTTCACCTTCAACATAACTTGCTTCTTGAGTTGTCGCATATTGCATATAACCTTTTCTGATAATAAAAATACCAGTTCCATATGGAGCTTGAGCCATTTTGTGAGCATCCAAGGTTACAGAATTTACCCATGGATTTGAAAAATTTAATTTGCTTTCTTCATTTGAAAAAGGATAATAAAATCCACCATAAGCTCCATCAATGTGAATTTTAAAATTCAAATTATCAGTAGTTAATATATTTGCATAAAGATCCACATCATCAACAGAACCAAACATTGTTGTCATCATATTTGAAACGACAATAAAATATTTTTTACCATTGTTTTTTGCTTCTTGAACGGCATCATGAATTCGTTCTTTTGAAATAGATCTAGTTTCAAAATCTACAGCAACATATTGAATACCAATACTTAGAAGATTTGCACCTTTAGGCATTGAATAATGACAATCAGCTGAACATAAAATAGATATTTCATCTAATTCCGCTCCTTTCTCACGAACAAAATAATTTCTATAAATCCAGAATGCTTGGATATTCGCTTCTGTTCCGCCTGATGCGACATATCCGTCAAAATCATCAGAACCTCCTTTTAAAATATCTTTTGCGCAAATATCAATTACGTCGCGCTCAATTTCTTGAGTCCCTGCAAAAAAACTTTCTGATTCACCCAGTGTATGACAACCAATATGGTTTGGGTTTTGTAATAAGGTTGAAAGAAAAGGAGCTTCTCCTAAAATAAATTTATCAGGATGAAAAACCTTCTCATCTAAAAATGAACCAGGTACACCTATAATAGATTCTTTTTGATAATTTACATTTTTTGATAATGCATAAAAAATCTGACTTCTAATTTCTTCCTGACTTTTCTTTACCCAACTCATTGTATCTTAATTGATACAACAAATTTCGTTTGTTTATTTCAGAATAATTGTGATTAGAATCATGTTTGAAGAAGATATTAATCTTTTCTATGAAATTTCACTATTTCATTTAAATAATCAGATTGGATTTCTTGAATTTCCATGATTTTTTTATTTTGATGTTGAATTAAATGATCAATCTTATCATGTAATTGACGAATTTCAAGTTCAGTTTTCAAATTCGTTTTATAATCATTTTCAGCTCGTTTGCGGTCTTTCTGTTCTTGTCTATTCTGACTCATCATAATTATTGGAGCTTGAAGTGCTGCCAAACATGAAAGGATCAAATTCAATAAGATAAAAGGATATGGATCAAAACCTTTATTTGCTAGTAAAACAACATTCGCTGTTATCCATAGCATCATGAAAAATAAAAAAGATAAAATGAACGACCAACTCCCTCCGAATTCAGCTATTTTATCCGAAAGTCGTTCACCAAAAGTAAATTCATTTTCTAATTCAATATTTAACTTTTCTGTAATGATTTCATTAGATTCAATTGCATCAAGTACTTCTGATTCCATTTTTTGAATCTAACATAACTCATCACTGACAAGGCTTTCAAGGTATTTCCTACGATATTCATGTAAGATTGATTTTTCGATCCAGCTATCTAAAGTAAATTCAGGATGTTCTTTTTGAACGGTTTCTCTTATTGCAAACATAATATTCGCACCTAAAATCATTTTATTTTCAGGGTACTCTTTCTTACTAATCGTACAAATATTGTTCCCCATCCTTTTTGAAATAAGTCAAATATTGATTCAATTATTAACTTTCAACCATCAACTTTTAATCATAAACTAATTTACCAGCTTCCTCCCGATCCGCCACCGCCGAAGCCGCCGCCACCGAAACCGCCAAATCCACCACCGCCAGAAGAGCTTCCTCCTCCACCGAAACCGCTTCCCATTCCCATTCCGCCAAAGAATATTCCACCTGAACCCATCGTGTAACCTCCTCTTCCACCATTACCACCTTTTTTTCCAAAAAGAACGATGATGATAATAACGATAATAATAACAACAATAATGACTTTTTGAATAGCATCTTTATTGTTTTTCTTTGCATAATCTTTGGAATTATACTCTCCTTTAGCCAATTTCATCAACACATCAGTCGTTTGATCTAATGCTTGATAAAAATTACCTTGTTTTAGATTTGGAAGTAATTCATTGTTTTCAATTTCTCTGCACGTAGCATCAGGAATTGCTCCTTCTAAACCTTTACCTGTAGCAATAAAATATTTTCGATCACCTTTTCCACCTGTTGGTTTGATTAAAATAACAATTCCATTATCTTCTTTCTCTTGTCCAATTTTCCATTTATCACCAATCTTGTAAGAAAATTCAGCTGGTTCAAAACCATTTAAATCATCAACAATAACGATAACAATTTGATTCGAAGTTTCTTCTGCGAACTTTTCTAATTTTTGCTCTAATACATCTTCTTCTCCTTGAGATAAAAAATCTGGAAATGCTTTGGAAAGATTGTTTACTAATCTTGGAGGATTTGGAGCTTCAGGAATTCCGTTTTGCCCAAAAGTTGAAAAAACTGTAAATAGAACTACAGTAATTGAATAAAAATATTTTTGAAACATCTAAAATGTATTATGTAAATTAGAAAAGAATAGAAACTAACTCCTAACTATAAATTATTAACTTTTAACTATAAACTGTTAACTATAATCTACCCTCTTCTATTCTTCGAAAGAAATATCATTTGTTAATTCATTTACATCATCTTTTTGATGAGGAAAATGAGTTTTTAATTTGAAACCAGTCATCTCAATTCCTTGGCATAAACCAACAGAAAACTGTTCACGTTTAAATTCTAGTAACATCAATTCTTTTACTTCATCCCAAAATTGATCACCAACTTGCTCATTGATACCTTTATCACCAATTATTGCGAATTTCTTATCATCAACCGCTAAGTAGAATAAAACACCATTTCGCAAAGCTGTTTCGTTCATTTTCAATTTCTCAAAAACTTCAATTGCACGTTCCTTAGGTTCAATTTTGCATTTTGATTCTAAGTGAACTCTAATTTCACCTGAAGTATTTAACTCTGCACTTTCAATCGCTTTACGAATTGATCGTTGTTGAATATCTGTAAAAAAATATTTTGTGCTAAAATCTACAGTTGGAGCAACTTCTGCTCCTGCAGCTGCAGCAAATGGACTTTTCTTAGGAAATATTTCCGGATTCAAAAACATACTATTAAAGAACCCTCGAATGTGTGAGTTGTATTCTTTAATAACACCATTGTAATCTTGTCTTGCTTTTTTGATTCTATTTTCAGTTCCTTCTAACTGTGTTTGAAATGTCATAAAAACTTCTGTTGATGTTATTTGAGGATATGCTTCAACGGCAATATTAATCGCTGAATTAATCCTTTTACCAACCAAATCCATTTGTTGAGGTGTTTTAGCTGAATTTATATCATTAGAAAAGTTTGAAATTCCAGCACGTGCATTTGTAACACTTGTTAATATATCCTTTTCATTAGACGCAGCTTTTTTTACAACTTTAACTAAATCAGGAATCATATCTGCTCTTCTTTGATATTCTGTACCTACATTTGCAAATGACTTCTTTACATTTTGCTGTAAATTAATTGCTGTATTATATGTTGATCGATATGACATGAATAATATGATAACTAATAACCCAATGCTTAATAATATAATATTTGACTTTTTCATTTGTTTATTTTTTTTTATAAATTTAGTAATATTTGTCAAATCAAATGCCATCTTACGAATTGAGACAAAGTGTCATAGAAAGTGTTAATAAATGTGAATTAACCTAAAATTTCAGTTGCTTCCATGACAATCATTTTCACTTTACTATCATAATTTGACACGATTTGCTTCAGTACATTTAATTTGTTTTTTTCGATCATTATAAAAATAATATCCTTGTATTCTGAATGCTCTAAATCATTACCACTAACGATTGTTCCAGAAACACCTATACTTTCAGAAATGATTCGACTTAATTCATTTAGATTTTTTGAAGAAGAAATATGAACAATTTTCTGACTTTGTCCGCCAACTAAAATCGTGTCAATAATTTTGGAACCAACATATATACTAATTAAACTCCATAAAGCCAATTCCACACTTTTAAAAACGTAACCTGCTGATAGTACTACTAATGCATCTAAAATTAAAATAACTGTACTCGTTTTCATCGAAGTTTTAGAAGAAATTATTTTAGCTAATATTGTTCCACCACCCGCAGAAGAACCACCTTTAAAAATTAATCCTAAGCCTAATCCAACAGATAATCCACCATATAAAGTCGCAAGCATTAAATCATTACTAAAACTTGGTAACCTTAGAGTCTTAGTAAATAATTCAACAAACAATACGATAAACGCGATACAGATAATGGTTTTGATTGCAAACTTTTTCCCGAGATATTTTAAGCTGACTATGAGTAAAGGAATGTTAATCAATAACATTAATAATCCAACAGATAATGGTAACACATTACTCAAAACTATTGCTAATCCTGCTGTTCCACCTGTAGCAACATGATTTGGTGATAAAAATGCAACTACACCAAAAGCCATAGCAAGACTTCCTAAAAGTATATACGTATAATTGGCAATTTCATTTTTGTAATTGATCATCCTGATATTATTTCTACAAAAATGAATAATTATTTCTTTTAGAAATAGAATAAATGTCACTTTTTTCAAACTCTCGACTTCGACTTCGCTCAGTCGCCGACGAGTTTACTCAGTGTAATCGAGTTGGCTGAGCGGAGCCGAATCCAACTGTTAATTAACAAATAAAATCAAAAATGTTAACGACTATACAAGATTATTAAAATTCAAACTTTTAAAATCCTTTTTGATTATATTTGAACTCAAAATTAGAAAGAATGAAAAATACAGCATTATCAGATAAACACATTGCTTTAGGAGCGAAAATGGTTCCTTTCGCAGGATACAATATGCCAGTTCAATATGAAGGAGTTAACATTGAACATGAAACTGTAAGAAATGCAGTTGGTGTTTTTGATGTTTCTCATATGGGAGAATTTGTTTTAAGAGGTCCAAAAGCATTGGATTTAATTCAAAAATTTGCTTCTAATGATGTTTCTGTTATTGCAGATGGAAAAGCTCAATATTCTTGTATGCCAAATGGTAAAGGTGGAATTGTTGATGATTTAATTATTTACAGGGTAAATGCTGAAGAATTTTTCATCGTTGTTAACGCTTCAAACATTGAAAAAGATTGGAACTGGATTTCTTCTTTGAATGATTTAGGAGTTGAAATGGAAAATCTTTCAGATGAATATTCTTTATTGGCTATTCAAGGCCCTAAAGCTGCTGAAGCTATGCAATCATTGACAAATGTTAACTTGAAGGATATGGTTTACTATACCTTCCAATATGGAACATTTGCTGGGATTGAAAACGTAATGATTTCTTCTACAGGTTATACAGGTTCAGGAGGTTTTGAAATTTATGTTAAAAATAAAGATGTAAATCAAGTTTGGGATAAAGTATTCGAAGCAGGAGCTAGTTTCGGTATTAAACCAATTGGTTTAGCTGCTCGTGATACATTACGTTTAGAAATGGGATTCTGTTTATACGGAAATGACATTGATGATACAACTTCTCCACTAGAAGCAGGATTAGGATGGATCACTAAATTCACAAAAGACTTTACGGACGCTGATTTCTTGAAAAAACAAAAAGAAGAAGGTGTTTCTCGTAAATTAGTTGCTTTTGAAATGATCGACAGAGGAATTCCTCGTCATGATTATTTAATCAAAAATGCTGGAGGTGAAACGATTGGTAAAGTAACTTCAGGAACTATGTCGCCTTCTATGAAAATTGGAATTGGGCTTGGTTATGTTACAGTTGATAATTCAGCATTAGATTCAGAAATATTCATCGATATTCGTGATAAAGGAATTAAAGCTAAAGTTGTAAAATTACCTTTTTATAAAAAGTAATTGATAGACTAAAATTTTAATAATTAGAACCTTGGCAATTTTGTCAAGGTTTTTTTTTCTAATTAACAATTACCTTTCCATAATAATGTTGATCATCAACACTAATTTTATAGAAATACATTCCCTGATTTAGTTTTTTCGTATTTGAAATAAAATGATTTCCTAATTCTATAGCATTATTCATTATTTCTTCTACAACATTTCCCAGTTCATCATACAATTGAATTGATACATTCGCATCATTAATTAAACTAAACTTAAAATTGAATATTGAATTAGAAGGATTTGGGTAAACTGAATAATTAATTAGTTTACTTGTTTCATCATAGGTAAATATAGAATGATCAAAACCAATTCCTGAAAAATAGACCAACTTATCATTATCGTGAAGCTTTAGTTCAGAATGTTCAACAATTTTCCCATCAGCATCTAATACTTGAATATTTTTTAATGCTAAACCATTTTTCAAGCTAAAACTTAAGCTTTTATTTAATTTTTCCTCGGTAATATTTAATTGAATGATCATATTTGAATCTGAAGAAATATCAAAGTCAAAATCAGTTGAAACCCTATCTTTCCAATATCTTCCATATTCTTCAAATGGAATTATTGCTGTATTAGCTGAAAGTCCTCGAATTAAACTTTGTTCTGCAACAATCTTCCATAATCGATTAGGGTGAATCAATAATACAGTTGGGGAATGATTAAAGGAATTTTTTAACTGAACAGACTTCCAAATAGCCACTTTATCCATATAGTTATCTTCTGAAATTCGATCTTCAGTAAAAACATCAGAAATCGTGTTTGGAATTTCCAAAATTGAACTTGTATCACTTGACATAGATAAAGTTAAATGACCTTGATATGGAAAAGAAGTTAAAACATCATTAGCACTATTGCTTGAATTAAAATTATAATTCATTGATTCTAATCCTTCTAATAGATTTTTGTTATAAGCTAAGTAACCTGCACGAAATGATTTTACATCTATATCAGCTGCTTCTTTTAATAATTGTTTGGAAACAGATACTTCTCCACAAACTGTAACATCAGTGGAAATTGAACCATTGTAAAACGGATGATAATTTGAATGCTCAACTTCATCACAGTCACCTAATTGAACAATAGTTGAATTGTCAAAATCTGGAACATGACTTACGGAATGACTGGCTATCTCATGTTTTTTATTTTTTACTGATAAAATTTGATCTGCATAACCAGTCCAAAAATCTTTTGCAATTGAATCGTGTTTATAATGAGTCGTTACAAAATATGTTGAACGAATATTGTTTTCAAATTCATAACTAGAAAAATCGGTCATAATATCTGCAATTGCCGAAGTTGCATCTACATCATGGGTAATAATTAAACTTGAATTTGAATTCGAAACGCTTGTATGTTTACTTACAGCAAAAGGGATGTATTTTTCAAAAATTCCTCTTATTAAGAAAAAATAAAAATCAGATCCAATCTCAAAACCGTTTGAATACGTTTGAGCAGCCTTAAAGTCCTTATTTACTTGATTACGAAGGATGACATCTTTCCAACTTAGGCCAAATAAATAAACAAATCCATCGCCGAATTGATTTTTTAATATCGCACTGCTACTGTCATCAAAAATAGCTAAAGAAGATGCTGTTGAATTAATATATCCTCTTGTACCAAAACCTGTTACGAAAGATGAATCACAAATTTTTAAATTAACTTCTTCTGTTTTATCTAATAAATAGGATTCATCATTCAATTTATCAAGATCTCCAATTATCATTTTTTTGTTAGAAGAATAACTATAACTAGAAACTCCAGTAAGATTAAACAATTGATTTTCTTTTAATTGAGATAGAATTAAAATCCCACCATTAGAAACATAGTTTTTTAGCGAATCGATTAATGTCTGAGGAAATATACCAACTTCTATTGTTGAGGGAATAATTATCACAGGATTATTAATTGATTGCGCAAATGAAGTGTATGTTGAAAAAGGAACTCCTGCAACTTTTAATGCGTGATTTACTGAGAAATTATTTTCCTTATCTTCTAATCCAATATAATTGGTGATTTCAAAAACTGAAACACGATTTTGGGCATTAGAATTTCCAAATAATACAATGAATAATAGCAGATTAAATAACCTTTTCATAGAGTAAAAGTAGGTTATTTTTATGGTATGGCAAAATTATAATTCCTTCATTAACTGTTTAAAGTAATCGGTAGCTTTCAATAATCTTGACCCATACCACGAAAACATTTCACCATCTACAAGTAGAATTTTTGAATTTGGATAATTTAGACTTAACTCTTTAATATGCTTATCTTTAAACGGATAAGGTTCAGAGCTTAAAAATATATAATCCGGTGAATCCTTTGAGTCCAAATTTATTTCAGGGTATCTTTCTTCTTTCATAAAATTTGAAAATCCACATTCATTTAGAATTGAATCAATAAAAGTGTTTTTTCCTGCTGATAAATAAGGATTACGCCAAATTAAATACAAAACTGTTGGAGAATTTCCTTTAAATCTTGTTGAATTTTCTGTGTTAAATTGATCGAATGAATTCTTTATAGAAGTCGAAATCTCAATAGCTTTTTCTGATTTACCAACTAATTCACCAATTTTCACAATCATTTCAAGTGCATCTTGAAGTGTATAAATATCACTCATCCAAACAGGATATTGCGACTTTAAACACTCAATGTTCTCTTTTTCATTTTCCTCTTTATTCCCAATTAGTAAATCAGGATTGAGTTTTGAAACTTTTGCTAAAGAAATGTCTTTTGTACCACCTACTCTAGTTTTCGATTTAAACCATTCTTTTGGATGGATACAAAACTTTGTTATCCCAATAACTTCCTCGTTCAATCCTAAATCATATAGTAATTCAGTTTGAGAAGGTACTAACGAAACAATCCGTCTTGGTGAAGCACTAAGACGGATTGTTTGATTCATTTGATCTTTATATTCTTTCATTTAAGAAAGTGAAGAAATTATATCGTAACGTGTGATAATGTGATGTTTACCATTATCCATTTCAACTAATACTGCATGTGTATTTTTGTTAATCAATTTTGAAACCTCTTCAACTGAAGTAGAAGTTTTTACAATTGGGAATGGTGCTTGCATCACGCTTGATATCGGAGAATCCTTTAATTCTGGATTGTCAATTAACAACTGGAATAAATGGCTATCATCTAAAGAACCAGCAAATTTATTGTCCTTCATTACTGGAATTTGAGAGATACCAAATTTTCTCATTTTTGCAATTGCATGAGAAAGTAACTCTTCAGCATACAATGAAACCAAAGGTTCATCTTTATGACCAGAGATTAAATCTCCAGCAGTTTTTAATTCTTCATCTAAGAATCCTCTTTCACGCATCCATTCGTCATTGAAGATTTTTCCAACATAACGACTTCCATGATCATGAAAGATAACAACAACTACATCATCTTCTTTGAATTCATCTTTCAATTGTAAAATTCCTCCAATTGCTGATCCAGCAGAATTACCTACAAAAATCCCTTCTTCACGAGCTAATTTACGTGTTAAAACAGCTGCATCTTTATCAGTAACCTTTTCGAATTTATCAATTACATCAAAATCAACATTTGCTGGAAGAATATCTTCTCCAATTCCTTCAGTAATATATGGGTAAATTTCATTTTCATCAAACACACCTGTTTCTTTGTATTTTTTGAATACAGAACCATATGTATCAATACCAATTATCTTAATATTTGGATTTTTTTCTTTTAAATATTTTCCTGTACCTGAAATTGTTCCACCAGTTCCAACACCAACAACTAAATGTGTGATCTTACCTTCTGTTTGTTCCCAAATTTCTGGACCTGTTTGTTCGTAATGTGCTTGTCTGTTTGATAAGTTATCATATTGATTAACATACCAAGAGTTTGGAATTTCAGAAGCCAATCTTCTTGAAACAGAATAGTATGAACGTGGATCTGTTGGCTCAACAGCTGTAGGACAAACGACTACCTCTGCTCCTACTGCACGTAAAATATCCATTTTTTCTTTTGACTGCTTATCATTTAAAACACAAATTAATTTGTATCCTTTAATGATTGCAGCTAAAGCCAATCCCATTCCTGTATTCCCTGAAGTACCTTCAATGATTGTTCCGCCTGATTTTAAAAATCCAGCTTTTTCAGCATCTTCTACCATTTTAACTGCCATTCTATCTTTAATAGAATTTCCAGGATTTGTTGTTTCAACTTTTGCTAAAACTGTTGCTTTAACATCTTTTGTAACTTTATTTAATCGAACTAAAGGAGTATTTCCAATTGTTTCAAGAATGTTATTGTAAATTTTCATGTTTGTTTATAGTAGTTTAATCTGTTCTAAATTATTTGACTAATTTATCTAATTCAATATGTAATCCAAGTCCTCTAAGTGCTTGTCCTTGTGCTATTATAACACCTTCTTCATTAATCAAAACACCGAATGGAATTGAACTAGCACCATATGCTCTTGCTGCTGTACCATCTTTATCCCAACCGTGATTTGACCAAGATAATTTATCATCTTCAATTGCTTTTTTCCAAGGTTCTTCTTGTCGATCCAATGAAACACTGAAAACTTCGAAACCTTTAGCGTTTTTGAATTTCTTTTTATTGTATTTAGCATAGGCTTCAACAACATTTGGATTTTCTCTTCTACAAGGTCCGCACCAAGAAGCCCAAAAGTCAATTAATACAATTTTGCCTTTTAAATCAGACAGTTTAATCGTTTTTCCAGAAGGATTTTTTAATTCAATCTCAGGAGCTTTGGATCCATTAGTAGGAGAAGTCAACAAAGCAAAACTCGATAGCAATAAAAAAGCTGCAATTAATTTCATAGTATTTTTTTCTTGTAGTTTTAACTAAAATAATGCCAAGAAAAAATTAGCTAATTCTTCTAATATCAGCTCCTAAGTTTCTCAAACGGATATCGATATCTTGATATCCTCTATCAATTTGTTCTATGTTGTGAATTGTACTTTTCCCTTTTGCTGATAAAGCTGCAATTAATAATGAAACTCCAGCACGAATATCAGGTGAAGTCATTGAAATTCCTTTTAATGAATGTTCATTGTTTAACCCAATTACAGTTGCTCTATGTGGATCACATAAGATAATTTGCGCTCCCATATCAATCAATTTATCCACAAAGAATAAACGTGATTCAAACATTTTCTGGTGAATCAATACACTTCCTTTTGCTTGTGTTGCAACAACCAAAATGATAGATAATAAATCAGGTGTAAATCCAGGCCAAGGTGCATCAGCAATTGTCAAGATTGATCCATCAATAAATGTATCAATTTCATAATGATCTTGAGCAGGAACAAAAATATCATCCCCTTTTCTTTCTACAATTATTCCCAATTTTCTAAAAACATCTGGGATAATACCTAAATCATCATAGCTAACATCTTTAATTGTAATTTCAGATTTAGTCATTGCTGCTAAACCAATAAAACTTCCAATTTCAATCATATCAGGTAGAATTCTATGGAAACATCCGTTTAATTCTGTAACCCCCTCAATTGTTAACATATTAGAAGCGATTCCACTAATTTTCGCTCCCATTGAGTTTAACATTTTACATAACTGTTGTAAATAAGGTTCACATGCAGCATTGTAAATTGTTGTTGTACCTTTTGCTAAAACAGCAGCCATTAAAACGTTAGCTGTTCCAGTAACTGAAGCTTCATCTAAATGGATGTAAGTCCCTTTTAATTCTTTAGCATCTACAGCATAGAAATGGGCGCCAGCATCATAATTAAAAGTCGCTCCTAATTTAACAAAACCTTCAAAATGAGTATCTAATCTTCTTCTTCCAATTTTATCACCTCCAGGTTTTGGAATATATCCTCTTCCGAAACGTGCCAATAAAGGTCCAACAATCATAATTGAACCTCTTAAAGAAGCCGCTCTTTTTTTGAAATCTTCTGATTCTAAATAATCTAAGTTGATGTCTTTCGCTTGAAAAATATAAGTTCCTTTTTCTACTTTTTCAACTTTCACTCCCATTGTTTGCAATAAATCGATTAATTTATTTACATCAATGATATCTGGAATATTAGAAATAGTAACCTTATCTGGCGTTAATAAAACAGCACATAAAATTTGCAAAGCTTCATTTTTTGCACCTTGAGGAACTAACTCCCCTTTTAAAGGCTTACCGCCATGAATTTCAAAAGACGCCATTTAGATTATTTTTTAAATTTCTTTTTATTTTGTTGTTGCTTGTTCTTGTTGTTTTTATTTTGTTGAATTCCGTATGATTTTAAAATTGAGTTTGTACTCATTAAATCATCTGGATTTTCAAGAATCAATGCTTTTTTAGATAATTCAGATAATTGATTTGCAATTACATGATTTTCAACAGCATCATTATTATAAACCAAAAACTGTTTTTTCATGAAATTAGCCATCGAACGTTTCAGATACTCTTTTTCACCTTCATCAGTAACTTCTGAAGCACCTTCTAGGATTCTTTGAGTATATTTTCCATAATGTCCGAAACGAATTTTACTTGAAGGATATTCTAATCGTTCAGGTTTCGTTGCTAATTCTTCTTTTTTAGGAATTTCATATGGAGAATCTACATCTAATTGAAAATTAGACATCAAGAATAAATGCGTCCAAAGTTTGTGACGGTAATCATCTACATCTCTTAAATGTGGATTCAACTGTCCCATTACTTCAATAATAGCTTGAGCAGCACGATTACGTTCATCTCTATCAGCAATTTCCATCGCATGACAAATCATGTTTTGAACGTTTCTTCCGTATTCTGGTAAAACTAATTTATCTCTTGTTGTATTGTATTCCATCTTTTATTATTTAGAAGTTAGAGACTAGATATTAGAAGTTAGATAGTAATTATTTTATCTAATTTCTAATATCTAAAAATCTAATATCTTAATTAAGTTTTTTACCTAACGCATTATTAAATAATTCTTTTGCTTCTGTGATGAATCCATAATGCTCATCGTCAACCATCAATTTACCTTTAGTAACGTGACCTAACAATGTAAATGAAACACCTGTTGCAATCATGGATTCTAAGAAATCTTCTTCAGACTCCTCATTTACAGTTACTACAACTCTTCCTTGTCCTTCACCAAATAAGAACGCATCTTCTCTGATTTCAGCATCAGTTACAATGTCAAATCCTAATTCTCTTGGCATTGACATTTCAGCTAATGTGATGAACAAACCTCCATCAGCAACATCATGAGCTGCATTGATTAAATCGTTTTGAATTAATCCTTTAACTGCTTCTTGCATAGCAAATTCTTTTTCTAAATCAAAGAATGGTGCTCCTGAAGCTTTTACTTTATGGTATGAAGATAAATACTCTGAAGAGTTGATACAGTCATGAGATTCTCCTAATACAAAAATCAAATCACCTTTTTGTTTGAAATCCAAAGACATCACTTTGTTTTTATCTTCCAAAATACCAATCATACCGATTGTTGGTGTAGGGAAAACTGGAACTTCTACTCCATTTATTGAAGTTTGATTGTAGAAAGAAACGTTACCTCCAGTTACAGGTGTTTTAAATTTCAAACAAGCTGCTGACATTCCTTTAATTGCTCCAACAAATTGCCAGTATGATTCTGGATTGTATGGATTTCCGAAATTTAAACAGTTTGTAATTGCACTTGGAACACCACCTGAACAAACAATGTTTCTAGCTGCTTCAGAAACAGCAATCATTGTCCCTACTTCTGGATCAGCATTTACGTATCTTGAATTACAATCAACTGTCATAGCGATTGCTTTGTTTGTTCCTTTAATATTTACAACTCCTGCATCAGATGGACGATTTGTTGTCATATTTTTTGTCCCAACCATTGAATCATATTGCTCATAAACCCATCTTTTTGAAGCGATATTTGGGTGTTGTAATAAGAAATAAGCAACTTCTTTTAAATCTTCAGGTTGTTCAATTGAATCAATTGTGAATTTTTTGAATTCTTGGTAGTATGCTGGCTCTTTGTATTCTCTTTGGTATTGAGGAGCACCACCACCTAAAACTAATGATTCAGCAGGAACATCACCTACTAAAACATCATTCATGAAATATCTCACTTGAGTAGAATCAGTTACAACACCAATTTCTTCTGCATGTAAATCCCATTTATCAAAAATATCTTTAACTACTTTTTCTTCACCTTTTTTCACAACCACTAACATACGTTCTTGTGATTCAGATAAAAGGATTTCGTATGGCAACATGTTTTCTTGACGTGTTGGAACTCTATCTAAATGAATATCCATTCCTACACCACCACCTGCACTCATCTCGTTTGATGAACAAGTAATTCCTGCTGCCCCCATATCTTGCATACCTACTACAGCATCCGTTTTCAATAATTCCATTGTAGCCTCAAGTAACAATTTCTCCATGAATGGATCTCCAACTTGAACTGATGGTAAATCTGAAGCTGATTCTTCTGTAATATCTTTTGAAGCAAACGCTGCACCAGCAATACCATCTTTACCAGTTGCCGAACCAACGATGAAAACTGGATTACCTGGACCTTTTGCTTTTGCAGAAATAATTTTTTTAGAATCGATGATACCTGCTGAGAAAGCATTTACCAAAGGGTTTGTATTATATGAATCATCAAAGAAAACTTCTCCTCCAACGATTGGAATACCAAAAGCATTACCATAATCACCAATACCTTTAACAACACCTTTTACCAACCATTTTGTACGGTCTAATTCGATGTTACCAAAACGTAATGAATTTAATTGTGCAATAGGACGAGCTCCCATTGTGAAAATATCTCTGTTAATTCCACCAACTCCAGTTGCAGCACCTTGGTAAGGCTCTAATGCACTCGGGTGATTATGTGATTCAATTTTGAAAGCACAACCTAATCCATCACCTATATCAACTAAACCAGCGTTTTCTTCACCAGCTTTTACTAACATATGTGGACCATCTTTTGGTAATTGTTTCAACCAATAGATTGAATTCTTGTAAGAACAGTGCTCAGACCACATTACTGAATAAACACTTGTTTCAGTGAAATTAGGAGTTCTTCCTAAAATCCCTTTAATCATCTCAAATTCTTCTGGGCGTAATCCCAATTCTACTGCTTGCTCTAAAGTTGCTTCTTGTTGTAAAGTGCTTTCCATAAAATATATAATGTGTTGCAAAAGTAATCAATTATTTATTTTGATAATTGATAAACTTTTAACGATATAAAGTTAAAAAGTATTAATTTATCTCTTTTAATTAAATCCACTCAAAAATAAGGAATATTCAATTGCGCTAAACAGCGTTAAAAAAAGAGTTATTCACAGAGTTTACACAGTCAAATGAATACTGAATTGGTGTTCATTGTTAGCTTTAATGTAATTAATAAATCCCATTTTCTGGAAACTTACCTTTGTATTTTGATAAAATAACCTTAATAGCTTCAATGTCCTTATCTGCGTCTCCGGTAGGTTCAAAAATACGCTCAAATCCTCCAATCTTTTTTGAATAATCCATGTATGCAATGTAGATTGGAACTTGCGCTTTAATTGCGATATAATAAAAACCTTTTTTCCATTTTGGATTGTATGAACGAGTTCCTTCAGGAGTAAAGACTAAATATAATTTTTCGTGTTCATCAAATAATTTAACTGCTAATTCAGTAATGTTATTCTTTTGTTTGCGATCTACTGGTAGTCCCCCCATCGCTTTTAAAATCCAACCTAATGGAGGAAAAAACAAATCTTTTTTTATTAAGAATTTTGCAGTTGGAACATGGTCATCAATTTTCCAACCTGCAACCTTTAAAATCCAAAATAAAAAGCCTTTCATCTTTAGTTAATATTGTAAATATAATTCAACCGTATCAAAAGGTACCGTTGTAATCTGTCTGATACCAGAATTTGATGTTCCGGTAACAAAATATAAATAAGAATATACTGTATTTCCATCATTGACACAATATATATTTGTATCAATTGCACCTGATAATGTTACTTCGCTCGCTGTACAACATTCTGCACAACCAACTTTTCCAGATTGTTTTGTAAAGGTTAATTCATCTGTTGGAATTCCATTTGAATTATTAAAATGCAAATTTACCCATGATTTTGCTGTTGTCGAATAATTATAAACATTATCCTGATCAGTTGTTAAATCAGAAAAATTAATCGTTCCCTCAATTGGAAAATAATTCGTTTTATCTATTCTAACTATAAATGAAGTTGTCTTATCCCTTAAAACACTAAAAGAATATTCTCCAGAAGAAGAAAGAGTTGTTGTTGTTACCAACTCTTCTTGACTCGTTCCTGCTGGAATTTTATATAAATAAGCTGTCACATCTGTTAAAGGAACATTGAATGAATTATCAGTTACGGTTCCTTTTATAACAAAATTCACCTCCTTTTTTTTACATGAAGTAATAAATAATAATCCAATGAAAAGAATAGAAATATATCTCATAATACCTTCTTAATTAATAACAATTAAATTAAAATTACATAAATATTTAATAATGAAGTCGTTTAACACCTAAAATTTATATCAACTTTAAAAACTTAAAGAGTTCCTAACCAATCCATAACGTCAATTCCATCTGCGTAATCTGAAAGTGTTGGACATTGCGCAACTCCAAATGCAGTATGATCTTGACCTATAACAACTTGAATTTTATCTTGATGTATTGTTAAATAATGGTCAACTTCATCTTGATTTTCATAAAAATGGTAATGTACCATCGATAAAGGAGAAAATAATTCATCCGTTTCACGTAATAAAACGAAATTATTATCAAATAATTGCATTTGATTCATCAAATAAACAGACTTATTATAATCGTAATTATTACCGTATTTATTGTGATTAATCACTTCTGAATAACCGATAATTGCTTCAAAAAATCGATTCAATTCAAAATTCTTTGGAAATAATAAATGAGAAACATTTCTACAACCTAATCCAAAATAAGTAAAAATATCTTTACCTAATTCTATTAGATTTTCTTCCGATTCATTTTCTTTTATTACAGCTACAGACGTTCTGTTTTTTCTGAAGATATGAGGATATTTACCAAAATATTGTTCAAAATAGTTAGCTGAATTATCACTTCCTGTAGCGATGACAGCATCTATATTTTTCATTGGACCAATCGAAAACTCAATTTTCTCTTTTAATTCAGGACAAAATTGAATTAATTGTTCCGCTAAAGCTGGTAATAATGTTTTATCATCTGAACTCAATTTACACAAAGCAACATTACCAGAAAGTAAAACACATAAAAAATCGTGAAAACCTACCAAAGGGATATTTCCAGCCATAATTATAGCAATACGCTTATTTTTTGCTGAAAAAGGATAATTATTAATCCAATTAGTTAAGTTTTCTTCTTCTAATTGTCCCGCCAAAGCAATTAAAGACTGATTTACATTTTGTTTTGTAAACCAACCATTATAAAAAAATTGACGACCTATAATACCTTTTAATTTAAGGTATTCATCTTCCGTTGTTCCCAATTCAAATCCACTCCACTCCTGCTCGCTCCCTAGTGAAAACATCAGTTTTCCGAGTTGGACAAATCCTTTAATAATTCTATCTCTTTCCACAGCGCAAAAATACTGCTATCCAGCAAATTTCAACTACATTTTCATTTTTTTTACTAAAAAGTGATATAAGAATTCATTTTAGCTTCCTATATTTGTACTCACAACTTGAAAACACACGAGAGATGGCAATAATGATTACTGATGAATGTATCAATTGCGGTGCATGCGAACCAGAATGTCCAAACAATGCAATATATGAAGGTGGTGCTGAATGGCATTATTCTGACGGTACAACTTTAAAAGGATTAATAACAACATTAGACGGAGAAGAAATTCAAGCTGATAAAGCATTTGAACCGAAAGACATGGATGTTTATTATATTGTTACAGATAAATGTACAGAATGTGTAGGTTTTCATGATGAACCTCAATGTGCTGCTGTATGCCCAGTTGACTGTTGTGTTGATGATCCAGATTATAGAGAATCTGAAACAGAATTGACTGCGAAAAAAGATTTTATGCATTTATAAGATAACTTTTTTAGAATTAAAAACTCCGATTTATAATAAATCGGAGTTTTTTTTTGTTTATTTATTCTGGCTCAAAAGCTTTTAAATTAGATGATTATAATAGCTTTTATTGATAATAAATTGATATCTGAAAAATAAGTTGATTTTTGATTGGATATTTAAAAATCCTGACTAATTTTGTGGCGGGGTAAGTCTTGTACGACCAGCTCCTTTCAATTCCTCCAGGACGGGAACGTAGCAAAGGTAGAAAGTTGAGCGGTGCGATATAAGTAGCTTACCCCTCTTTTTTTTGGAATATTTTTTGATATCCTTTCAAAATGAAATATTCAATTCTCTTTTCATGTTTGATTTTAAGTAGTTGTTTTGGACAAATGTTTCAATCAAAACATATTGGAGGTTCTATAGGTTTGATTTTAAATTTCGGAACTCATGTTAATTCCATTGGCGTTTCAGCTAGATCCTATTATCAAGATTATTTTTATCAAGTGAATTTTGGGACAAGTTTTGCATTTAATTTAAGAAGTTACGGGAATCGTAAGCATTTTTGGGAATCTAGAAACTATATTGGCTTACAAGTACTAGGAGGTAAAAAGAATAATACAATCGATTTTCATTTGGATGGTTTAAGCCATCAAAGTACGTTTCAAAATGCTTTGGGTTATAATTACCTCTGGTATTTTGATAATACAGGAACCTCTCAACGATCTGGAGGTTGGTCTCTATCTCTAAATAAAGTTGGGATTTATTTTGAAAATGATGTTTTCGGTGGTCAAGCCAAAGATCGTTTTAGAACAGGACATTTATTAGTCACATATCGCTATCAAGATTTCAAATTCGGAACAGGTTTTTACATTTGGACAGGTGAAACAGCCGATTCAAAATGGATTCATGAAGAACGTCCTAAAAACCCTTATGGTTATCGTTCATTAGAAAATAATCTTTACGGAAAAACAAGTGTCGGAGCATTATATGGTAGCATAATTGTAAATTTACCATACAATCAACTTGCTTTTACAAAAATCGGAATCGATTCTGAACACCTTCGTCATGCAGTTCAAAATAGATTTGTTCATGATTTGATCTTTTTACCAAAGAAAATTGAACGAAACACGCCACACTACCCTCGTTTGGATGAAAACGGCTTACCAACTTTTGAAAAAGATAGTGTTAGAAAATCCAAATTTTACTTCCAAGCAGGATTAAATGAGAATTGGAGTAATTAACTACTTTTCATCACTCGTTTTCATCGATTTACCTACTTTTTGACAATATTTGATAAATAATCTGAAATAAGTTGCCATTTGTAGTGTGAATATTATAACTTTGCATCCCGTAGTTACATTATAAAATATACATGTCAAATTCAACAAAATACATCTTTGTAACAGGCGGGGTTACGTCTTCTTTAGGAAAAGGAATTATTGCTGCTTCGTTAGCAAAATTGTTACAAGCTAGAGGTTATTCAACAACAATTCAAAAATTAGATCCTTACATCAACATCGATCCAGGAACATTAAATCCATATGAGCATGGAGAATGTTTTGTAACAGATGATGGTGCAGAAACAGATTTAGATTTAGGACATTACGAACGTTTTTTAAATGTTCCAACTTCTCAAGCTAACAACGTAACTACAGGTAGAATCTACCAATCTGTTATTGAGAAAGAACGTCGAGGTGAATTTTTAGGGAAGACAGTTCAAGTTATACCTCACATCACAGATGAAATCAAAGAAAGAATCCAAATTTTAGGAAATAAAGGTACTTACGATATCGTAATTACTGAAATCGGTGGAACTGTTGGTGATATTGAATCATTACCTTATGTTGAAGCGGTTCGTCAAATGCTTTGGGAATTTGAAAATGATTGTATCGTTGTTCATTTAACATTAGTACCTTATTTAGCTGCTGCTGGAGAATTAAAAACAAAACCAACGCAACATTCTGTTAAACAATTATTAGAATTAGGTGTTCAACCAGATATTTTATGTTGTAGAGCAGAACATGAATTGGATTTGACATTACGTAAAAAGATTGCAAAATTCTGTAACGTAAGTGTAAATGCAGTTATTGAAGCTAGAGATGCAAGTTCTATTTACGAAGTTCCTTTATTGATGCAAGCAGAGGAATTGGATAAAGTTGTTTTAGAAAAATTAGGCTTATCTACGAAAACGACTCCAAATTTAGATTCTTGGAAAGAATTCTTAAATAGAGTTGAAAACCCTTCAAAATCAGTTACAGTTGGTTTAGTAGGAAAATATGTTGAGTTAAAAGATTCTTACAAATCAATTTCTGAAGCGTTCGGTCATGCTGGAGCTGCAAATGATTGTAAAGTAAATATCAAATGGATTCACTCTGAAAAATTAACGAAAGCGAATTTAGAAAGTGAGTTAAAAGATTTAGATGGTATTTTGGTTGCTCCAGGTTTTGGTTCAAGAGGAATTTCTGGAAAAATTGAAGCAGTACGTTATGCAAGAGAAAACAATGTACCTTTCTTTGGTATTTGTTTAGGAATGCAATGTGCTGTAATTGAATTTGCTAGACACGTCTTAGGGCATGAGGATGCACATACAACTGAAATTGCTGAAGATTGTAAACATCCTGTAATCAGCATGATGGAAGAGCAAAAAACGATTGCAAACTTAGGTGGAACAATGCGTTTAGGAGCTTACAAATGTCAATTGAAGCCAAAATCAAACATTTTTGCTGCATACAATACGGATTTAATTTACGAACGTCACCGTCACCGTTTTGAATTCAATAATCAATATTTAGAAGAATTTGAAGCAAACGGTATGCTTGCGACAGGAAAAAATCCAGAAACAGGATTGGTAGAAGTTGTTGAAATCCCAAATCACCCTTGGTTTGTTGGAACACAATTTCACCCAGAATATAAAAGTACAGTAGCGAACCCACATCCTTTATTTGTGGCATTTATTAACGCTGCACTTACGCATAACAAAAAATAAACATGGATAAAAAGACCGTTTACGGATTAGTTTTAATGGGGCTTATTCTTACTGTTTTCAGTATTATGAGTCAACCTTCAGCTGAAGAAAGAAAAGCGCAAGAGAAACAAGCGAAAGAAATAGCTGCAAAACAAAAAGAAGCAAGCAAAAAGGAAAAGGCTGCAAAAGAAATAAAAGTTACAGCAAAAAAAGCTTCTACAAAAAAATCGAATTCAAATGTTCAAGTAGTTGAGAAAGGTGAATTGATTCGTTTAGAAAACGAGAAAATGATCGTTGATTTTTCAACAAAAGGTGGTAAAGTTGCTGCTGTTTACTTGAAAGGTTATGAAACGTATACTGATTATGCCAATAATGATCAAGAACATAAACCGATGCGTTTATTCTTGGATGGTGATGCTAAAAACGAATTAGCTTTCCCTATCAATGGTAAAAATTTCAGAACTGGTAATTTAAAGTTTGAAGTAAAAAAACAAACTGCAAATGCTATTACGTTTGAATTAAATCCTTCGGAAGGTCAATCTATTGAATATACTTATAAATTGAAAAAAGATGCGTATGATTTAGATTATTCAATTCACTTAGAAGGTTTTTCAGGAAAAGTAGCTCCACAAAATGTTCAATTCAGATGGGAAACGGCGTTTAGAAAAACTGAACGTTTATTTTCAGAACAAAGAAGAGTTTCTACTATTTGTTATAAATACAAAGAAACAGGTTTAGATAATTTAAGTGAAGTTTCTGATGATTATACAGAGGCTGAAGATAATATTGAATGGATTGCATTTAAACAAAGTTACTTCTCTTCAATTCTTCGTCCAATCAAAGGTTTTGGGAAAGATGGATCAAAATTCTTAGTAAAAAACTATAAAGCTGGTGACGATCGTATTTATAAAAATTTAAAAGATTTTACAGCTGTAGCAAATTTAAATGTATCAAATACAGGGCAAGCAGACATTCAAATGAATTGGTTCTTTGGTCCTAATGATTATTCTGTTTTAAAGAAATATGATCAAGGTTATGATGATATTTTAAATTACGGATGGGGCTTATTTAGATGGATTAACTTATACGCTGTTCAACCAGTTTTCGATTTCTTCGCAAGCACAGGAATGGGATTAGGATGGGCAATTTTATGTTTAACTTTAGTATTGAAGTTAATCTTATCTCCTATTCAATGGAAAATGTTTGTTTCTTCTGTTAAGATGAAAATTTTAAAACCAGAAATTGATGAATTAAATGCAAAATTCCCAAATAAGGAAGATGCAATGAAGAAACAAGTGGAAATGATGGCGCTTTACAAAGAATCAGGTGCAAGTCCATTAGCTGGATGTGTTCCTATGTTGATTCAGATGCCAATCTTATTAGCTGTATTCCGTTTCTTCCCTGCAACATTTGGTTTACGTCAAAAAGCATTTTTATGGGCTGAAGATTTATCTTCTTATGATTCAATTTGGGATTTCGGTGTAAATATCTGGCCTTATGGTGACCACATGAGTTTATTTACAATTTTGATGGCTGCGACTACCATTGTTTATACATATATCAACAGTGGTAACATGCAACAACCACAACAACCTGGTATGCCAAACATGAAAGTGATTATGTATATTTTCCCGATCATGATGATTTTTGTATTCAATAATTATTCTTCAGGTTTAAGTTATTATTACTTTATCTCTACTTTAATTTCAATCTTAATGATGGTTGCAATCAAACAATTCTTTGTTGATGAAACGAAATTAAAAGAGAAAATGGCAGCTCGTAAAGTGGCTAACAAAACAACAGTTAAGAATGCCCGAATTCAAAAGATGGTGCTAAAGGAATGGCTGGAACAGGTGGACCAGGTTACAAAATCGATTGCGAAACTAAAGGTGGGAATCAATACCACGACAGAGGTGTTTTATCAATGGCTCACGCTGGAAGAAACACTGGTGGTTCTCAATTTTTCGTAGTTCACGGTAGAGCAAACACTGCTCACTTAGATGGTGTACATACTTGTTTCGGAAAATTATCTTCAGGAGAAGATGTTTTAGATGCAATTCGTGAAAATGATTCAATTGATTCTATTGAAATTATAGATTAATCTAAATTTAGATAAATTTTTAAAATGGTGTTTTAACAATGTTAAAACACCATTTTTTTGTTTCCCCCTTTGAAGGCGGATTAAGAGGGATGACAATAATAATCTTAGGTTCGAAATGATACGATACAAAAATAGAATAATGATTGTCACCTCCCTTAACATCCATGCACTACCGCTTAGTCTTCGCAAATATATTTGCTCTCCTCAAGGAGGGAAACAAAAAAAAGGTGACTAATAAATTAATCACCTTTTCTAAAAATTTATTAAATCAAAATTACTTCACTTCAATCGCATTGTCAACTTTATCTTTTGTCAATGCAATATCAATAACTTCTTTCATTGTTTTTACATAATGAAACGTTAGTCCTTTTAAGTAAGATGGATTAATTTCCTCGATGTCTTTTTTATTCTTTTCACAAAGAATAATTTCTTTTATACTTGCTCTCTTAGCTGCTAAGATTTTCTCTTTGATTCCTCCTACCGGTAAAACTTCTCCTCTCAAAGTGATTTCACCTGTCATAGCTAAGTTCTTTTTCACTTTTCGTTGAGAGAACAAAGAAGCTAAAGAAGTTAACATTGTAATACCAGCACTTGGTCCATCTTTTGGTGTTGCTCCTTCTGGAACGTGAATATGAACATTAAAATTATCAAAAACGTCTTGAGATAATTTCAACCAATCACTGTGTGCTTTCAAATATTCTAA
>JAJTEO010000041.1 GCA_021300395.1 Fluviicola sp. | reverse complement strand
GTAAGTAGGATTGACAATTTCTTCTAGGCGTTTCATTTCATGGGGTTTCGAAATTCCCATTTCAATTAGTGCAATATCAGCATTTTCATGCAATTCTAATAATGAAAGAGCAACTCCTAATTGAGAATTAAAACTTTTTGGACTTCGAATAACTCTGAACTTAGAAAACAAAAAATGATAAATCCATTCTTTTACCATCGTTTTTCCAACGCTTCCAGTAATTCCAACAATTGGGTAATTAAATTTCTGACGATGATTTTTTGAAATTTCTTGTAAAGCCCAAAGTGTATTCTCAACTTGAATAAATGTTGAATTTTCAAATGTTGATATATCAATTGATTCAGAAATAACAAATTGACGAACTCCTTTTTTGTATGCTTCTTCAATAAAAGCATGTCCATTTCTAAATTCACCTGTTAACGCAAAAAACAATACCGAATTACCATCGGCTATTTTTCGCGTATCAAAAGCAACTGATTGAATGGATGAATTACATTCATGAACAAGAACTTTACCTTTAGTAATGTCTTGAATATCGTTGTATGTGTAGTTTAATTTCAAAGGTTATGCTTATTAAAACAAGAACGACATAAAGGCTTATAATTTTCCTTCGCTCCTAATAAAACTTGATCTTTTTCAGTGTTTAATCGGTGTGAAAATTGAGCTAAATTTCCACAAGAAACGCATATAGCATGAACTTTAGTTACATATTCGGCAATACATAATAGCTGCGGCATTGGACCAAATGGTTTTCCAAGATAATCCATATCAAGACCAGCTATTAATACTCGAATACCTTTTTTGGAAAGAGTTGTACAAACTTCTACAAGTGCTTCATCGAAAAATTGTGCTTCATCAATTGCTACAATATATTCATCCGATAAATGATCAAATATTTCACTTGCTTTATTTATTGAAATAGCCTGTAATGTTGAACCTTGATGACTCATTACATTATCTTCACTGTAGCGATTATCAATTTTTGGTTTGAAAAGGACAATTTTTTGATTAGCAAATTCTGCTCGTCTTAATCTTCGAATTAATTCTTCCGTTTTTCCAGAAAACATTGATCCACAGATGATTTCAATCCAACCGTGTTTGCTATTATCTTCAGGAAATTGTTCCAAAAACATCTATTAATCTTTTACTTAAGGTTATTAACACTTCATAGAAGACAAAAAAATCATTTTGCAGTATTCTACGAATTGATCATTTGTACTTTTATTTTTTAAAAGTCGCTATACTTTTTCAGATAATGAAAAAACAAATCGACTTTTTATTGAAATGTTGAAAAATTGATAGAAAATAACGATGGCAAAATTTGATTCAAAAGAAGATTTACTTTCCAAAATAGGCGAAATTTATAGTGCTATGTCTAATGGAACATTAGAAATTCAACAATTAGACGAATTGGTTTCTTTAAGTGAGGAATTACACCAACGAAATATCATCATTCGTTATAAAGCGTTTGAAGCGAAAGTTTTTGGAGATACTTCTAAAGTTATTTCTGATGTTATTTCTGAAGATAAAGTAGAAGTAAAAGAAGAAGTTGTTTTTTCAATTGAAACAAATGAACCAGAAGTTGAGTCAACACCAATTTCATTTAGTTTATTTGAAGAGCCAGTTGTTGAATCTAAAATTGAAGAGCCAATTTTACCATTATTTGATTTAGCTTCAGAACCAGAAATTGAACCTGTGAAAGAGGAGATTTCAGCAGAAATCCCAACTTCATTTTTTCAAGAAGAACCAATTCAAGTGAATGAATCATTGCTTGAAGAACAAGAAGAAGAGTCAATTATTGAAGTAGATAATTCATTTTCAATCGAAACACAAACCATTGAAGAACCAATCATACATTCAGAAGAAATTGTAACTGAATATGAAGATCATTCAATTGAAATTGAGCACTCAACTATATTAGAAGATCCAGAAACTCATGAAATCATTGAAGAAAGCCACTCATATGAAGCGACTTCTGTTGATGAGCAGGCAATCTCTTCTTTTATGCACAAATTCAAAGAAATTGAACATGCTTTAGCTAATCAATTCGGAATTTCAAAATTGGATACTTTAGTTGGATCTTTCGGTTTGAATGAGCGTTTACAATATATCAATGAGTTATTTGATGGCTCAAGCGAGGACTTTTCTAACGCTGTGAAAACACTAGACAATCAATCTTCAAGTCAAAATGCATTTTTGAAAGTTGCTGAAATCGGAACATTAAATAACTGGGATATTCAAAGCGAGACCGTTGAAGAATTCATGCAAAAAATTAAAAGAAGATATTACGCTTAATGATTAAAATTAATTTTTTAAAAAGCTTCAGTTTATTTGGTTTTTGCTTGCTATTTGGTTCGATTAATGCTCAAATTGAAGATGTTAGGAGAATTACTAAAACACTTTGTTCTACTGAATTTCATGGAAGAGGATACGTTAACAAAGGTGATTCAATTGCAGCTGAATTTATCGTTTCAGAGTTTAAAAAAATTGGATTAAAACCATATAAAAAGACATTTTTTCAAAAATTCCAGTTCAATGTAAATTCATTTCCAGGGAAAATGGAAGTGATTGAAGGAACGAAGAAATTAATACCAGGCGTTCATTTTTTAGTAGATCCATCTAGTGCTTCAAGTCAAATGATTTGGCATCCAAAGTTAGTTTCATTAGAAGTAGCTTTAGATAAAGAACAGTTGAAAAAAGAAATTGGATTAATAAAACAAAGTAATACACACAATGCGATTGCTATTAATTTTTCAAAAGTATCCAAAGATACATTGAAGCTTTTGGCTGGTTTAACAGATCAATTAGCTGAAGTTTTACCTGTTTTAGAAGTTGTGAATCAAAAGTTTACTTGGTCTGTTTCTCAAATACAATTCAAATTTCCATACATTCAAATTCAAGATTCCATTTTTAAAGATGGCCAAGAATTGGATGTAAATATTGAAGCAAAGTGGATTCAGAATTATACTTCAAGAAATATAATAGCATACAAAAAAGGTAAAAGAAAAGCCAAAACGATTGTTTTTTCTGCTCATTATGATCATTTAGGACAAATGGGAACGAACACTTTTTTTCCAGGAGGAAATGACAATGCAAGTGGAACCGCCATGTTGTTAAGTATGGCAAAATATTATTCAGAAAATCCAAATGATTATAATCTTGTTTTTATAGCTTTTGCTGGAGAAGAAATTGGTTTAGTTGGTTCTCATTATTTTGTTGAGCATCCCACAATTCCATTATCTAAAATTAATTTCTTGATAAATTTAGATATTATGGGAAGCGGTGAAGAAGGTATTACAGTTGTAAATGCTACAAAATTTGAAAATGAATTTAATCAACTGGTAAAGATCAATGAAGAAAACCAATTGTTGACTCAAGTTAAAAAAAGAGGTCCAGCAGCAAACTCAGATCATTATTGGTTTTCAGAGAAAGGTGTTCCTTCTTTTTTCATTTATACACAAGGACCAAATAAACATTATCACGATATTTTCGACACTTATGAAGAGTTGAGTTTTAAAGAATACGAAGATATTAAATCGCTACTAATTAAATTTGTTAAGTATTTTTAAGCTCTTAAAGAACGTTAGCTAAAACGATTTATATATTTTTGAACTTTACTTTTTTTCTATTTCAGATAGAATGCACATTCATTTATGAAGAATTTACTATTAGCTATAACTTTAAGTGTTTCATATATAGCACTTTCTCAACCTTTAGGAGGAGTTCCATTAAATAAACCCGCATTTAAACCTTCACCGAAAGCAGCAGGATGTGTTCCTCCTTCAACTACCACATTAATGGAAATTAATAATGTGCGTGCAATGGTTCATACAGCGGGAAATCTTTGGCAAATTCCAACTCAAAATTATTCTCAATATGAAATTCCTAAAAATTCAGGGATAATGTGTTTGTTTACTGCGGCACTTTGGTTAGGAGGAACAGATGTCAATAATCAATTAAAATTAGCTGCATTAAGATATAGAGAAGGTCAAGATTATTGGAATGGTCCATTATCTAATAATTTCGCGGATGTTTCAATAGATGATTGTTTTAAGTATGACAAACACTTTGTAAGTACCTTTGATCAAGTTAGTGAATTTAATGCATGGTTTGAAACAGGAATTGAGGATCAAGCTAATGGAACAAATAATCAAGCGACTTTATTTCCAAATTATCATATTCCTGATATTGTTAAAAATTGGCCTGCGCATGGTGATGTTTCAAAAGGTCAAGATCATTATTTAGCACCATTTTTTGATTACAATGATGATGGTCAGTACAATTATCTTGATGGAGATTATCCTTGGTATGATATTCATAAAACTAAAAATTGTAAAACGGATAAGAGAGTTTCTTTATATGGAGATCAAAATTTTTGGTGGGTAATGAATGATAAAGGAAATTTACATACTGAGACTACTGCTGATCCAATTGGAATGGAAATTAGGGCGCAAGCCTTCGCATTCACTTCTAATGATGAAATCAATAACATGACTTTTTATAATTATGAATTAATCAATAGAGGGACTCAAACATTGTATAATACTTATTTCGGTTTTTTTACTGATGGCGCTTTAGGAAACCCAACAGATGATTTTGTTGGATGTGATGTGAATAGAGGAATTGGTTACTACTACAATGGGAATAGTTATGATATGACTTATTCCGGATATAAAGGATATGGGGAGAATCCACCTGCTGTAGGTGTAGATTTTTTCGAAGGACCTTATCAAGATGATGATGGTATTGATAATGCTTTTGGAATAGGGCCAGGTGAAGCTTTGAATGGAATTGGCTACGGTGATGGAATCATTGATAATGAACGCTATGGTATGCGTCGTTTTTTATATTACAGTAATACTACAAATGGAGCAAATCCAAATCAAACAGATCCTACAGCTGCATTTGATTATTACAATTATTTGAGAGGTCGATGGAAAGACGGGACTCCATTTATTTATGGGGGAAGTGGTCATATTTCAGATCCTGATGCTAATCCGAATGTGCAATGTGATTTTATGTTTCCAGGTGATACAGATCCACTTGGATGGGGAACAAATGGAGTGCCTCAACCTCTTTGGACAGAACAAACAGCAGGAAATGTTCCAAACGATAGACGATTTTTAGAATCTGCAGGACCATTTATTTTAAAACCTGGTGCTGTAAATAATATCACTGTTGGTGTTGTTTGGGCTAGAGCTCAAAGTGGAGACCCTTTTGAGTCAGTAAAAGTGTTGAAAGTTGCAGATGACAAAGCTCAAGCCTTGTTTGAGAATTGTTTTAAAGTATTGGATGGCCCACATGCTCCCAATTTATCAATTCAAGAGTTGAGAAATGAGTTGATTTTATATTTAGATAATCCAATTGGGTCGAATAATTACAAAGAAAAGTACACTGAATTTGATCCATTTATCGTTTCAACTAATCCGAATGCCGATAAATATTATAGATTCCAAGGTTATCAAATTTATCAATTAAAAAATAATACCGTTTCAGTCTCAGATTTAGAAGATGTAGACAAAGCGAGATTAGTCATTCAGTGTGATATTAAAGATTCAATTTCTAGAATATTAAATTTTGAATTTGATCAGAACTTAAATGCTAGCATTGCTGTCGAAAAAGTGAATGGAGAAAATAAAGGAATTCGTCATTCTTTTAAATTGACAAAAGACTTATTTGCATCAGGAGTCAATACATTAGTGAATTTTAAATCCTACTATTATATGGCTGTTGCCTATGGAACGAATAATTTTAAAAAATACATACCAAATGATCCTTCTGCCTTGGATGGTCAAAAGAAAATTTACATTAATAGTCGAAAAGCAGCCTATGGAAATGTAAAAGTCATTCAAGCGATTCCTCATAATCCTTTACCTGAAAATGGAGGGACTTATGAATCTATTTCTTATGGAAGCAGTCCTGAGATTACTCGTTTGGATGGCTATGGAAATGGATATAATAATGTAGAATTAACTGAAAGTTCAACCAAGTCTATTCTTTCTAATGGTTATTTATCATCTTTAACTTATGCCACTAATAATTCACCTATAAAAGTAAAAGTAGTTGATCCATTGAACGTTGTTGATGGTTACTTCGAGTGTAAGTTTAATAATTATACCCCGACAAATAGTAATTCTACAGATACTGCGAGCTGGACTATTTATAGATATACAAATAACAGTTCCTCGAAACAATTGATTGATTCTGTTACTTCTCAAACCAATTTATCAATTGATAATGAACAAATAATTCCTCAATGGGGAATTTCAGTTCAGCTGAAACAAGATAAATATTCAGGAGGTTCTACTGTTTATGATAAATTTGCTACACCGATAAATTCTTCAATTGCTTTTGAAGACTCCTCATTACGATGGTTATCCTTTATTCAAGATAATGATGCTTTTTATCCAACAAACTGGATTCGTTCAGGTGCATACGATGCCCCAATAGCTGATAATAATGAGGGTTTGAAGTTCTTAAACCCTAGTTGTTACAAAGATGAGGTAAATAAAGATCCATTAAAGTTATATGCAAAAATATTAAATGGAGGTATTGCTCCTCATCGTTTAGTTGGATATCAATGTGATTATATGCCATTATCTTATTATAATATGCCTTTAGGTACAGCAAATATTCCTTCACCAAGTACATCTAGAAATAATGCATCAATAAGTTTTCTTCCAAATATAGATTTGGTATTTACGAATGATAAATCTAAATGGACTCGTTGTCCGGTTTTTGAATTAGGTAGAGATCCGAATTTAACTGTTGGAGGTGCAATTGCTGGAGGCCTGAGAAAAAGTCAAAGTGTGAATAAAAATGGACAACCTGATAATTCTGGAACAGGAATGGGTTGGTTTCCAGGTTATGCTATTGATGTCGTTTCAGGAGCAAGATTATATATAGCGTTTGGAGAAAATTCTTTTTTAGCCAACGACAATGGTTCAGATATGATTTGGAATCCAACTTCTAATGCAATTGACAACAATGGAAATCCTATTTTTGGAGGTCAACATGCTGTTTATATTTTTAATTATAAACAAGCGACAATCAATGGAATTATTGGAGGTTCAGATATTGGTGCATACAATGAAAATTCCAATGAGATTTATAATTTGATGACTTCAATTGAATCTTCGAATAGTGGAAGTGATAAGCGTATATTGTACAATAGTTTAACTTGGGTAATGAATCCAATTTTAACTCAAAACCAGCGATTATTATCAACGGATGTTAAGATTAAACTTCGTGTCCAAAAAGAATATAAAAACTTCATGGCGAATGGATTAAATAATGGTCGACCGATGTATTCATGGAATATGAGTGGAATTAGTACGTTGACTCATGACGATGCTGCTATGGCAGAAGCATTGAAATTGATTAATGTAGTTCCAAATCCATATTTAGCTTATTCTGAATACGAAAGGAATAAAGTGGAGGGACGAATTAAAATTACCAATTTACCTCAAAAATGTACGATTAAAATATTTACAACAAGTGGAAAATTAATCAAGACTTTCAAAAAAGACAATGCAATGACCTATCTTGATTGGGATATGAATAATGAGGCAATGATTATGGCTTCAAGTGGAGTTTATTTAATTCATATAGAGGTTCCTGGTATTGGTGAAAGGGTTCTAAAATTCTTTGCTGTGATGCGCCAGATAGATCTTGATGGTTATTAAAAAGACAAATTGCTAAAATTCTTAAGAAGGCACTATTGAAAATGAGCATTATTTGTTTATTTTTACTTTTTCAATAAAAAATTCAAAATGAAAAGAGTAAAAATTGCAAGTATTTTCGAAAAACCAGAGATTGGGAAAGAGATTTTAGTAAAAGGATGGGTTCGTTCTTTTAGAAGTAATCGTTTTATACAATTAACGGATGGTTCAACTATTAATACCTTGCAAGCAGTAGTTGAGTTTGAAAATTTTGATGAGCAAATCTTAAAAAAAATCACAACAGCTTCTGCAGTTAGTCTTTTAGGAACGTTGGTAGAATCTCAAGGTTCAGGTCAGGCTTTTGAATTACAAGTAAAAGAATTGGAAATCATAGGTGAAGCAAATCCTGATGATGTTCAAAAAACGGTTATGCAACCAAAAAAACACAGTTTAGATTACTTAAGAGAGCAAGCTCATTTACGTTTTAGAACGAATACATTTGGAGCTGTTTTCAGAATTCGTCACGCTGTTTCATTTGCGATTCATAGTTTTTTCAACGATAGAGGGTTTTTCTATTTACATACACCAATCATCACTGGATCTGATGCAGAAGGTGCAGGAGAAATGTTTCGAGTTACAAACTTAGACCCTCAAAATCCACCATTGAATGAGGATGGTACAGTTAATTACAAAGAAGATTTCTTTGGAAAAGCTGTAAACTTAACTGTTTCAGGTCAATTAGAAGCGGAATTAGCTGCATTGGCTTTAGGACAAGTTTATACATTTGGTCCAACGTTTAGAGCAGAAAACTCTAACACTTCAAGACACTTAGCTGAATTCTGGATGATTGAACCAGAAGTTGCTTTCAATGACTTGAATGATAACATGAACTTGACAGAAGAGTTTTTAAAGCACATTTGTAAATATGTATTAGAAAATTGTAAAGACGATTTAAAATTCTTACACGATAGAGATTCACAAGAACAATCTCAAAAACCTCAAAATGAGCGTAATGAATTAGGTTTAATAGAGCGTTTAGAGTTTGTTGTAAACAATGATTTCAAACGAATGACGTATACGGAGGCTATTGAAGTTTTACGTAATTCAAATCATTATAAAAAGAAAAAATTCCAATACGAAGTAGAGTGGGGAACAGATTTACAATCAGAGCACGAACGTTACTTAGTAGAGAAAGAATATAAATGTCCTGTTATTTTAACGGATTATCCAGCAGCTTTCAAAGCGTTTTATATGCGTCAAAATGATGATGGAAAAACGGTAGCAGCAATGGATGTTTTATTCCCAGGAATTGGAGAAATAGTAGGAGGTTCACAACGTGAAGAGCGTTTAGACGTCTTAAAGAAAAAATGTGCTGATTTCAATATTCATGAAGAAGAATTGTGGTGGTACATGGATACGCGTAAATTCGGTTCTGTTCCTCACGCAGGTTTTGGTTTAGGTTTTGAAAGAATGGTAATGTTCGTTACAGGTATGACAAATATTCGCGATGTGATACCTTTCCCAAGAACTCCTCAAAATGCAGAGTTTTAATTTTTGATTTCAATTCAAAATTCATCATTTAAAATTCAAAATTAAAGAGTATGGCATTAAAACAATATTTAGCTCAAAAACTAGAACAACGTTTATCGCCGCAGCAAATTCAATTGATGAAATTGTTGCAAGTGCCGACTATGGAATTAGATCAACGAATCAAACAAGAAATTGAAGAGAATCCTGCTTTAGAAGAAGGTTCGGATGATGAGTATGATGATGATATAGATGACGATCAAGATTTTGATGATTCTGATAATGAAAATGAAGATTTTGATATTTCAGATTACTTTGATGAGGATTCAGCTGATTACAAAACGCAAACCAATAATACAAGTAAAGACGATGAAGAGCGAGTTATTCCTTTATCGGGAGAACAATCGTTTCAGCAGAGTTTAACAGAGCAATTACACTTATTGGATTTAACTGACGATCAATTCATGATTGCCGATACGATTATTGGTAATTTGGATGAATCGGGATATTTAAATAGAGAAATTGAAGCAATTGTTGATGATTTAGCTTTTTCTGCAAACATTATTGTTACGGAACAAGAAGTTGAAGTTGTATTAACATTGGTTCAGGAATTAGATCCAGCAGGAATTGGAGCGAGAGATTTGAGAGAATGTTTGTTATTGCAATTACAACGCAATCACGATGGGGATATCACTCGTTTTACAGCAAAGAAAATTGTTGAAGATCATTTCGAAGAATTCATTAAAAAACATTACGATAAGATTCAAAAGAAATTAGAAATTTCGGATGAAGATTTAAAAGAAGCAATCGATGAAATCGTTCGTTTGAATCCAAAACCGGGAGGTTCGATGAAAGAAAGCACGAAAAACTTTCAGCAAATTATTCCAGATTTTGTGATTTATGAAACGGATGGTAAATTGGAATTAACATTAAATGGTCGTAATGCACCAGAATTAAAGGTGAACAAAGATTACGAAATGATGTTGCGAACGTATTCTGAAGGGGCGAAAACGTCTAAGTCAGATAAGGAAGCAGTTATGTTTGTGAAGCAAAAATTAGATGGAGCAAAATGGTTTATCGATGCGATTAAACAACGTCAAAATACATTGCTTTCTACGATGCATACCATTATGATGTATCAATTTGATTACTTTTTGACTGGAGACGAAACTTCTTTAAAGCCAATGATTCTAAAAGATATAGCTGAAGTTGTTGGATTAGATATTTCTACGGTTTCACGTGTAGCGAATAGTAAATACGTACAAACACCACATGGAACATTTGCGTTAAAATATTTCTTTTCAGAATCGTTATCAACTGATTCAGGTGAAGAAGTTTCAACACGTGAAGTAAAGAAAATATTATCTGAAGCTATTGAAGCTGAGGAAAAACATAAACCGTTAACAGATGAAAAATTAACGGAATTATTAAAAGAAAAAGGCTATAATATTGCAAGGAGAACAGTTGCGAAATATAGAGAACAATTGAATATTCCTGTTGCTAGATTAAGAAAAGAATTATAATGAAATTTTTCTTCACAGCCATCACTTGGGTTTTCATGCCATTATTGATGCCTATTTATGCTTTGTTGCTTATTTTGTTTGTTCCTGCCTTTCAATTTGATTCTAACCCAAATTCATTGCAGTTATTCATGTATCCTATTCAATTGAAATGGGCAATATTAATTGCATTTTTCATTTTTGGGGTCGCTGCTCCTGGATTTTCGTTTATGATTTTACATAAAAAAAACATGATTTCTACGTTAGAAATGGATGGGAGAAAAGAGCGAAATCTACCTTTAATTATTACTTTGATTTATGGAATTTTACTGTATTTAATTCTAATGTTTAAAGTTGGAAGCGGTATTTTGCCTAAATATTTTTTTGCTTTACCATTGAGCGGTTCAGTTGTTTTAGGAATAATGGTATATGTAAATCAATTTCGTAAAATCAGTTTACATGCAGCTGGAGTTGGTATATTAACTGGCTTCATTTTTGCTTTCTGTTTAGGACAAGTTGCATATGAATTTTGGATTATAATTGTTTCTGTTTTGGTTTCTGGACTAGTAATTTCTTCTAGAATTTATTTACAAAAACACCAGCCCATTGAAATGATTTTAGGTTATTCAATAAGTACACTTGTTACATTTTTAGTTACATTTTTTTATCCCAATTAATTTATGAATTCGATTAAGTATTTTTTTGGTATTAGTGCAATTTTCTTTTTTGTATTTGCTTGCGGAACTTCTAGTAAAAAGACGAAACGCGGTTTAAACCTTTTCACAATACAACAAGATAGAGATTTAGGTTTACAAGTTGCTAATGAAATTGATGGTGATCCTACTAAATATCCAGTATTAGACTCTTTAAAATATAAGGAAGTTTATAAGTATTTATATAGTGTAAGAGACAATATTTTAAATTCAGGTAAAGTAGATTTAAAAGATAAATTTCAATGGAGATTGAGAATTATTCATGATGATAACACTTTGAATGCATTCTGTACACCTGGTGGTTATATTTATGTTTATACTGGAATAATGAAGTTTTTAGATTCCGAAGATCAATTAGCTGGAGTTTTAGGACATGAAATAGGGCATGCGGATATGCGCCATTCAACAAGACAAATGACGACGATGTTTGGTGTACAAGTAGTTGAGCAGGTATTGTTAGGGAATAGAGCGGCTATTCAACAAATTACAAGTGCTTTAATTGGATTGAAATTTTCTAGAAAACATGAAACAGAAGCTGATGAACGTTCAGTTATTTATTTATGTCCTACAAAATATAATGCAGCAGGTGCAGCTGGTTTTTTTCAGAAGATAGAACAACAAGCAGCTGGAGCGAAACAACCAGAGTTTTTAAGTACGCATCCTAATCCTGAAAATAGAATTGAGCATTTTCAAAATTCTAAATTAGTTTTGGGTTGTACAGGGACTTCTGAAAATAAAGACGAATACAAACGTATAGTATCATTATTACCTAAGTAATTATATATTTGCTAAATTAAACTACTACTATGAGAGAGAAAAAAACTTCTTTAGCTGACTTGGCAACAAGTTTAGGTGTATCAAAAGCAACAGTATCATTTGTTTTAAATGGTAAAGGAGATGAGTACCATATTAGTAAAGGTATGCAAGAAAAAATTCACAAAAAGGCAAAAGAAATGTCTTATGTTCCGAATTTTTTCGCCAAAAGTTTACGTCAAGGTAAAACTAAAACAATCGGATTAGTTGTTGCGGATATCTCAAATGCATTCTATGCTGAATTATGTAAGTCAATTCAGGAAAAATTATATGAAAATGGTTACAATGTATTAATCGTTAGTTCTAATGATAATATTGAAGTTGAACAATCATTAATGAATGAATTGATTCAACGTTCAATAGATGGAATGATCGTTTCTCCATGTAACTCAATAGAAAATTTAATTCCTATTTTAAGAAGTACGCATATACCAGTTGTTTTTACGGATAGACCAGGAGATGGAGAAGCAGATTTTGTTGGAATTAATAATTTCAAAGAAGCTGAAAAATTAGTGAATTTGTTTTCTAAGAAACCTAAGAAATTAGCAATTTTGACGCAGCATTCAACTTCAATTGAGCTCGTATTATCTCATTTGATGACAGTGAAGTTTTTTCTTATTTGACACCTCCAATTTCTGCATTACATCAACCAATCGAATTGATTGGTCATGAAACGTCTTTAAGAATGTTAGAACGTTTAAAAGAAATGGAACGTCCAGGAAAACATTTAATGTTAGGATGTTCTTTTATTGAAAGAGGTTCTAATTGATACTATGGAAAACGCGTTTATTTTCTGTTAAATTCCCTGATTTATTAGTGAATTGAAGAAAATAAATGCCTTCATTTAAACTTGGAATAGCGATTGATTCTTTTGTGTTTTCACCAATATTTTTTTCTAAAATCAATTGCCCAGTAGTTGAAATAAGTTTATAACTCAATTCTTCACCCGTATTTTTAATTGTCAATTGTTGATTATTTAATGAATAGTAATCGATTAAGTTTTCATTGCTATTTTTACATGCTGCACCACTAATTAAGTTTGTGGAAGTAAAATTTCCATTTTTATCTATCATTTTCAAACGATAATAGGTTGTTTCATTACTTGTATTATCAATAATACTATATGTTTTAACTGTTGAACTTTCTGTTGATTCCACTTCATCAATTAATTGGTAAGATTGTCCATCAGTTGTTTTCTCTAGAAGATAATAATCAATGTTTTCTTCATGCGTAATATCCCAATAAAACACTTTATTATGATTTACACACTCTGTTTTAAATGATATTAGTTGAGTAGGTAATACAACAGGCGCGGAAGGGCAAAAGTATTGCTGATTATTTAATCCACCTGTTGATGCTGTTGCACCCCAATAAACTAAATTGTTACCACCAAACTTTGTAGTTATAAAATCCTCTGACAATGATAATCTCAAATTTCCATCAAAGTAAACTGACATTGTATTTGTTGCTTTTGTCCAACTTATTTCAACAGTATGTGTTAAACCATCATCAATACTTGCATTGCTAGCTAAAGCAGCTATTGGTCCTGCAGCATGTGTTGAGTTCAATAAACTGCCATCTGTGTCAATAGCAATATGATCTGGTGATATATCAACCGCATGTGTTGGAAAATCATTGTCATAGGTATCAAATTCAACGACAACAGCATTTGCAAGTCCACCAGTTCCTAATTCTCCTCCTGTCGTTCCACATACAGTTGGTGAGTTTGGTTGAAAAACGATAGTTGATCCATCAGCACCATTAATATTATTTCCAAAATAGAAATCCATAGTAACAGAAAAATCATTGTTGAAATTTACTTTTGTATCATTCCAAGCACAGCCTTTATTATCGTTAACTTCTGGTGTTAATTGTATACATGATTTTCCGCCAACTGTTAAATTACTTGCATTATCTGTTATGCAATAAGATCCTGTTTTTGTGGTTAATTTAAAAGCTAATGTTGCACTATTTAATTGATCATGATTACATGAGTACTGTGAGATTAATATTCTTGCAGTTCCTGTATAACTTGCTGTCCATGTGATTGAAGATTGTGTTCCACAGGCATCATCCGAATATGAAAGTTGACTTGTACCAGTATCATCTAACAATGTTAATTCTGTATCCCAACTTGCGCTACCACCATTGTCACAAAATGTAAAAAAGTAGGTATTACAGGCTGTTACATTGAAAGTGTAGTACTCTCCATTTTTCACACTTCTTGTTTGATATGAACTTGTGAGTGAAAGTGAACCATTCGATGTTCCTCCAGTACAAGCAAAAATGTTTGTTGTTTTTATAAATAGGAAAATATAGAATGCGATAGATTTCAATTTTTGAATTCTAAATGTACATGGTTTTGCCATGAAGTAGTTGTAGTAATTTTTCATTTGTTTTAATACAAAATCGTTTTAGTATTCAAATATAGATGAACCTTTTTAATTATTTCGTCTAATTTTTTTTTAAAAAAACAAACTATTGGATTCTTATTATTAAAACTTTTAATTATCTTATTATTATAATATTAGATATGTTTTGAGGAATATTTTTTTCAAAAATTCAAAAAGACAGATTTTATCATTTGTCTAAGGCTATCCTTGTTATATTCCATCAGTCTTATAGAATAACTTAATCGGTTAAGCATAGGTTTGATAAGGATTGGAAGGTTAAAATAAATTTAAAATGGCATATTTATTATATTTTCTGTTTAAATTTTAAAATTAATATCAATATTTTAAGAAATTTATTTTAATTATTTATATTTGAAATGCAAAACTATTACATAAGCTGTAACTACAACAACATTTTTATTTGTTATTACTACAACTAATTTTAGATACGTAAGTATTTAAAAAATTAAAGGCTATGAAATTATTTGCAATAACTATTATGTTGTTTGTAACACTCTTTGGTTTGTCAAACAATATTAAAACTGAAAAAAAAATCTTTTTTAGGATTCAAAATGTTTTTAGTGACTCAGTGTCGTGTTCTAAATCATTTACATTTGAATTAAAAGGAAATGTTACAAATGAAACTTCAGCGAAAGCTATTGAGTACATTCTTAATAAAAAAGGAATTTGTAATGCTACAATAGATCTTTCTACCAAAATTATTTCTATAGATGTTGTTGAAAGTATGGATTATAATTCTATAAAAGGATTAGTAAATTACACACAACATCTTTATCTTTTAGAAGGAAGTGATCCTACAATAAACAAGAAATAATCTAACTTAAATTGATAAAATGAAAAATCTATTTTTATTTATATTAGTTTTTGTTTGTTCAATCTCTAATATTGTTCTTTCTCAAGGTGGTGATAATGCAGCAGCTGCTTCTGGTTCACCAATAACTCTTCCTTTTTCTGCAAATGGAACAACGTCCGGTAGAGCGAATGACTATAATAATCCATCGGGATATGTTTCTGCTTATACAACAGGACCAGATTGGTTATATTATTTTTGCGCTTCAACTTCAGGAAGTGTTACAACAAATATTTTTTATACAACTACTAGCGGTGGTGTAAGTCCTTCAATTTCTATTTGGGAAGGTGTTCCAGGAGCTGGAGGGATATTAATTGATGCTATAACATCACCTGGTGATTTAACAGTAGATGGGTCTTTAAGAATTTCTTACCCAGTTGTAGCATCACATTGTTATTATATTATGATAGACAATTGGCCAACTCCAAATGGTTTTGATTATGATATAACAACTTATCTAACACCAATTCAACCAACTTGTACCAATATTGGATTTGAAAACGGAACAACAAGTGGTTGGACTGCAACCCATGGTGTTGTAGATGATGGAATTGCAACTGCCCCATATCCTGTATATACTCCTACAAGTTTTACAGCTTCTGCTACTCAGCATCAAATAACAACTGCAGGAAATGATCCAGTAGTTGGAGCGGCATTACCAAGGGTGTGTCCTGGTTTAGGACCGAATTCTTTAAGGTTAGGTGATGGAACTGGCACAGGAGCAAAAGGTGCGTCTATCGAACAACGTTTTAGTGTTACTTCTGCAAATGCTTTATTTACTTATTATTATGCTGTTGTCTTTCAAGATAATGGTCATAGTCCATTTGAACAGCCCGTTTTTAGAGTTGATGTTTTAGACTGTGATGGACACTCATTAACATGTGGTGATTACTTAGTTGTTGCATCAGCAACTGCACCAGGATTTGTGAACATTCCAAGCACAATTGTTTATTATAAAACATGGACTCCAGTATTTATTGATTTAACACCCTATATAGGCTCTTGTATTACTATTCGTTTTACTACTGGTGATTGTACACTTAGTGGACACTATGGTTATGCTTATATTGATGCTACTTGTAACCCAATGGCAATTGCAGGGCCAACAGCAATATGTGCAGGAACTAATACAACTTTAACTGCACCTTCAGGTGGAGCTCAATATTCATGGACTGTTCAAGGTAGCCCGACACCGGTTTTAGGAACAGCACAGACTTTAACGGTATCTCCAACTGTAAATACAACTTATCAATGTGTAATAACTTCGGTAACAAATTGTCAAACAGTAATAACTCAATCAGTAAATGTTAATCCATTACCTGTAATTTCTGGTAATTTGAATTCATGTATAGGAGGTACATCTTCACTTTCAGCAACTAATTCTCCTAGTTTATCAAATCCATGGACATCATCAAATCCAGCTGTTGCTTCGGTTAATACTTCAGGACTTGTTTCTGGGTTAACTAGTGGCTCATCAACAATTACATATACAGATATTAATGGTTGTACAACTACTGCATTATTTACAGTGAATCCAAATCCAACTATTTCAGGAACTTCAACAATTTGTATAGGTTCAACTTCACAATTAATCGGTTCAGCAACTGCAGCTGTCTCTAGTCCTTGGGTATCTTCTAATACAAGTGTTGCAACTATTTCATCTACTGGTTTAGTTTCAGGTATTTCAGCAGGAACAACAACAATTACTTATACTAATACAAATGGATGTATTCAAACATATTTGATTACAGTATTAAATCCACCAAATATTACAAATCCAGGTTCAATTACAAGATGTGATTCGTATACTCTACCAGCAATTACAGGCTCATTTTTAACAAGTAATGCCAATTATTATACAGCTTCTCAGGCTAGTTCAGGGGTATTGATAGCGAATGGGGCTTCAATTACAACTTCACAAACTGTTTGGATATATGATAATAATGGAACTTGTTCAGATGAAGAGAGTTTTGTGGTAACGATTAATACTACACCAGTTATCCCAAATCCAATCAATGTTACTGCGTGTGATAGTTATACATTACCAGCATTGACAGTAGGAAACTACTTCACAGCAACAGGTGGAACAGGAACAGCATTGACAGCAGGAGCGAGCATCACAAGCACTCAAACAGTTTACATTTACGCACAAACAGGAACAACCCCAAACTGTACAAGTGAGAAGAACTTTGTGGTAACGATTAATACTACACCAGTTATCCCAAATCCGATCAATGTTACTGCGTGTGATAGTTATGCATTACCAGTATTGACAGTAGGAAACTACTTCACAGCA
>JAJTEO010000040.1 GCA_021300395.1 Fluviicola sp. | reverse complement strand
AGTCTCCTACTAAGATTGCATTAGAAGGACAAGCATCAGCACAAGCAGTAGTTACGTCTCCATCAACAACAGGACGACCTTCTTTTTTAGCTTCTAACTTACCAGATTGAATTCTTTGTACACAGAAAGAACATTTTTCCTTTACACCACGAGTTCTTACAGTAACGTCTGGATTTAATACCATACGACCTAAAGCATCTTGTGCAGGATTAACCTCTGTGAATTTCTTATAAGAAGGATAGTTAAACCAGTTAAAACGACGAACTTTATAAGGACAGTTGTTTGCACAATATCTTGTACCAATACATCTATTGTAAGCCATTTGGTTTAATCCTTCATTACTATGGTTAGTCGCAGCCACTGGACAAACAGTCTCACAAGGAGCATGGTTACAGTGGTGACACATCATAGGCATATGAATTACTTTTGGATTCTCAGCAGGAATTTCAGCTTTACCGAAACTAAAATCTTCTTCAGATTTACGTGTTCCTGGAGCAGCTTCCTCGTCAGATGCATAATATCTATCGATTCTAATCCAGTGCATTTCACGACCTCTTCTTACTTCATCTTTACCGACAACTGGAACGTTGTTTTCAGATTGACAAGCAATCATACAAGTACCACATCCGATACAAGAAGATAAGTCGATAGCCATTCCCCATCTATGTCCAATATGTTCTACTGGATGAGCATCCCATAAATCGGCATCTTTGATATCCATCTTAACATGTTTACCATCTTTATCCATTACAGATAAAGTATGTTTAGGATTGAATCTAGATCTATCTTTTGAGTTATAAATATCTAAAGTAGTTTCACGTACTATTGAATGACGTGCCATTACAGTATGGTGAATTTGAGTAGCAGCAATTAAATAAGTTCCTGCTTCTTTTGCTAAAGTTCCTGATGCTGAATAAGCATAAGTACCATTAGTGTTATTCAAAAATTGGAATGCATTTGCACCAATGGCAACATTTTTCCCATTTTCTGTAACATGTCCACCATATTCTTTAGTTTGGAAAGCAGCTTTACCGATGTTTTCACCGTTTGCACCTCTTCCATATCCTAAAGCTATACCAACAGTTCCAAGAGCTTGTCCAGGTGATGGGTATACAGGTAAAGTAACTTTTTTAGAACCAACAGTTACAGTAGCTAAGTTCAATCCATTTTCTTGATCGAAAGTTGTAGCATATCCAGTCATTTCTGAAGGATTCATTGTAATGTAGTTATCCCAAGTAACTTTAGAGATTGGATCCGGCATCTCTTGCAACCAAGGATTGTTTGCTTGAACACCAGTTCCGATTGCAGCTTTTTGATAAAGAACAACTTCTAAACCATTCGCTTTTGTAATTTGATTTCCTAAACCAGCTAAAGATGCCTCGTTAAATACAGGTGCAGTAGCTGCTGGAATTGACATCTCAACACAACTGTTGTGAATTGCCATGTTCCAATATGTATGGAAACTTGAATATTTTGATTGTAATGGGAAACCATTTTTCTCCCACAATTTTTGAATCTCGTTGTAAACAACTTTTGAATCCTTACCACCTCTTTTCGCTAAACCAGCCCATACTAACAATGATTCAGTAGCTGAAGCAGTATCAAATAAAGGACGAATTGTAGGTTGAGCAATAGCATAATGAGCTAATTTCGGATTGAAATCATTCCAAGATTCTAAAGCGTGGTGATCTGGAGCAATAACTTTACATAAAGAAGCAGTTTCGTCAGCATGTGATGCAAAAGAAACTGTTAAATTAATTTTAGAAATTGCTTCTCCAAATTCTTTACCATTTGGTAATGTATAAACTGGATTTGTTCCTAAAAACAATAATGCTTGAGGTCCTTTTCCAGCAATAACATCAGCAACTAACTTATTCATTTTATCATCTTCTGATTTGAATAAGTTAACTGGGTTATTAATATTAATTGTTGTAGTATAAGCTCCTAAAACACTGTTCAATTTATTAACTAAAATTTGAACTGCTTTGTTGTTAGAACCTGAAACTACTAATGATTCATTTTTAGATGCTTTTAATGATTTAATTGCTTCATCTGCAATTTTCTTAACATCTGCTTTTAATTCTGTTGAAACTCCTGTTGAAACTCCAAATCCTTTCAAGATATAAGCTAAAACATTTGCTTGCTCAGAAGGCTTAACCATTCCTCTGTAATCAGCATTAGATCCTGTAACAGACATAACTGATTCAAATTGGAATAATCTTGACATCCACTCATTATCTGGATTTCTTGTTGCACCATATTGAGATGCATATTCAGTTGATAATAACCAAGTACTTAAGAAATCTGCACCAACACTTACAATTGTTTTAGCTTTAGAAAAATCGTAATCAGGAATAATTGCCGATCCGAAAGTAGCTAAATTTGCTTGACGAATTCCTGCATAAGAAATAGCATCGTATTGAATATGCTCAAATGGACCACCAACTTCAGTATTACCTAAAGAAGCACCCAACAATCTTACAACTTCATTTGTTGTAGGACTTACTATTGTATTAGATACTAAAACAACTTTTCCATTTTTTGCTTTGATAGAAGCCAATTCTTTTACGATTGACTCATCAATAGTATTCCAAGATTTAGAAGAACCATTTTGAGTTGGACTTTGTAATCTTGAACCTTCGTATAAACCTAATACAGAAGCAACAATTTGAGGATTAGTTCCTCCATTAGTGAAACCAAAATCTTTGTTTCCTTTAATGTAAATTGGTCTACCTTCTCTAGTTTTTACTAAGATACTAGCATAAGAATTACCATCATAATACGTAGATGCGTACCATGTTGGCATACCCGGCGTAACATTTTCTGGTTTTACCACATAAGGTATTGCCTTTGTTACCGGAGCTTCACAAGCAGCTACTGTTGCAGCAGCCACACTGAAACCTAAAAATTTAAGGAAATCACGACGAGCAGTTGAAGTTTCATTTAACTTCTCATCGCCTAGAAACTCCTCCACAGACATTTGCTGAGGAAATTCTTGATCTCTATTTTGAAGGAAAGACTGAGTTTCATTCAACTCATCAATTCCTTTCCAATATTTTCTTGTCGTTCCCATATCGCTTATTTCGACTTCTTCAATTCGTTTATTAATAGTGACATTTAGCGCACTCCCAACCACCTAATTCTTTAACAGTAACTTTACCATCTTCTAGGTATTTACCATATAAAGATTTGTCATTGTTCAATAGGCGTTTATGGATTTCATTATAATATCCATCATTTTTAGTATCTAATGCACCTGTTGAAATTTCTTTCGCAGCATGACATTCAATACACCATCCCATTGTTAATGTAGGTCTTGTAAGAACAACGTTACCTTCAATTTTATTTAATTCAGAAACTGGTTGAACTTTAACTGTTTCAACTTGTTTCGTCATATCACCGTGACACTGTTTACAATCTAATCCACCAACAACTACGTGTTGAGAGTGATTGAAGTATACGTGATCTGGTAAAACGTGTACTTTATTCCAAATAATTGGAGAAGTTTTACCTGTATATTTACCAGCACCTTCAGGTAAGTAACCTGCATGGTCGTAAATTTTAGCAATTTGTTCTTGTTGAGCAGGAGTTCTACCTTGAACTTGTTTATGACAGTTCATACAAACATTCACAGTAGGTAAACCAGCTGATTTTGATTTAGTCACAGAATTATGACAATATTTACAATCGATTCCATTAGTACCTGTATGAACAGAGTGAGGGAATGCAATTGGTTGCGACGGATGATACTCCTCAACAACACCAATACTGTATAAACCTAAGAATAAAGATACAATTGTAGCAATAACAACTACTAATGCACCTAAACCAACATATTTACGGTTTTTCCAAGCCCATGTTTTTAACTCTTCTGAATAAGTAGCATCTTGGTTTCCTTCACCGTTTGAATCTGAAACAGCACTTTTCAATTGACGTCTAACGCCACTAATAGCACCTATCACAACAGCAAAAATTACCCCTAAGATAATCCAAACCCATCCATTTGAAGACTCTTCAACCTCTTCAGTTGTAGCTGCTGCTGCACCATCTGCTGCACCACCATCTGCTGGAGCTGCTGCTGGATCTGGCTGAGCATCAACCCAATCAAGAATTGCATCAACATCTTCTTTTTTCAACTCTGGGAATTGTTGCATTGCTGCTCCAGAATAAGCTGTTACTGTTTGAGCATACGGATCAGAAGCCGCTGCAGCTTGCCAGTTATTTACCCATTGGTAAATTGAACCTTCTTTTGCACCACCATCTGCCCATTTCGTACGAACTTGAAATAACTTTGGTCCAGTTCCATCTTTGTGAGGCTGGTGGCAACTTGCACATTTCGCTTTGAAAAGTGCATCACCTTGAGCATTTGCATGAAAAGATCCAGCGATAAACATCACTGAAACCGTTCCTAAACACCACTTGCTAAAGTTTCTAAACATCTGACTACTAGATATTTTCATTTAAAAAACTATTAATCCACTGTCAAAAAAACACTTTTTGACGTCAACAAATTTATAAGAATCGATGCATTTCATGACAGTTTTATGACAATTTTATTTGCTTTTTTGTTAATTTAAAATGATTCTAAATAAGAACTTATTAACATTTTTTGTTTCATTGTTGATTAACACTACTTTATAGAATATTTTTCAATTAACATTTTTTTAGAAAAATTTATGACGTAAATATTAAACCGTTCAAATTTAGTTTTAGCCCATTCAATAAAATTTAAATACTAATAAAACGAATTTTACCTACTTTTAAGAAACATTAAACTATTACTATGGCTAAAAATTTTACTTTACTAATTATTTTTATTTTATCAATAAATCTTTCTTACTCTCAATGGTATAATAAAAACTTTTCATTTGATGGAATTAACAGACAATATAGAATATATGTCCCTTCAAATTATAACGCTTCAAATCCAGCATCTTTGGTAATGACACTTCATGGAATGGGTGATAATATGACTAATTTCAGTACAATTGGAATGAATAACATAGCAGATACTGCAAATATCATAGTTGTAGTTCCACAAGCATTAAGTGACCCAAATGCTGGTACAACTTGGAATTCTGGAGCTGGTTATATGGGTTATTTTCCTAATTCAGGAACAAATGATGTAGGATTTTTGAATGCGTTATTAGATACAGTTCAATCAAATTATGCAATTAATCAAGAACGAGTTTATAGTTGTGGATTTTCAATGGGAGGTTATATGACACAAAGATTAGCTTGTGAATTAACAAATAGATTTACAGCGGTTGCTTCCGTTGCTGGAACAATTGGACAAAACATAACAAATTGTAATTCATCAAAAGCTCTACCGGTAGCACATTTTCATGGAACGGCAGATGGAACAGTACCTTATACTAATAATAATTTAGGTATAGATGTAGATTCTTTAATAAGTATATGGATAAATAGAAACAATTGTTCCTTAACACCAATCCAAACAACATTTCCCGATATAGCAACTGATGGTTATACAATAGATCACTTCATTTATCCAAATGGAGAACAAGGAAGTGAAGTTGAGTTATTCAAAGTTAATGGTGCAAATCATGTATGGTTAACATATGGAAACGATATTGATTATGCTATTGAAATATGGAAGTTTTTTAACAAACATAAATCCATGACAACAGCTGGAAACGAAGATATATCAATAGAAGAATACCTTGAAATATATCCAAATCCTGTAAGCGAACATATGACTTTAAAATCAAGTGATTATAAAACGTGTTACTTCGATATTATTGATATGAATGGAAAAACACTTAAAACAGGTCAATTTACGTACGAAACAAAAATAGAAATATCTGAATTGAAATCAGGCTTATATTTTCTAAGTTTTTCTTCAGATAAAGGAATAATTAAAAGACAAAAATTTGTTATTAAATAAAATGGAATTATATCCGAAAGAGGAAAGTATAAATATTTTACCAAAAGATGGGGTTGTATTATACTTTCCTTCATTTTATGATGAGAAAGAATGTGAAAATTATCTTGAAAAATTAATTAAAGAAATAGAATGGGAAAACGAAGTTATTTATCTATTTGGAAAAGAAATTACTATGAATAGAAAGATTGCATTTTATGCAGATGACACTATTACCTATACTTATTCTAAAAAGGAAAAAATTACTAAAAATTGGAATGATATACTTTTTTCCATAAAAGAAAAAATTGAAGCAAAAACAAAAACAAAATATAATGCCTGCCTTTTGAATTTATATTTTGATGGAACCGATGGAATGGGATGGCATTCTGATGATGAAAACGAAATCATACAAAATTCAAGTATTGCATCTATAAGTTTTGGAGCAGATAGAAAATTCAGTTTCAAACACAAGAAAACAAAACAAACACACTCACTAATTTTAGAAAATGGATCGCTCTTAGAAATGAAAGAAGATACCCAAAAAAATTGGCTACATGCGCTACCAAAAACCAAAAAAATCAAGAATATTCGTATTAATTTGACATTTAGACAAATGAAAAACAAAAATAAATGAAAATAAATTCTGAAAGTTAGAAGTGTGTCAATCAAAGTGTTTAATACAATAATCGACAATATCACATAAATTTTATCATAGTTTATGAACATAAAAAGCGAATGAAAGTCTAACTAATTAGATTTCAAGGAATATTATGTGTACATTTGTATCAAATTAATTATAATATGAACAAAGGAATTGTAAAATTTTTCAACGATTCAAAAGGATTTGGATTTATTAAAGACGAAGCGTCTAACCAAGAGTACTTCGTACACATTTCAGGTCTTATTGACGAAATCAGAGAAAATGACGAAGTTACTTTCGAACTTCAAGACGGAAAAAAAGGATTAAATGCAGTAAACGTTAAACAAGCGTAAGCTTTCACGATACTTTAAATTTATGAAATTTAAGCCTTCGATTTATCGAGGGCTTTTTTTATGAATGACATTTTTAATTGATATCTAAAACCAATAAAACTATTTCAATCTATCTTTAAATACTTTCTCAAATTTCTCAAGCTTAGGTTGAATGACCATTTTACAATAACCTTCCTCTGAATTATTTTTATAATAATCTTGATGATAATTTTCGGCTATGTAAAATACTTTAAGAGGTTCAACTTTTGTTACAATTGGATTTTCATAAACTTTGCCCTTGTTTAATTGGTCTATAATTTCAATCGCACTTGTTTTTTGATTATTGTTCGAATAAAAAACAATAGATCGATATTGCGAACCAACATCTGCACCTTGTCTATTTAATGTAGTTGGATCATGAACTGTAAAAAAGACTTTAAGTATATCTTCAAAGTTAATCACGTCTTTTTGATAAACAATTCTTACAACTTCAGCATGATTAGTTGTTCCGCTACAAACTTGCTTATAAGTAGGATTAGCAATCCAACCTCCTGAATAGCCAGATTCAACTGATACAACACCTTTCAATTCTTCATATACAGCTTCAACGCACCAATAGCAACCTCCTCCAAGTACAATTGTATCTAATTCTTCAACATTGAGAGAGCTTAAGTTTCTATCAGGTTCAAAATCGAGCGCAATTGAATTCATACAATAACGTTTTCCAGTAGGTTCAGGTCCATCATCAAACAAATGACCTAAATGACCATTACATCTTCCACATAAAGCTTCAATTCGTTTCATGTTATAGGTGTTGTCTTGCTTAAAAACTACACTTTTTGGACTTTTCTGTTCATAAAAGCTAGGCCAACCGCAAGAACTGGAAAATTTTGCATCCGATTTAAATAATTCAAATCCGCACGCAGCACAATAATAAGTTCCTTTCGTTTCAGAATCCCAATATTTACCAGTAAACGGTCGCTCAGTATCTTTATGTCTTGAAACTTCGTATAATTCTTCTGAAAGTACTTTTTTCCAAATTTCGTCTGATAACATTAGCTTATTAGTATCTGTTCGAGAATAATATGGATTTTTTGAATGCTCGTTCTCATTTTCAGTAATTTCAGTAGACTGACCACAAGCTACTAATGAAATGAAAATCATCAATAATTGTGAAAGTAAAATAATAGTAGACCTCATATTCATCGTTGTAAATTTTAAACTTTAAGTATAAATACGAAATATAATTAGAGTTATTGATAGTATTAACAAAAATTAGTAAATAAATCGATTACAAGTAAGCTAGATAATACAAGTTACTTCAAATCGATATTCGTACTTTTACCTCAAATAAATCAGATGTCAAATAAAATAATTCATATTATTGGAACAGGACCCGCAGCTTTAATGGCAGGAACTCAATTAGCAATAAAAGGATATGAAATTCATTTTTACGACCAAAAATTAGCGCCTGCTCGAAAGTTTTTAGTTGCAGGTCATGGTGGATTTAATTTAACTCACTCTGAAAACATTGAATTATTCATACAAAAATACAATCATCCACAAATTCAGAATGCAGTTAAAGAATATACGAATAAAGATTTTATTTCCTTTTTAAAATCAATTGGAATAGAAACATATACTGGCAGTTCAGGTAAGATCTTCCCTATTAAATGTGTTAAACCAATTCAAGTACTTCAAGCATGGGTTGATTATCTAAAATCATTCAAGTGCCAATTTCATTTTAATTATAAATTAATTGATTTCGATGATAACAAATTAATTTTCATTAATGGCGAAGATAAAATAGAAGTTAACTATGAAAAAGTCATTTTTGCATTAGGCGGCGCATCTTGGAAAAAAACTGGATCAACAGGAGAATGGATTGAAAATTTTAAATCCAAAATGATTCTGTGTAACGATTTTGAAGCAAGTAATTCAGGATTTGAAATTGAAAATTGGGAAAACAATTCAGATTTAGCTGGATCAATTTTTAAAAATTGTAAAGTCACTTTGAATGAAATTGAAAAATTAGGGGAAATAGTACTTACAGATTATGGAATTGAGGGAAGTCCAATCTATTTTTTAAATAAAGAATATAGGAACCATCCTGATCAAGAAATTTCCATCGATTTAAAACCTTCGAAAACTGTTGAAGAAATTCAATTAAACTTAGAAAATGCTAAAAATCATTCTGAAGGATTGAAAATATTAAACTTTTCTAAATCTACTCAACAGTTCATAAAGCGAAATACAAATAAAGATGTGTTTTCTTCTTCTCAACAATTAAGTGCATTTATAAAATCGATTCAACTTAAGATTAAATCATTAAGACCAATAGATGAAGTGATTTCAACTGTTGGTGGTGTTTCTTTTGAAGAACTTAATTCAGATTTTAGTTTAAAGAAAAACCCAAACATTTATATTTGCGGTGAAATGCTTGACTGGGATGCTCCAACTGGAGGATATTTAATTCAAGGTTGCGTTTCGAGCGGGTTTATAGTTGGTAATAACATAAATTAAATTATAGTCGAAGCCCGATACAATTTCAATTCTTCCCATGTAACTAAATCGCCTAATTTTTCTTTCAGTGGAGTTAATGATAATTCATGATAATCATCAAAGTAATCTTCTAATTCTGAAATGCGTTCTTTAGTCATTACATCTGTTAAATCAATTTTCTCTAATTGAATCAATTTAGTCAAATGACCATAAATTGTATTTTCTGATAATTGACGCATTGCCGAAATTTCAGAAATCGTTTTTCCTTCTTTTACTAAATCAAGTGTAATTTCGTAAGTGATTTTTTTCTCCTTTTTAACCGGCTTTTCTTTCTTTTTAGCAATTGTGATAATCTCCTCATCGTCATCATCTAACTCCAAAAGTGATTTGTTTTGACGTTTTTCATTTTTAATCAATGCTAGCTTGGTCACTTTGTAATTTTTGATTTCTTCGTTCCAAATTACTTCTTTTGTGATATTTCGACCAGCTAATGTTGCTTCCATGAATAAGCGCGCTCTCTTAAGCTTTAAGACTACTTCTGTTTGAAGTTCATCTAATTCCTCAAGTTCCTCCATTAATTGCTTAATTTTTGGCTTACGACAGATTTCATCCATCTTTTTCAAGGTTGAATAAACAATTCCATCTAAAATTTTATAGAAATAAGCATAAGCCGATTGAACACGCTCATGAAGAAATTCTAAATCTAATTTGGGTTGATGAATTAAATTCGTTAATTGTTGTTGAAATTTTCGTGATGCATCTCTGGTATTTTGAATCATATTTACTTGATGAGCAGCCCACGTCTTCTCAGCCCCTTTTGTAGATTTAGATGGTGTATTTTTATAACTTATCTCATGTAACAACCATTGATCAATTAACTCTGTCCAATCAAAAGCTAAAAGCAATTGTTTCAATAAATACATTCTTGATGCAATTTCTAAATTGTTAGATAATATTTCTGAATCTACTTTTTGATTGGTATAACTCACAACATCGGCATCATTCACTAATCCATTCATTCGAATTGGACTTGTCAAAACCAAACCATCTAATGAACGAAGTCTTGAAAGTGCAACATAAGCTTGACCAGGTGCAAAAACCTGAGATACATCTAAGACAGCTTTGTCAAATGTTAACCCTTGACTTTTATGAACCGTAATTGCCCAAGCCAGTTTTAAAGGATAATGAGTAAACGTTCCAAGTGTCTCCTCTACTATCTCACCAGTATTATCTTCAATAGAGTAACGAATATTTTGCCATTCGTATTTTTCAACTTCGATTGTTTTTTTCTCTGCTGGAAAATGGACATATATTTCATCTTTACCCAATGACTTTATGATTCCCATCTTACCATTGTAAAAACTTTTATCAAAAGACAAATCATTCTTAATGAACATAACTTGAGCTCCAACTTTCAATTCTAAATTTTCATCTATTGGATATAAATGTTTTGGAAAATCGTCAATAATTTCAGCAGAGTAATTGTACGATTTCTCATTCAGAGTTGTTAATGCTTTCGTATTAATTTCATCAGCTTTATGATTATGAGTTGTCAACGTTATGTATCCTTCATGTTCTGTTGAAACAAAATCCGGTTGAACAAATTTGTTAAGTATCTCAATATCTTTTTGGGTAATCTTATTTTCACGTAGATGATTTAGCACTTCTATAAAATTCTCATCGTTTTGACGATAAATCTTTGAAAGCTCAATATAAGTTAATGGCTGTTCTTGAATAACTTTTGAATGAAAAAAATAAACACCTCTGTAATAATTTCTTAAAATACTCCATTCTTCAGGTTTTATTACCGGAGGTAGTTGCAATAAATCTCCAATAAACAATACTTGTACACCTCCATAAGGTTGATTTACTTTTCGAACATTTCTAAGTGTCCAATCTATCGCATCTAAAAGATCAGCTCGAAGCATACTCACTTCATCAATGATCAATAATTCAAGATTACGAATTAAGTTTAAGCGTTGTTTATTCATATTAAAATGGCGCATTAAACTATCTTTCGTTTCCATTTTCATTGAATCTGTAAACTGAGGCGCAACATTAAAGTCCGGAATAAAACCACCAAAAGGCAATTGAAAAAAAGAATGTATTGTAACACCACCTGCATTTAAAGCAGCAATTCCTGTTGGAGCAACAATTACAACTTGTTTAAAAGTTGAAGAAATGATTTTTTTAAGAAGAGTAGTTTTACCTGTACCCGCTTTTCCTGTTAAAAAAACGGATTGATTTGTTTGGTTAATGAACTGCTCCGTGAAAGTAGCAGGATCGAGGTTATGTGTATTTTCCTTTTTCATATGCTACATGAAGATAGTGAAATAGATTAAATATTTCTAGTAAAAAATTAAAATACTTTGCAAAAGAGCATAAAAAAAAGCTACCCTATTGGATAGCTTTTCATTGTAATATTATTTATCTTAGTTATTCAATGCCTCAGCACCACCAACGATTTCCAAGATTTCACTTGTAATAGCCGCTTGACGAGCTTTGTTATATCCTAACGTTAAGTTTTTCTTCATTTCAGCAGCATTATCAGTTGCTTTATGCATTGCAGTCATACGAGCACCATGTTCAGAAGCGTAAGAATCTAAAAGACCTTTATATAATTGAATTTTTAAAGACTTTGGAATTAAATCACTAACGATTTCTTCTTTAGTAGGCTCGAAAATGTAATCCATTGCATTGTCAGATTCACTAACAGTTGATTCAATAGGCAACAATTGTTCAGTTCTAACATCTTGAACAGCAGCATTGATAAATTTGTTGTAAACAACGATAACTTTATCAAACTCTCTGTTTTTAAAACGATCCATTAATGAAGCGGCAATAGTTGCAGTATTAGCAAAGTTTAAGTTGCTAAAGATATCTTCAACTGGAGCGATTTCTTCATTTACATAATAAAGATCTGTCTTTTTGTATGCTTCTCTAATTTTTTTACCAAGTCCTAATACTTTAACGTTAACGTCTTTGTATTCATCATTAATTAAAAAATTAACCCTTTTCATGATGTTATTGTTAAATCCACCACACAATCCACGGTTAGAAGTAACACCAACAATTAGAACATTTTTAACTTCACGTACTTCAGAATATGCATTTTCAGACAAATCCAATGTACCACTTAAATTTCCAAGAATTTCTTGTAATTTTTCAGCATATGGACGCATTTGAGTAATTGCATCTTGCGCTCGTTTCAATTTTGCAGCTGATACCATTTTCATGGCAGAAGTAATCTGCATTGTTGAACCAACCGAAGTTATTCTATTACGTATCTCTTTTAAATTTGCCATTTAACTAGACTTGAAGAATCAAGATTTAAAGATTTAAGACTTCAAGTTCTATACTTGAAGTCTTTTGTCTTTATATCTTGTATCAAATTAATATTTGTCAGCTATTTCTTTTGCTACTTTAGTTAAAGTATCAGTAATTTCATCTGTATACTTACCAGCTTTTAAAGCAACCAATACATCTTTATGTTTAGCCTCTAAATAGTTTAAGTATTCTTTTTCAAATTCTTTAACTTTAGCAACTGGAACTTTTTGGATTAATCCTTTTGTTCCAACATAAATAATTGCAATTTGTTTTTCAAATACTGCTTTAGTTGAAGCATCTAAATCTGAACCAAATTTAGCGAAAGCCTCTAACTCACGGTATTGAGCTTGATCTAATTTTAATGTACCAGCAACTTTCTTCATTGATTTAATCTGAGCATTACCTCCAACACGTGATACAGAAATACCTACGTTAATAGCTGGACGAATACCTGAGTTAAATAAATCTGATTCTAAGAATATCTGACCATCCGTAATAGAAATTACGTTTGTTGGGATATAAGCAGAAACGTCACCTGCTTGCGTTTCAATGATTGGTAAAGCTGTTAAAGAACCTCCACCTTTTACTCTTCCTTTCATAGAAGCAGGTAAATCATTCATTTGAGCAGCAATCGTATCATCAGCAATGATTTTCGCAGCACGCTCTAATAAACGAGAGTGTAAGTAGAAAACATCACCTGGGTATGCCTCACGACCTGGAGGACGACGTAATAATAACGAAACCTCACGGTAAGCAACAGCTTGTTTAGATAAATCATCATAAACAATTAAAGCTGGTTTTCCAGAGTCACGGAAGAACTCACCAATAGCAGCACCAGTCATAGGAGCATAGAACTGCATTGGAGCTGGATCAGCAGCATTTGAAGCTACAACAACTGTATAAGCCATTGCACCTGCATCTTCTAATTTTTTAACAATACCTGCTACAGTAGAACCTTTTTGTCCAATTGCAACATATATACAGAAAACTGTCTCACCTCTATCGTAAAACTCTCTTTGATTGATAATCGTATCAATCGCAACAGTTGTTTTACCAGTTTGACGGTCACCAATAATTAACTCACGTTGACCTCTACCTACTGGGATCATAGCATCAACTGCTTTGATTCCTGTTTGTAATGGTTCAGTAACTGGTTGACGGAAAATTACACCTGGTGCTTTTCTTTCGATTGGCATTTCGAACAATTCACCTGTAATTGGTCCTTTACCATCGATTGGATTACCTAATGTATCAACAACACGTCCAATCATTCCTTCTCCAACATTAACTGAAGCGATACGACCTAATCTCTTAACTGTATCTCCTTCTTTAACACCTGAAGAACGTCCTAAAAGAACCGCTCCGATATTATCCTCTTCAAGGTTTAATGCAATCCCTTGCAATCCACCATCAAATTCAATTAACTCACCGTATTGAACTCCTGTAAGTCCATAAATACGAGCAATACCATCCCCAATTTGAAGAACGGTTCCTACTTCTTGAAGTTCTGCTTCAGATCTGAATCCTGAAAGCTGCTCTCTTAAAATTGCAGAAACTTCTGCTGGTTTTACATCTGCCATGTGTTATGTAGTTTTACCTGATTACTCCGTGAATTCGGATTATCTTGTTAAACATTGCTTTAAATTATTCAATTGACTCGCTACTGAAGCGTCTATTTGATCATCACCGATTCTTACAATAAACCCACCAATTAATGATGCATCTATTTTTTCAGTTATATCAAAAGTACCTTCGTATTTTTTTTCTAATTTATCAAAAATTGCTTTTTTAGTAGAATCATCTGCTTTTACAGCTGTTGTCAATGTTACTGAAACGATTCCTCTACTTTCTTTAACTAATTCAATAAATTTTTCTGCTATTAAAGGTAAATCCTTATCTCTACCTTTTTAATAATCATTGTAACAAAAGAAGAAGATAAATCTTCAAATTGCCCATATAACTCTTTAAATATAGCTATTTTTTTATCTGAATTAACTATCGGACTTTTTAATAACAATTGAAATTCAACAGATTGTTCGTTTACTTCTAATAAGTATTTTAAATCTGCTAAAACTTGATCAACATTATTTTTTTCTAATGCAAGCTCCAAAAGTGCTTGTGCATAACGTCCTGCTGCTTTTGTTCCTTTCATTTTGATTAATTCAGATTAAAATCAGAAGCTAATTTTTCTGATAATGCTTTTTGTTTTTCATCAGAAGCTAATTCACCAACAACTAATTTCTCTGCAATTTGAATTGAGAAATCAGCAATTTGTGCTTTAATATCTGAGATAGCAGCAGTTTTCTCAGCAATAATTGCTTTACGAGAACTTTCCATTATTTTCTCAGCTTCTACTTTAGCAGTAGTTTTTGATTCTTCAACCATTTTCACTGCTAATTCTTTCGCTTCACGAATAATTAAATCTCTTTCAGCTCTTGCTTCTTTCAACAAGTTATCATTTGAAGACTTTAATGATTCAATTTCTTTTCTTGCTGCTTCTGCTGTTTTAATAGCATTATCAATCCCTTCTTCTCTTTCGTCTAACGCTTTTAAAATTGGTTTCCAAGCAAATTTTCTCATTAATAAGATTAATATTAACAAGATCACTGCTTGCATTACAAATAAACCTGGCGAAAAATCATTTAATAAAGTTTCCATATCTAAAAATTAATTTATAAAAAGTAGTTTTAAAAAATTCTTCCACAACCAACCGTTGTGGAAGATTTAGTTTGTCTTGGATTATTTTCCTAAGATCAAAGCACCGAAAGCAAGACCTTCTAAAAGCGCACCAATGATGATCATCGCTGTTTGAATCTTACCTGCTGCTTCTGGTTGACGAGCAATACCTTCCATTGCTTTACCACCAATTTGACCTAAACCGATACCACCACCGATAACGATTAATCCAGCTCCAATTAAATTGTACATAACTACTGATTTATATTAAACAAAAAAATTATTATTCTATCTATTAATGGTGATCATGATCAACTACTGCCATCCCTATAAATAAAGATGAAAGCATTGTGAAAATGAACGCCTGTAAAAATGCTACTAACAACTCAATCAACATAATGAAAATTGAAAGTAACAATGACATTCCAGTTGAAGCAACTGGTCCAAATGAAGATTTTAAAATAATCATTAAAGCAATCAAACTCATTAATACAAAGTGACCTGCCGTAATGTTAGCAAATAAACGAATCATTAATGAGAAAGGTTTTGTAAACATCCCTAAAACCTCAATTGGAGCTAAAATGATTTTCATTGGAACAGGCACACCTGGCATCCAAAAAATATGTCCCCAGTATTCTTTATTAGCACTAAATTGAACGATAAAGAATGTAAACAATGCTAAACAAAAAGTAACAGCAATGTTCCCTGTAACGTTAAACCCAAGTGGAGTTAAACCTAATAAATTCAAAATCCAAATAAAGAAA
>JAJTEO010000039.1 GCA_021300395.1 Fluviicola sp. | reverse complement strand
AGCTTCATTTTGAGCAAGTTTCATTTGCTCTGTAAATTCTTCAGAATTTTCAACAAGTCGCATTCCTTTACCACCACCTCCAGCGGAAGCTTTAATCAAAATTGGGTATCCAACTTCTTCTGCAATTTTAATGGCTTCATTTATATCTGAAATAGCGCTATCAACTCCTGGAACTAAAGGTACATTGTATCCTTTTACGGCTTGCTTCGCACTTAATTTATCTCCCATTAACTCCATTGCTTCTGGAGAAGGTCCGATAAATGTAATTCCAGCTTCTTTTACTTTTCTTGCAAATCCTGAGTTTTCAGATAGAAAACCATATCCTGGGTGAATTCCATCTACACCTAGTTTTTTGCAATAATCTAAAATAACATCTTGTTTAAGGTAACTTTCAGAAGATGGACTTTCTCCTACATATACTGCTTCATCAGCTTCTAATACATGTGGTGCGTTTCTATCTGCATCTGAATATATTGCAACACTGGCAATATTCATTTTTTTTAATGTGCGAATTACTCTTCTAGCAATTTCACCTCTATTTGCAATTAATACTTTTTTCATATGTATTTTACATGTTTTAAAGTCATTTGACTGAAACTAGTCAACGTGTGAATTGCAAGCCTTTAATTTATCCTTTAAGGAGTTTATCGTTTAGCTTATTTCACATTCTTGCAAAAATAATAAAAGTTCTCTTTGATTAACTTTATTTGTCTTTATTCTTAGGCTATAAAAGGTTTATTTAAAGAAATTGTCTTATTTCTTTTGGTTGGTTGGAACAGCAGTCAATTTTCTTTTCTTCTTGTTGATATATTTTTTCTTTGTTTTAGGTCTAAAGACATCTAAAGCGTATTGAATCATTTTGAAGTTTTCTAGATCATTAAAATCTTCTTGATAATGAAGTCCAGCACCTTGTGTAAAAAGACCTAAAGATTTTTGTTGGATAATCGTGTTGTCATTTGATTCATTGAATACATTTACTCTAAAAGTACCTGTTTCATTTAATAAATATTCCAAGTTTACATCACCTATTAATGAACTTTGTGAAGTAGATGTGGTAGTGGTTGAGGTTGTTGTTGCTGAAGTTGGGGAATTAGCTGAATTCTCAACACCAAAACTACCTGTTAATATGAGTCGATTATCTAAAAATTGTTTCGATACATCTAAAGCAACGGTGTTACCTCCATTTGCATCAGCATCTAAATCTAATTTTAAATTATAGTCCTTAGAAACTTGTGATAGCATTGAATTTATTTGATTTGCAACTAAATCTAACGCAGCACTTCCTCCGCCAGCACCTGCAGCTCCTTGTAACGGTTGAAAATGTTTCCACAATAATAATGAGAAAAATTGCCTGTTTTTTTCATCAGGATCATTTACTATTCTACTAATAAGATTTTGACCTTCTTCCGATGCTTTTGGAGCTTTTATATCAAAAGCAATTGCAGGTTTAAATAACGATTCCGTTAAATTGATGTAACATTGTATGTCTTGAGGTGTTGAGTTACTAGTTCCAGTAATATTTTCTGGTGAAATTTCGCTAATACTAGCCTTTACATCAAAGTATGTTTTTAAATCGATGTAGGCATTGTATGGATCACCTGTCCAAGTGATTGAACCTTGTTGTATAATAAGTGGTTGACGAACGGAACCCATTACAAAATTGTACATTCCGTTATTGACATTAAATGTACCTTCCATTTCTACATCACCTAAATTATCTAATTTAACAGCGATGTTTCCATTTCCTTTTGCAGTAATCTGATCACCAGTTTTATCATTAAAAATAACTTTTAAGTTCGCTTCAGGTGTTATTTCAAAATTTAAATCTAAGTCAACTCCTGTAAAATCAATTTCAGGAACTAGGGTTTTTATAGTATCATTTTTAACTGTATATTTTATGAAACTTTCTTCTTCCTCAACTTGAGCAGCTTCATACATTGGAAATATTATTTTTGTATCTTTCTCTGTTTTTAGATTTACAGTAATTTCTATGTTGTCGGCATAACCAAAAATATTCGCTGTACCAGTTCCATATCCTTTTCCATAATAAATATCACCTTCTTTAAATTGAGTATTTAATACTAGGAACTTATCTAGTGGTGCTGGTTTCCATCCTAAAAGTGGATCTTTATGAACGTAATCATCTTCTAGGTTAAATTGTAGATCAAAGTTCCAGTCTTTAAAATTCGAATGATAGAGCGAGCCGTTTAATGAACCTGTATTTCCTTCTTCATCATTAATTGGCATGTTATTAATATAAAAACCATATTTATCGGATGATATCTTACCGTTTAAACCAAAATTAACACCAAGAATATCTATTTTAGAATTTCCATTTATTAATTCAACTTCTCCTTCGATAATTGGTTCATCAATATTTCCTGTAACTTTTAAACTTCCATTTATTAAACCTTTAATATTCGACATTACATCAGGATCCATGAATGCATTTGTAAATTGAATATCAGTATTGTCGAATAAGAGATTGAAATCTAAATTATTATCTTTTTTATCGACTGAATAATTTCCTTCAAAAGCAAAAGTTTCTACATTTTTATAAATTAAATCACCTGTTAATCCAAAACTGTTAGAATTTTTATTCCATTGAGATTGAACAAAAACATTTCCGACTTCTCGATTATCAACAAATAAATTCTGAATATTTGCATCCCCTATATAATTTAAGTTTTTATATGGGTTTGATATGTATCCCCAACCATTTACTAATCCACTAATATTAACTGGAGAACCAATTAAATATGCAAATTCATCAAGTAATAAGTCGTTGACTTTGAAGTTTAATTTTTCTTCGTCATTCGTTGAAATTTTTCCATCAATAGCAATGTATTGATTGCTTCGTTCTAGTAAAAAATTATCAACTTGAATGTTTAATCCATCAATTCCAATGAATGACTGATTTTTTATATCCCATCTTTTTTCTCTTAGAGCAAAATAAGAAGGGTCGAGTAGGACTTTATATTTGTCGTAATCTAAAACAACAGTGTTCCAGCTGATTTTTGAATCGTTTTTAGTTTCTGGATTCCAAGTTAATTGAGATGTTAAAGTGTCTTTTGTACCTGTAGTTTTGAAATATAAATTATCTACGTTTATACTATCGTTTAAATGGAGTTTTTTTATAGAATAATTAGCAATTAACTCTGTAGACGTAACTTTTTGATCTACAGCAATTTTTTGCATTTTAATGTTTTGATAATTGATAGCAGGAGAACTTATTTTCATTGAAAAATCTTCTGTTTTACCAATGTAATTTCCACTTATTTTAGTCCCATTTGCAATCATAAGGTCAGGAACAAAAATGCTTAGAAAGTCTTTTGCCTCTTTTATCTCAATCGAATATTGAAAATGATTCTTAGGTTTAATAACAGGTTTTTTCTTTTTTGCTTTTTTAGAGTTTATCGCTAATTCTGGTTTAACAATTGCTGGAAATATTTTGCTAAATTGATTTTTGAAATCATTTACTACCGTTCCAAAATCTACTTTTCCAATAATTGTTGTGTTTAATATACTACTGTTAATCGTCAAAATGTCTTCTTCAATAGAACGATCAACTTTTATTGTTAATGCTGGTATGTTAATTTTTTTATCACCTTCTGTGTAGACTAAACCGTTCATTTTGATTGTCCCAAAAAGTGAGTTTGAGGTTGAACCCGTTAAATCAATAGTGAAATTTGAAGTTAATTTTGTATTGTCAATATGAGTAATGTTTAAATTATCTAGAATTGCTTTTGTTAAGTCAATATTGAAATTCATATGTTGATTTCCATTGAAATCGATAAAACCATCGTAAACTAGGTTTAGATTATCGTCTTTCACCTCAATTTTAGCATCAAAAATGTTATCCACGAATTTTCCTTGCTCAACAAAAACATTTTCATAGGTATAATCCAAGTATTGAAAATGATCGATATTTCCTTCAATATTATTAAATTTAATATTGTTTAAAGAAAAAGCTTCACCACTCAAAAAGACAGTTCCATCAACTTCTCCAAAATTGGAATCATTTAAAAATTTATCTAATTGGAACTTCTCAATTTTCACATCGTATTCACTTGCTTCTGAACGCTCGAAGAAATAAGAATTATTTTGTTTGTTTTCAGTAAACATAATCCCATTGTCAAACTTAATTGAGCCAAGCGATGTGTTCAGCTGATTTGCAGCGACAACAAATTGAGAATAAAATCCATCTAATTTTAAGTTTTTTGCATTAAAATAACCTAATCGTTCTACGTATTTATCAAAGCTTAAATAACCGCCACCATTATCTTTTGGTAATTTTATTTTTTTTAAATCAGCTAGAGGAAGATTTAAATAGTCTATTTTTTCTTGAAAAAAAGCATGTTCGAAATTTCTAAAATCAGGTAAATTAAGGGTTCCTTTAAGTTGTATATTATCAGCTGTTTTTAAATCTAAATTTTCAATTTTGAGATCTTTTACTTTTCTAGTAACATCAGCTGATAAAAAAACTTGTTGATCCATCCCTTCTAATGCCGTTGCAAAATAAGCGATATCTTTCATAGAGATGGAGCTAGGATTAATGTGTGAATCAAAAGAAACACTATCTTCAAATGAATAAAAACATTCATAGCGATCCATTAGAAGATTCATTTTTTTTGCATAAAGTGTTGTAAAAGGTGTTTTTATACTAAGATTTTTCATTAGCACACCTTTGGGTGAAACTTCACAGTTTGTTTTGAATTTTTTTAAAATAAATCCTGATTTGTCGATGGCTGAAATTTCTTTAATTGAGGCTTTTATGGTTTCTCCAATAACTGAAATATCTGTTGCTATTATGTTGACATGCTTTAAATGGATGTGGTCGTAATCAACGCCAAAAGTAGAGTAATACTTTCGATTATCATCGTAATTAAATTTGACATCATTTAATCGAATTTCATTTAGATATAAGTCAATAGCTTTTCCTCCTGAACTTCCTCCACCAGCAAAGTAATCGGTAATAAACCAATAATTATAATCGCCGGTAGTTTTATCTCGATTTAATTTAATAATACCTTTATCAAGTTCGATTTTATTTAACACTACTTTATTTGCTCTCAGATTTAAGCTTTTTAGTGTTACATAAACTCTAGGGATAGAAGCTAAAGTGTCTTGCTTTTGGTCTCTTACTAGAACTTCTTCTAAAGCCAATTTATCAAAAGAAACGATCGAGACTTTACCAATTCTGAATTCTGTTTTTAATTCTTTAGAAAGGAAATTTGTTGCAAAACTAGCTATGTATGTTTGAACGGGACTTGTGCGAATTACAAAAGCAAATAATAATATGAAAATTAGAATCCATTCAAATGAAATTCCGACTATTCTTCCTATTATTTTAATTATTTTTGTCATTCAGATACAAATTTACTAAAAGTTGAGTCAAAAAGATATAATAATACTAGGTATTGAGTCATCTTGTGATGATACTTCTGCAGCAGTTATCAAAAACGAAGCCATTTTATCAAATATTATAGCTGGTCAAGAGATACATAAAATTTATGGTGGAGTTGTTCCTGAGCTTGCAAGTAGAGCACATCAACAAAATATTATTCCTGTTGTAGATACTGCAATAAAGAAAGCTGGCATTACTTTACAAGATATTGATGCTATAGCTTTTACTAAGGGGCCAGGATTATTAGGGTCTTTAGTTGTAGGTACTTCTTTTGCAAAGTCATTTGCTTTAGCACTAGATATTCCAATGTTGGATGTAAATCATATGCATGGCCATGTTTTAGCTCATTTTATTGATGATGAAGGAAAGGCGAAACCAAAATTTCCATTTATTTGTTTGACAGTTTCTGGAGGACATACTCAAATTGTTTTAGTGAAAGATCATTTAGAGATGGAGGTTATTGGTCAAACAATTGATGATGCTGCAGGTGAAGCATTCGATAAAGCGGCTAAAACATTAGGGTTTCCATATCCTGGGGGACCATTGATTGACAAGCATGCAAAATTAGGTAATCCTGATAGATTTGAATTTTCGAAACCACAAATTAAAGGTTACGATTACAGTTTTAGTGGTTTAAAAACTTCAATATTATATTTTATTCAAAAACAGGTTAAGGAAAATCCAAATTTCCTAGAAGAAAATATAAATGATTTATGTGCTTCAATTCAAAAAACGATTATTGAGATTTTATTTAAAAAGCTCATTTTAGCTGCAAAAGATTTGAAAATAAATCAAATAGCGATAGCGGGTGGTGTTTCGGCAAATTCTGGTTTGAGAACAAAATTAATGGAAGTAGGGGCTCAAAAAAAATGGGATGTTTATATACCAAAATTTGAATTTTGCACTGATAATGCCGCAATGATTGCAATAACTGGAAAATATATGTATAAAAATGGTATATTTGCCGACCAAACTGTAACTGCAACGGCAAGATTAAAAATTTAATATTATTTTTGCCAAAAATTTTATTTATTAAAAAAATTCTTTATATTTAAATTTAGTTCAGTAAGAGGAACAGATAAAGATTAAAGATTACTAAAACCAATTAGATATGAAAGAGACATCGACACCAGAACTTATCGAGAAAGAACTAGTAGCTTCTTTGTCGTTTCATGATAATTCAATTCATGTTGACCAAAATCCAGAAATAATGAAGTTGATTGAGAAAGCAACTTTGTTAGGGAATGCACACCATAGTAAAGTTTCTATTATTTTTCAAGACGATTCAGGATTGAAGAGAGTTGATACTACAATATGGGCAAACGGAGCAAAATATATCTGTTTAAAAGGAGGCGTTTGGATTCCAATTGCTAGAATTGTGGATGTGAAATTATAATTTACAGTTAAAAATATGTTAAAAAGAGGAATTTAGTTCCTCTTTTTTTTTGCTTAAAAAAACGATATTATACCTATGAATACCGAAGTGTTTTTGTTGTAATATTCAGTTTATAAATGTGTTAATGATTTATAAATTTGATTTTATTTGAAATAGGAATACAAGCTTTTTGTTAATTCAAACGGTTTTAAAGAAATGCTTTTTGTACATTTGAGTTGTAAATTACAAATATGAAATTACTTGTTACATTTTTAGTGTTGATTTTGAGTCAAGTACTATTTTCACAAGAAAAAGTGAAATGGGATTTTACTTACAATTCAAACAGCAAAACAATTGAAATGAAAGCTTCAATTGCAGAAGGTTGGCATTTATACAGCCAATACATCAATAATAAAATTGGACCAGTTCCGACAGCTTTTGTCTTTACTCCAAATGATAAGATTAAATTAATTGGAAAAACAGAAGAGCCAACGCCTATTAAAGAATATGATGAGAATTTTGAAGCTACATTAGATTTTTATAAAGGCGAAGTGGTATTCAAACAAAAAGTTGAATTTAGATCTTCTCAAATAATTGAAGGTTTTGTAACATTCATGGTGTGTAATGAAACAATGTGTTTGCCACCAACAGATATACCTTTCAAAATAGAATTAAAATAATTAAGAATTTAAAATAAATGCCAAAGATGAAAAATAAAAATACTTTCAATGTCATGAAAATGATTATGTTGTTTTTTGTTCTATTCAGTTCAAAAGCTATTTTAGCTCAAATTGAGTATCCAGAAGATAAAGCGAAATGGAAATTTTCTGTTGAACAAAAAGGTGACGAAGCAACAATTATTGCTGAAGTAAAGATGGAAACGCATTGGCATATTAATTCAATCGTGTTACCGAAAGGAGTATTTGGTTTACCAACAACTTTTAAATTAACGAAAACATCAACATTTAAAACAGTTGGAAGTGTTGTTGAGCCAAAGCCAATTGTTAAACATGATGATGCTTCTGATGAAGATTTAAGTTATCATGAAGGAAAAATTTTCTTAAAACAAAAGATCAAAGTTACTTCTGAAAAAGATTTCGTGTTAAATGGAACTTTCTCATTTCAAACATGTGATGCAACTCATTGTTTAGCGCCTTATGATGGAACTTTTAAAGTGAATGTTAAAGGTTTGAAATCAAGTGCTAATTCAGAGATTACTCCTATTGATGACCAAGTAAAATCAGTTGATTCAGTATCTGAAGCAGCAATGACAAATGTTGAAAATGTAGTTAAAGAGGAAAAGGTTTCTAATGATGTTAAACTTAATAATTCACCTCAAAAAGAGGAGAAAAAATCATTACTGGCAATTTTCATCATTTCTTTTATAAGCGGATTAGCAGCTTTATTTACACCATGTGTTTTCCCTATGATTCCAATGACTGTTAGTTTTTTCACGAAACAAAGTAAATCAAAAGCTCAAGGAATTAAAAATGCATCTATTTTCGGTATCTCAATTATTTTAATTTACATCACTTTAGGGACTGCTGTGACGGCAATTTTCGGAGCAGATGCTTTAAACAAAATGTCAACTGATCCTTGGTTCAATTTTGTGTTTTTCGTTTTATTAGTAGTTTTTGCTATTTCATTTCTTGGAGCATTTGAGATTAGAATGCCAAATTCATGGGTAAATAAAGCAGATGCAAAAGCAGATAAAGGTGGTTTATTAGGGATTTTCTTCATGGCTTTAGCTCTAGCTTTAGTTTCGTTTTCTTGTACTGGACCAATAGTAGGTTCATTAATTGTTGAGGCGGCTAGTGTTGGTGGTATTACCCCAATTATCGGAATGTTTGGTTTTTCATTAGCATTAGCTTTACCATTTGCAATATTTGCAATGTTTCCAGGTTGGTTAAATTCTATGCCGAAATCAGGTGGATGGTTAAACTCCGTAAAAGTAGTTTTAGGATTTTTAGAATTGGCTTTAGCTTTTAAATTCTTATCAAATGCTGATATGACTTGGAATTTACATTTATTGGAGAGAGAAATATTTATTGGAGTTTGGATTGCAGTATTTACAGTATTGACATTGTATTTATTCGGCAAAATAAGAATGCCACACGATAGTCCAATTGAAAAATTATCTGTTGGTAGAGTTTTATTAGGAACTACAACTTTATTATTCGTGATCTATATGATTCCTGGTATGTGGGGCGCTCCTTTGAAAATTATGAGTGCATTTCCTCCACCATTGCAATATAGTGAATCTCCAACTGGTTTTGGTGGAGGAATCACAGTTGCTCAAAAAGGTGGACCAGAAGGGACGCATTTAGGTCCACAAAATATTAATGTTTTTCATGATTACGATAAAGCATTAGCATATGCAAAAGAAGTAAACAAACCATTATTTGTTGATTTTACAGGAATCAATTGTGTTAATTGTCGTAAGATGGAACAACAAGTTTGGGGAGAAGAAGGTGTTCTAAATAAATTGACAAATGATGTTGTGATTGTTTCATTACATGTTGATGATCGTGAAGAATTACCAAAAAGTGAGCAAGGTGTTTTTAAAACAATTGACGGAAGAAATATGACCGTAAAAACTGCTGGTGATAAATGGAAGTTAATGCAAATTAATCGTTATAATATCTTAGCTCAACCATATTATGTGATGCAAGATGTGAATGGTAAAGATTTAACAAACGGTTCTGCTGATTATGAACACACAAGTAAGACTTCAGATTTCCAAAAATGGCTAGATGCAGGTCTAAAATCTTTTAACGAAGCAAAATAATTAATATCAACATAAATTAAATATTCAGTTTGTAAGATCCCTCGAAATTTTCGGGGGATTTTTTTTACCTTTACTTTATGAATGTTTTTCTTCAAACACCCATTGAATATTTAAAAGGTGTTGGTCCGCAACGTGCTGAAATTCTTAAAAAAGAATTGGGTATTCGGACCTTTGAAGATTTATTGTTTTATTTTCCATTTCGTTACATCAATCGTTCGCAATATCAAACGATTTCGGAATTACCTTATTTGGATTCTTATGCGCAGATTAAAGGACGAATCATTCAAATTAGTGAAACGCCAGTAGGTAAACAAAGTCGTTTAACAGCTAAATTTCAAGACCAAACAGGAATGATTGATTTGGTTTGGTTTCAAGGTGCGAAATGGATTAAACCAATGTTGAAAATAGGAACGGAATATCAAATATTTGGTAAGGCTAAAATTTTTGGTTCTTCATGGAATATTCCTCATCCAGAAATCGTTGAACTCGAAAGAGTAAAAAACGAAGTTGGATTTCAACCGATTTATTCAAGTTCGGAGAAATTAGGAATGAAAGGTTTCAGTTCGAAAGGGATTGAAAAAATCACTAAAGCCTTAGCTGAACAAATTAGAGGTAAAATTCCTGAAAATCTTCCGAATGAATTACTTCGAGATTTTCATTTAATATCGAGAGAAGAAGCTTTATTTCAAATACATTGTCCTTCCAATGAGCAAATTGTTCATTCAGCTCGAACGCGTTTGAAATTTGAAGAATTGTTTTTTCTTCAATTGGAAATGTTGATGCGAAAACAAATAAGTATGTCCAAAACAAAAGGGCATATTTTTAAAGAAGTTGGTGAACATTTTACGAAATTTTACGATCATCATTTACCTTTTGAATTGACAAATGCTCAAAAACGGGTTTTGAAAGAAATTCGAAAAGATTTCATGACTGGACATCACATGAATCGTTTGTTACAAGGGGATGTTGGAAGTGGAAAGACATTGGTCGCTTTATTAACTATGCTTTTTGGAATTGGAAATGGATTTCAAGCTGCATTAATGGCGCCTACAGAAATACTGGCAAATCAACATTTTATTACGATCAAAGATTTTTTGAAAGAAATGAATGTTAACGTTGAGTTGTTAACGGGTTCAGTTAAAAAGAAAGATAGAAAAGGGATTCACGAGCGATTAGAAAATGGTGAAACTCAAATTCTTATTGGAACACATGCCTTATTAGAGGATGTTGTGAAATTTCAAAATTTAGGAATTGTTGTTATTGATGAACAGCATCGTTTTGGTGTTGCTCAAAGGGCTAAACTTTGGAAGAAAAACACTATTCCTCCTCACGTATTAGTGATGACAGCAACTCCAATACCTAGAACCTTGGCGATGACATTTTATGGAGATTTAGATGTGTCGGTGATAGATGAATTACCTCCTGGTCGGAAACCAATTTCAACCATGCACAAGTTTGAAGCGAGTCGATTAGAGGTTTTTGGATTTATGAAACGAGAAATCACTCTAGGGAGACAAGTGTACATTGTTTATCCGTTGATAAAAGAATCGGAATCGATGGATTACAATAACTTAATGGATGGTTATGAAGCTATTTCAAGAGCATTTCCTTTGCCGAATTTTAGAGTGAGTATTGTTCACGGTCAAATGAAAGCTGAAGATAAAGAGTTTGAAATGCAACGCTTTATTAAAGGTGAAACGCAAATTATGGTTGCTACAACGGTGATTGAAGTTGGTGTAAATGTACCGAATGCTTCAATCATGATTATCGAAAGTGCAGAGCGATTTGGTTTGTCTCAATTACATCAATTAAGAGGTAGAGTAGGACGTGGAGCTGAAAAATCCTATTGTGTCTTAATGACTGGAATCAAACTATCGAAAGAATCCAAAAAACGAATGGAAACAATGGTTCGTACCAATGATGGTTTCGAAATTGCTGAGGTTGATTTAGAATTAAGAGGTCCAGGAGATATCATGGGAACGCAACAAAGTGGAGAATTAGATTTAAAAATAGCAGATTTAGCCAAAGATGGTCAATTGGTTTCTCAAGCAAGAGAATATGCTCGAAAAATTCTTCAAGAAGATCCATTTTTAGAATTACCCAAAAATCACATCGTTAAAGAACAATTACGAAAAGTGATGAAAGCAAAACCGAATTGGAGTCAGATTTCTTAAGAAATTGATAGTTGAGAATTAGTAGTTAATAATTAAATATTTCTAACTACTAACTACTAACTTTCAATTATATTTTACTCTTCTTTCCAATTTTGATCAGCGCCTTTTAAATAAGGTAATTGAATGTCTTGCAATTGTTTTTCGATTTGTTCTAAAGCGATGATTTGTTCATTTAATTTTGAACGGAAAACAGCATATTCTTCTTTTGTTATCTCGATGTTTTTGCGTTGTGTTGCTGTAACTGAAGTTGTTGTTTCGAATAATTGATATTCAACTGTTCCAAAACGATTCATGATACTAGTTGGAGTTTCAAATTCTAAATGAGCGATTAAATTATCTCCATAAAGTAAAATAGAACACTGCTCCAAATTATGCTTAATTGCTTTTGTTTGTTCAATTAATTTGATTGGAGCATTTGGATAATTTGTTAATGCATAATTGATTAATTCTAATTTTTCATTTGTCTCACTCATTAACTTTTCACTTCCTGCAAGGCTTCTTTTTAATTCTGAAACTTCTTTACGGAAGCTCGTTAAGTCTTCATTCATTTTAGGAGTAGTCATTGACGGGAAAAGTGATTTTACATTGAATTTTGTCGGTTCAATTAATTTTTCACCGATTCCATTTTTTAATTGAATTACTTCAACAGTGTATTCGCCTTCGCTAATTAAAAAACCATCATCTGCACTTTCGTAACGACCTGGAGCAGATTTAGAAATTTTAATCGCTGAAGTTGTTTCAGTTCTTAAATTCCAGTTAATTCTTGAAATCCCTTTAGAAGGAGTCGTAATCAAACGTTTAATTTCTTTGTTCGATTTATCTTTGATTATCCAAATTAATTGAGCCTTTTCTTCATTTTCTTCTTTACGCAATTCTTCAAAAGTAGGGTAGAATACATCTTTTTTCTCGCTTTCTAATTTTTTCTCCGTCTCTTGTCTTTTTTCTTTTAAACTTTTCTCTGTTTCTTTAATGTATAAAGAGAAAGTTGCACCAAAAGCAGGGTTTTCTGCTGCCCATAAATCAGCACCTTGTGAACCTGTTCCTGTTAAACCAAGTGGTGCAGAAGGAACATATAATAAAGCATCTTTCACAGGAAATAAATGTGCTTTTTTATCAAGAATTGTTGTGTTAACATCTCTTAAAGGTGCATAATTATCCAATACATAAAAACCTCTACCAAACGTTGCGGCAACTAAATCACATTCTCTTTGTTGAATGTCTAAATCGTACACTGCAATGGTTGGTAATCCACCAATTTTAATCCATTTTACCAAATTCAGTTCCAATAAAAAGTAAATTTGGATCAACAAAATCTTGTCTTACGCAATAAACAGAACCTCTTACAGGAAGATTTCCAGCAATTGAAGTCCATGTTTTTCCTTTATCACTTGTTTTGAAAATATATGGTTTAAAGTCACCTGAACGGTGGTTATTGAATACAGCAAAAGCTACATTTTCATTGTGTAATGAAGCACAAATCATGTTGACTCTTGTGTTCTGTGGAACGCCTGTAAACGTTGTGTATTTTGTCCAATTTGAACCATCGTTTTCTGAAACTTGGATACATCCATCATCTGTTCCAGTGTATAACAAACCTTTCTTTTTAGGTGATTCATCTAATGCAATGATATTTCCGTAAATAGTCGTAGAAGCATTTTTCATTACTGATTCCATAGACCAAACTTGCCCCATGACTTTCAGTTTATTACGATCTATTTGTTGCGTTAAATCTGAAGAAATTGTTTGCCAATCATCGCCTTTGTTTGTGCTTTTGAAAACTTTGTTCGCAGCAAAATAAAGTGTTTTTGGGTCATGTGGAGAGATTAAAAGCGGTGCATCCCAATTCCAACGGTAACCAGCTTCATTTTTACCTGGTAATGGTTGAATTGAAATTTTTTCTCCAGTAATTGTATTGTAACGAACCAATCCACCATATTGAGATTCAGCATAAGCAATCGTTGGATCTGTAGGGTCGATAGCAGATTCAAAACCATCTCCGCCATTTGTAATATACCAGTCACTGTTTAAGATTCCAGCGTTATTGATAGTTGCTGATGGTCCACCCATTGAGTTGTTGTCTTGTGTTCCTCCATAAATATTGTAGAATGGAGCTTTGTTATCCGTTGCAACTTTGTAAAATTGAATGATTGGTAGATTGTCATAATATTTCCAATCTTTAGCGTGGTTAAACGTTTCGTATAATCCACCATCACAACCAACTAACCAATGATTTGGATCATTTGGATTCACCCAAATACAGTGATTATCAACGTGTTTTTTGTCTTCACCAGTACCGACAATTGTTTTCCCTCCATCTGTTGTGTGATGTAACCAAGTATCCATTATAAATACTTTGTCTTTATTCGTATTATCGCAGATGATTTCTTGGTAATAATTTCCACTCGTTGAAAAACCAGACATTTTTGACCAAGATTCACCTTTGTTTGTTGATTTGAAAAATCCTCCTTTATCGTTTTTGCCTTCAATTATTGCATAGACGTAATTTTCATCAGCTGGAGAAACTGAGATTCCAATTCTTCCCATTTCACCTTTTGGTAAACCGGATGAAATTTCTCTCCATGTTTTACCACCGTCAGTTGATTTGTATAATGCTGATTCTGGTCCACCACCGATATATGTCCATTCATGACGTCTTCTTTGGTGAGCTGCAGCATATAAAATATTTGGATTTTTAGGATCAATCGCTATTTCAGAAATACCAGTTTCATCTGAAATAAATAACGTTCTTTCCCATGTTTTACCTCCATCAGTTGTTTTGTAAACTCCTCTTTCACCACCTTTACTCCAAACTGGACCGTAAGCTGCAACCCAAACTGTATTTTCATCAGTTGGATGAATGATAATATTACCAATGTGCTCACTTAATTTTAACCCCATGTTTGTGAAAGACTTCCCACCATCAAGCGATTTATAAACTCCATCTCCATAACAAACAGCTCTTTGATTATTGTTTTCACCAGTTCCAACCCAAACAGTATTCGGATTTGAAGGTGCTAATTCTACACAAGCAGTTGAGAACGACCCGTAATTATCAAAAATTGAAGTGAAGCTCGTTCCATGGTTTGTTGTTTTCCATACACCTCCAGATGCAGCTGCAATATACCAAGTGTTTTGATTAACGGCTAAGTCTGCAATTCGACCAGAAGTTAAAGCTGGACCAACTAATCTGAAATTTAAACCACCTACAGTTGATTCATCTAATTCTGCTTTTTTTGTTGATGCGTTCTGAGCGTTTGTAGCCGAAATAGCAACAAAAAGGAATGTTAATAAGGAAAATACATTTTTCATGTTCAACGATTTTTTTACAAAATTACATTAATATTTGGTAGTTGAAATTTATAGAAGTAGTAATTGATAACTGTTGATTTTTTTAGGAATTCAATAAAAGTGAATTTCATACAATTTAACTAAAAAATCTTCGTTCAAAACTGTAACTTTTTGCTCATTTTTCCGATATAGTATATTGGGTATGATTTTTGATTTTTACCCATTGAAATTAAAAAATTCATTGTTTATGTTTAAGCTTTACTTCATATTTCTAGGAATCACAATTTTAACATCATCTTTATCATACGCTCAAACAGAGGATGAAGCTTGTTTACCACCATCAAAAAAAATCATGAAAATTATTGATGCTGGAAAAAATGCTCCTGATGCAATGACAGCTATTTCAAACTTTAATAAAGCAATCGAAGAAAATCCTGATAATGCTACACCATATTATGAATATGCGATGTATGCCTTTGAAAGCGGGTCGAAATATTATGAGAAAAATCCTAATCCAGCGCAAGGAGATAAAAGTTTTCAGAAAGCGAAAGAAATGTTTATTGAAACATTAAATCACTGTGCAGATTTTCATGCAAATTGTTTCTATTATCTAGGAGTAATCAATTATACTCAAAAAAACATGCCAGATGCTGTAAAGTGGTTTGGAGAATTTAAAAAATTTAAAAGTAGCAACAATGATCGTTATCCTTTAGATTATGATAAAAAGTTAGCCGATATCAATGAAATTCTTCCTGATTTACAAAGTGAAATTGAGTTGAAAGCAAATCAAGTTCCATTTGAACCAAGAATGGTGAAAAATGTGAGTTCTAAAAATGACGAATATTTCCCAATGATTTCTCCTGATAACGAGATTATGTTTTTCACGAGAAAGGATACTTTAGATAAAAAACAATCAGGAATGGCTGTAGTTGTTCATGAGAATTTTACATTTTCTCAACGACCAAATGTTGCAGAATATTTTGACAATGGAAAACCATTGAAAGCACCGTTTAATGATGGTACATTTACAAGTTATGGAGCTGCTACAATGTCTGTCGATAATAAGGAAATGATTATTTGTGCGTGTAAACAAACGCAGGTAAGTGGTCAAAATTATTTGAATTGTGATTTGTATAGAACAGAATATGAAAGAGTTGGTTCAGGATGGCAAGATTATACTTGGACTAAACTTGAAAGTTTAGGAGATAAAATTAATACAGCCAATGGATGGGAAGGTCAACCAACTTTGTCACCTGATGGGAATACATTGTATTATACTGTTATGCGTCCATCTTCAAGAGATAACGATATCATGATCGCAACAAAAGGCGCTGACGGTAAGTGGGGAAATGTGAAACCATTTTTATACAATAGTAATGGAAAAGATAAAAGTCCATTCTTACATCAAGATAGTGAAACTTTGTATTTTGTATCAAATGATGCTGAAAAATTAAAAGGTGTTGGTGGATTAGATATTTACTATTGTCGATGGGATGCGAATACGAACAACTGGTCAAAACCTAAAAATATTGGTTATCCAATTAACTCAATTGATGATGAATTAGGGATTTTTGTTTCTACTGATGGAACATTGGCTTACTATTCTTCACGTCAAGGTGGAAACTGGAATATTTATTCGTTTGACTTATATGAAGAAGCGCGACCAACAGGTGTAACTATCTTGAAAGGTGATTTAAAAGATGAAAATGGAGATCCGATTAAAGGAGCTGAAATTGAAGTGGCGTATGCTGGAACAGGCGAAGTGACTAAAGTGAAAGTGAATGGGAATGATGGACATTTTGCTACAGTTGTAAAAAACACGACTAAACAAGATGTAATGGTTACAGTGAAAAAAGAAGGTTATGCCTTTGATTCAAAATTAATTACAAAAGAAGAATTAGAAAAAACGATTCCGACAAAACCTGCAGTTTCAAAACCAACAGAAACAGCCTCTGTAAATCCTAAAACGGAAGCTAAAAAAGATGGTAAAGAAAATAAAGAAACAAAAGGAAATGCAAAGGAAACTGCTAAAACGAATGCGAAAGAGAATAAGCAGAATCCAGTGAAAGAAGCGGAAGTGAAAACAGATATCGCAGAAGTAGTACGTCCGAAAGATGTGTCTATCAGAAACAATGATTTATTAGTAAAAGAAATTAAAGTAGGAGCGGCTTATACGATTAACGATATCTTATTTGCAACCAATTCTTATGATTTAAATGATCGTTCGAAATTTATTTTGAAACAATTTTCACGTTTCTTAATTGAAAATCCGAATGTCACAATAATGGTTCAAGGACATACGGATGATCAAGGTGATGATCAACAAAACTTATTGTTATCCGAAGGTCGTGCGAATGCTGTGAAATTGTATTTAATTGCTTGTGGAATTGATGGAAGTCGTTTGAAATCTAAAGGTTTCGGTGAAACAATGCCAAAATTAGACAATACGACTGATGCAAATAGAGCGAAAAATAGACGTACAGATTTCTTGATTGAGAAGATATAATTGTAGATTGCAGATTACAAATTACAAATTGGCAGATTTCAAATTTTGAATTAGAAGATTTTTCTGCTTTCTATTTCTGGTTGATTTGATTCTAATCTAAATGAATATGTGATTGAATTTTGATGATGTTCAATTACTTTACCGTCCAATTGTTCTAAGAAACTTTCTTGTAAATCTGTTCTTTTTGCATCATTCTCAAATAATTTATTTAAAGTTGAATCAAGTCGAATATTGATCATTGATTTTTCAATGCTTACACTTATTTTAAGCGTATCTTCTAGTTTTAATTTAGAAGTGATGTAAAAGAAATTGGCAATGCATTCATGGATAAATAATCCAAAAGGAACAGCTTGTTTGATGTGGATGTCATTTATGATTTGGCAATCAATAGAAATATTTGGATGGATATATGTTCCATTTTCATTGAGATTATAACTTTCGATTATTTCAGTTACGTATCTTTTAATGGGGATAAAGAATCCGTTTATTTTGTAAGATTGATGATGATGAGCTAAAGCAATCGTGTGAATTGCATGCCATGTTTCTTGTTGGATGAAATTGAAATCTTCAGCAGTTGAATTTTCACTTTTTAGTTTAATTAAAGAGCTAATGATGCTGAGATTATTTTTTAATCGATGTTGGATTTCTGCTAGAAGAATTTCTTTTTCTTTCGTTTTTTCACGCTCAAGTTGATTCAATTTACTTTCATCTGAAATTAATTCTTCAAGTAATTCCAGTTTTCTCAAATTGGATTTGATGATGTAATAAATAAAATACGATACCGCTAGTAATGATAATATCAAGTTTGATTTAAACATGATCTCAACTTGTTCTTCTTTTAGTGCTTGATTTTCGAATAATTTATAATCCGTGAAAACATTGATACAAGCAAGTGAAATAATAATGAACGTTTGTAAAAAGACAATTTGACGATCCTTTTTTGTTCTAAAATCAAATAAATTAGCAATGCCTAGGAATAGAGGAAAATAATATAGATATGAACCAGAATCAATTCCAGCATATGAGTCAAAATAAAATATCCCAAAAGAAATAATGGAATACAAATAAGAAATAGCGACTTTGTATTGATTGATATAATTAAAAAGGATTGTGAAAAGAGAAAATACACTAAAGCAAATAAGTAAGACTCCAGAAAAAGTGTCGTTTACATTAAGATTTGTAATACCTGAGATTAAAAAAACAATTGATGCAATTAATGTAAAGACATTTAAAAGTCCAATCTTATTTTTTTGATCATCTGATAATGAATCGTTAATTCCTATTTCTGAAATTTTCAAAATCGTAAAATATGCTAGTTTATTTTTAGCTAAGGTAACTAATTTCGATTTTTAAAATGCTATTTTAGAGACATTAAAATCTACAAGTTCATCTATCCCAGGTAAATTACCACTTTCAGAATATTGCCAATGTAAAATTCGCTGGTCATCGATGCATTCAGGTTTTCTTGAATAAGCAGCAATCCAAAATTTATAGTCTTTAAAATAATCTTTAAATTTTGTGTCAAAGAAATGATAGGATGTGTAAATAATAGGTCGCATTCCGGATTTTTTCTCGACTTCTTTTAACCAGATTTCCATTTTTTCACGAAGATCTTCATCAGATATTCCTTCTGTTTCAACATCAAGAACTGGAGGAAGATCAACTTCTCTTTTTTTCCAATGATTTAAAAAATGTTCTGCTTGAGGTAAAGGTGCATCTTTGGGTGTAAAGAAATGATAAGCACCGTTTGGAATTCCTTTATTATTTAATGTTTTTCGGTTTTCTTCCCATTTGGTATCGAGATGAGAATTACCTTCTGTTGCTTTACAGTATACGAATTGAATGATTGTATCGAATTTTTCATCGTCAAGCAATACTTTCCAATCAATTTCTCCTTGATGATGTGAAATGTCAATTCCAAATGACTCGAATCCTTTTGGAATCTGATGAACAAAATTATTTTTGTTGATTTTTTTATGTGAATTAGGAATGAAAAACCATCCAATTCCTGAAATCACAAAAATGATCAATAGCCAAATTGCAATTTTTCCTCCAGAAGATTTCTTCTTTGATTTATTAGTTTTTCGTTTTTGTTTGGCCATAATTTTTATTGCTCGTTTACTAAATTCTGATGTAAACTAAAAAAGCTCCTCAAATTGAGAAGCTTTAAATGTATATAGTTGAGTACTATTTTTTAGCAGCTTGAGCAGCCAAAGAAGCAGCACTTCTTTTTTCTCTAATACGAGCAGATTTACCTGTTCTCTCACGGAAGTAGAATATACGAGCACGACGAACAAATCCTCTTTTGTTAATTACGATGTCCTCAATGAAAGGAGAAGCAATTGGGAAGATACGCTCAACACCAATGTTTCCAGACATTTTACGAACTGTGAAAGTTTCAGTAACACCTGAACCACGACGTTGAATCACAACACCTTGGTATTGCTGAATACGCTCTTTGTTACCTTCTTTAATTTTATATGAAACAGTTACAGTATAACCACTTTTGAAAAAAGGGAAGTTTTTTACTTCAACTAATTCGTTCTCAATTTGTTTTAAAATATCCATGACTCTTAATTTCTATATTTCCGCGTAATTCGGGGTGCAATATTACGAATAATTTCTCAGTTTCAATAAAAAAACAATAAAAAATGTGAAATTATTTTACTTTCGCTGTAAATTTAAGGTTTATTAGTGTTTTAGATGTATTATTTGAAATTTTTATTTTAAATTCATATTTCATTTTAGTATGTTTAATGAAGATTTTGTCTTAGTGGATGGAGAAAATAATTATTGGAAGAAAAGATAAAGTAGATTTACCCGATTTTGGATTAGAGAATATACATGTGAAAGTAGATTCAGGTGCTTATTCTTGTTCAATCGATTGTCACTACTATCAGGAAATTGAAAAAGATGGGCAGAGAGTATTAGAAGTAATTTTTTTAGAAGATAATCATCCTTTGTATACTGGTGATAGATATTATTTTCCCTTGTATCGATTGAAAAGAGTTAAATCATCGATTGGTAAAGTTCAAGATCGGTTTTTTATTCAAGGTAAAATTGTGGTATTTGGAAAGGAGTACGAAACAGAATTCTCTTTATCTAAACGTCATGAGATGAAAAATCCAATTTTAATAGGTAGAAAATTATTGAATAAAGAATTTTTGGTAGATTCATCATTGGTTAATTTGTCCTATAAAAACAAAAAGAAAGTAGCGAAATAAAAGGTATATATATACATTCGCAAAATAACAAATAAGAAGCGTTATCGCATTACAATAAATAGAAGGAGAATAGATGAAAATTGCCATATTATCACGTAACCCAAATTTGTATTCTACACAACGATTAGTAGAAGCTGCTCGTAGTAGAGGACATGAAGCGAATGTGATTGATCATTTAAAGTGTAACATCGAAATTGAGCAGACTGGACCATCATTGTATTATGGTGATCATTATTTAGAAGGATATGACGCTGTTATTCCTCGAATTGGTGCTTCAGTTACTTTTTACGGCACTGCTGTTGTTCGTCAATTTGAAATGATGGAAGTTTTCTCTGCAGTTGGTTCGAGAGGGATTATTCATTCTAGAGATAAATTAAGATGTTTACAAGTTCTTTCCCGTGAAGGATTGGGATTACCAAAAACTGTTTTCACGAATTATTCAAGAAACGTTGAGCATGTTGTTGAATCAGCAGGTGGTGCTCCAGTTGTTTTAAAATTATTGGAAGGAACTCAAGGTTTAGGTGTTGTTTTGGCTGAAAATCAAAATGCAGCTCAATCAGTTTTGGAAGCATTTAATGGTTTGAAAGCAAGGGTAATTGTTCAGGAATTTATTAAAGAAGCAAAAGGAGCTGATGTTAGAGCGTTTGTTGTTGATGGAGAAGTTGTTGGAGCAATGAAACGTCAAGGTAAACCAGGTGAATTCCGTTCAAATTTACACCGTGGAGGAAGTTCTAGAATTATCGAATTAACAGATGAAGAAAAAGATACAGCAATTCGAGCTGCTGCAACAGTTGGTTTAGGTATTGCTGGTGTTGATTTATTGCAATCTGAAAGAGGTCCGTTGGTATTAGAAGTAAATTCTTCACCAGGATTAGAAGGAATTGAGAAAACAACAGGTACTGATATTGCTGGAAAAATCATTCAATACATTGAACGAAACGTTAAAAAATGAATCTAAAACATAAAAAGTTTGTTATTCTGAATGAAGAAATTCATCCAGGAAGAGGGGCTCAATTAAATTTAGAAGTAGCACATTTACATACGCATACACCTGTACAAGTTCCCGTTATTGTGGAGCGTGGAAAGGTGGATGGACCGGTTGTTTTATTGATGGCAGGAATGCACGGAGATGAAATAAACGGTATGGAAATTATCCGTCGAATCATTCGAAAAGGATACAATAAACCAACAGAAGGTATTATTATCTGTATACCTGTTTTCAATATTTTTGGATTTTTGAACGTTATGCGTGTTCTTCCTGATGGTCGGGATTTGAATCGTAGTTTTCCAGGGGCAAAAAATGGATCGTTAGCAAGTCAATTTGCTTACCATTTTATGAAGGAAATAGCGCCAAAAGTTGATTATGTAATCGATTTTCATACGGGATCTGCGCAACGTAATAACATGGCGCAAATTCGTTGTGTATTTAAAGATAATGAAAGCATGGAGTTGGCTAGGATTTTTAATCCACCATTTATTATCCATTCAGCTTATATCGCAAAATCTATTCGTGAATCGATGAATAAAAGAGGTAAAAAGATTCTTTTATTTGAAGGAGGTAAAACGAATAGTATTGAAGAAGGAATTGTAAAAGAAGGTGTTGATGGAATTAAACGCTTTTTGAATCATTTAAATATGCGTTCATTTAAAGAAGTTGGAAATCAACGTCACCCTGTTTATATAAAAGAGCATAAATGGCTAAGAGCACCTAATTCAGGAATGTTTCAAACAGCTGTAAAAAATGGTGATAAAGTGAATGTTGGAACTATTTTAGGTATGGTGACTGATCCATTTGGTAAAATTGAGAAAAGAATTAAATCTCCTATGGAAGGTTATGTTTTTTGTATCAATGAATCGCCAGTTGTGAATAAAGGTGATGCCATTTTCCATATCGGAGAAAAAGTTGAATATCTATAAGTATTTATAACGCAAAGCTAGAATACAAAGAGATTTATTAGTTTTGCACGACTAAACGAAAAAAATACAATGTCAGTACATTCTGAAATTAAAAAAGTAACAACGCATACGTTACAAGAAATGAAAAATACTGGTCGTAAAATTACGATGTTAACAGGTTACGATTTTTCTATGGCTCGAATCATTGATACAGCTGGAATAGATGTTATTTTGGTGGGAGATTCAGCTTCAAATGTAATGGCGGGACATGAAACAACATTGCCAATCACGTTAGATCAAATGATTTATCATGCTTCTTCAGTTGTTAGAGCTGTAAATAGAGCGTTGGTTGTTGTGGATATGCCGTTTGGTTCTTATCAAGGAAATTCGAAAGAGGCATTATCAAGTGCGATTCGTATTATGAAAGAATCGGGAGGTCACTCTGTGAAAATGGAAGGTGGTATTGAAATCATCGAATCGATTAAACGTATTTTGACAGCTGGAATTCCAGTTATGGGACATTTAGGTTTAACACCTCAATCTATTTATAAATTCGGAACTTACGTTGTTAGAGCGAAAGAAGAAGAAGAAGCAAATCGTTTGATTGAAGATGCAAAAGCATTGGAAGCAGCTGGTTGTTTTGCGATTGTTCTTGAAAAAATACCTGCTCATTTAGCTAAATTAGTTGCTGAAACTGTTCAAATTCCGATTATTGGAATTGGAGCAGGAAATGGGGTAGATGGTCAAGTATTAGTTGTTCACGATATGTTAGGGATTAATAATGAATTCAGTCCACGTTTCTTGCGTAAATACAACAATTTGTACGAACAAATGATGAAAGCTTTTCAAGAATATATTTCAGATGTTCAGTCTGGAGATTTTCCAAATGAGAAAGAACAATATTAGTTTCTTTAGTCAATAGTCAATAGTCAATTGTGATGATTATTAATAATCTAAAATTTGCGGACTGAGCGATTCCGAACCTTCGGTGTTTTTAGGTGTCGTTCATCGTTTAGATCGACCAACAAGTGGAGCACTTGTTTTTGCTAGGACTTCTAAAGGGTTAACTCGTTTAAATGAACAGTTTAGAGAGCGAAATACAAAAAAAACATATTGGGCAATTGTAGAAAAAGAACCGAAAGAGAAAACGGGTACTTTGGTTCATTTCTTAAAAAAGAATGAAAAACAAAATAAATCATACGCTAGTTTAGAAGAAACACCTGGATCGAAAAGAGCTTCTTTGGAGTATAAATTGATTGATAAATCCGATAAATATTTTTTATTGGAAGTTGAGTTACATACTGGACGTCATCATCAAATTCGTTCTCAATTATCAACAATTGGTTGTATTATAAAAGGTGATGTTAAATACGGAGCAAAACGATCAAATCCTGATGGATCAATTAGTTTACACGCACGCTATTTGGAAATAAATCACCCTACAACTAAGGAGTTAATTAAGATAACAGCACCAGTTCCAAATGAACCAATTTGGAAGTTTTTTGAAGAAAGAAATTAAATAATACTAAATTATAGTTAAGGCCGACAATTTAATTGCCGGCCTTTTTTTTGTCAATTACTTATTTTTCAAAGGTTTATTTGTTTTAATAAAAAATATTTTAAAAATAAATAGTACTATGTATTGCATAATACTAAATAAAACATATATCTTTGTATAAACTATTTGAGATATGAGTTTAGAAAATACACAAGCTCAAATGCGAAAAGGAATTTTAGAATTTTGTATTCTTTCCATATTAGAAAAGAAAGAAGCATATCCTTCCGAAATACTTGAAACATTAAAAGAAGCTAAATTAATTGTAGTGGAGGGAACATTGTATCCTTTGTTGACACGATTGAAAAACTTGGAGTTGCTAGCTTACCGTTGGGAAGAGTCGAATTCAGGACCACCAAGAAAGTACTTTACAATGACCGAAGAGGGAAAAAAGTTTTTAGAAGGTTTAAAGAAAACTTGGTCAGAATTAAATTCAGCAGTTACAACCATTATTAAATAAGGAAATCATGAAGAAAACAGTTTCAGTAAATATAAAAGGCACAAATTTCTTAATTGAAGAAGATGCTTATGAATTACTTCAATCATATATGAAACGCTTAGAGATAAGTTTGAAAAATGAGCAAGGAAGTAAAGAGATAATTGAAGATATCGAATACCGTATAGCAGAGCTTTGTGGATTGACTTTAACTTCTAATAAACAAGTTGTAGAACTAGAAGATATTGAAAAAATATTAGAGACATTAGGGCAGCCAGAGGAATTTGTTGATGAAACTTCGGAATCATTTCAGGAAGAAAAAACACAGCATTCGAATGACAATTTGAATGACGTTAAAAAAGGCAAACGTCTGTTTAGAGATGTTGAGAATGGAAAAATTGCAGGTGTTTGTAGTGGTTTAGCAAGTTATTTTTCAGTAGATGTTATAGTAATTCGAATATTGTTTTTAGTTGTGTTTTTCTTTGGTGGCTTTAGTATTCCTTTATATATTATTCTGTGGATTGTAACCCCAAAAGTAAATTCATCTATTGACCGTTTGAGAATGCAGGGTAAACCAATTACGGTTGATTCTGTGAAAGAAGAAGTGGAAGCAGCAGCAAATAGATTCGGTAATGAAACTAATTCTTTTGCTAATAAATTGAGAAATAATGATGAATTAACCGATAGAATTTCTTCAATAGGAAGGGTTATTTCCATTGTTGTCGGTATTGGAATGGTTGTATTTGGTGGATCTATATTAGTTTCATTAATTGTTTTTGGTGTATTTGATATGGCCTTTATTCCTGCTCAAATGGATCAAGGATTTATGTCTCTGTCTTATTTGAGTACTCTGGTAATTGAGAATGATATTGATGTGTTTTGGATGCGACTTTGTGCTTTTACTGTTGGTTTCTCTGTCGTATTATTCTTGTTCCTTTTAGGTTCTAAATTAATTTTTAGATTAAAAAGCAAGTGGACGAAATACGTGTTAAGTACATTGTTCTTCATTGGATTAGTCGGGGTGATTGTTTGTTCCGTGATTGGTGTGAAAGTAGGAAGAGAAATGACTATCAAAGGTGAAGTTCAACGAAAAGTAGCAGATGTATATGCTAATGAATTGATCGTAGAACCACAAGTTGTCAAAAATAGTTTTGGAGAAGATTTTGTAGTGAAAAATGGAAGTTTCGAAGGGTTTGTAGCGATCAAAAAAGGAAGAGTAAAAGAATCTGAAATCAATTTTATATATAAAACTTCAGCTGATACATTGTATCATGTTTATCAGGAATTGAGTGCAAGAGGTTATACGCATAACAATGCCGTTTATAAAGCCAAAAGAATTAATCATGCAGTTGTGTTAAATGGCAATAAAATGTTTGTTCATACGGATTATGATTTTCCAATCAAAGATAAATTGAGAGATCAAGAAGTAACAATTGTAATCGAAATACCTCAAGGTAAAACAGTAAAATTCCCTTATCATACTATTTCATTAGGAACAACCGATTCAGATGAAAATGTAGAAGATCCTTTTTACGAAGAAGAAGGAGAGTTGGATTTGGATGGGGAGTATTATCATTGGGATTGAGTTTTTTAAACCATATAAGTGATTGTAAGGAATATAAGGTGTGATCTAACTTATATGAACTTATAATCCCTTATAACTTGTCCCGTATTTTAATCGGGATGGTTCATTTTTTATTAGTATCTATCTAATCACTTCTCCTTAAACCCATCAAAATATTCATGTACCGACCAAGCTTCTGGTTTTTCAGCAAACCAGGGCTTGATTGTTGGCCAAATTGTGCCAAAGGTTTCGGAATCTCTGTATGTGTTTAAAGCTTCTTCATTTTTCCAATGGCTATAAGTCATAATGATAGCTGGATTTTTGATGTCTTGCAAAAGTTTCATTGCAATGCAACCGGGAAAATTATTTACTTGATGTTTGATTGTTTCAAAAAAAGCTAAAAAAGTTTCTACTTTTTCATCTTGAAAATGTAATTTGACAATTCGTGTAATCATTTTAAAATAAAGATTCTAACGTTTCTTTTGATCCTCTTGGTGTGAATTCGATGCGAATGACATCACCTAAATGAACTCCAAATAGTTTTTCTGCGCCGCCATTTCCACCATTAGCTCCACGATTGATGGCAATTTCAAGTAAGCCGTTTTCATTGAAGATTGCTACTTTTTCACCATCAGGTACTTCGTTGTAGGAAGCTGAAATTTTATCTATAAAATATTCTCTTGTTCTAAAGTAGATGGTAAATGGTACATCATTTCCAAAACGATTGAATAATTCTTTGTTGACATTTACAATTAGATTTCCAAAATTGTCAATATGAATCACACTTCCTTTAATCAAATTGGTTTCTATGATTGCTGTTTGTGTAAATGCTTTTTTGAATGATGGAAATTCACTAGCTAAAGTTTCAATTTTATCTCCTTGAAGTAATTTACAAGCAACCGGTACAAACATGTTTTTTGTCGGGAAAGTAAACAATTTTGGATTGGATAAAATATCATCGATTCTCCAAAAACTTTCATATTCCTTTTCTTGTAAAAAAGCACCGAAAAAGCCGTTGTCATTGGCGATAATGTATTGTCCTTGATATTTTAAGATGGAAGGAAATGAACCGTCTGAACCTCCGAAATTTACGATTGGTTCGGTGTCAACACCAATAATATGAACTGATCCTTCAGGGAAATTTTCAATACAAGAAGAAACATAATAGGCTGCTTCTGAAATATTGAAAGGCTTAACCTGATGAGAAATATCGATAATATGAGCGGTTGGACACAATTTTAAAATTGTCCCTTTCAATGCAGCTACATAATGGTCTTGAAGACCCATATCTGTTGTTAACGTAATTATTTGCATTGTCTTCGAATTCTCCTACAATATTGACAAATTATTTTCTAATTTTATCCAAAAATAAGTTTATTCGAAAGAATATTAATAGAATACGCTATAAATAATTTAAGTTGCAGGAAAAAAGCATTGAAATTAAAGGATTAAATCCAGTTGAATTGTTCGGAGTGAACAATGCTAATTTGAAATTAGTAAAGACGTATTTCCCTAAATTAAAAATAGTTGCACGTGGAAATGTGTTAACAATTGCAGGAGATGATGAAGGAATTAAAGCGTTTGAACATAAATTCGAATTGTTAGTTCAGTTTTTTCAAAAATTCAATCATTTATCAGAAAGTGATGTAAAGGAATTGATGGATGAAGATGGTGCTTTAATGGTTTCTAAAGAAGCGACAGATACGTTAGTTCATGGAACAGGTGGTGCTAAGATTAAAGCTAGAACGAATAATCAACGTAAATTAGTAGAAGCAGTTAATAAGCATGATATGGTTTTTGCTGTTGGTCCTGCGGGAACTGGAAAAACGTATACTGCTGTTGCCTTAGCTGTTCGAGCTTTAAAGGCAAAAGAAATTAAGCGTATTATTTTAACTCGACCAGCAGTAGAAGCAGGGGAGAATTTAGGTTTTTTACCTGGTGACTTGAAAGAGAAACTAGATCCGTATATGATGCCATTGTATGATGCTTTGCGTGATATGATTCCAGGAGAAAAATTAGCTGAAATGATCGAATATGGTGTGATTGAAATTGCACCTTTAGCATTCATGAGAGGAAGAACGTTAGACAAAGCGTTTGTGATTTTAGATGAAGCGCAGAATACGACGACGATGCAGATGAAAATGTTTTTGACTCGTATGGGGATGACTGCTAAATTCGTCATAACTGGAGATATGTCACAAGTTGATTTACCGAGACAACAAAAATCAGGTTTATCCTATGCTTTGGATGTTTTGAAAGATGTCGAGGATATTGGTATCGTTCGATTGAATCAAAACGATGTCATTCGTCATGCATTGGTGAAGAAAATTATTGATGCTTTTGATAAGGCTGAAGTAGAAGAAAAGAAAACAAAAAATTGAAATTATAATCGATTAAGCATAAGCAAAGATTGATTTTTGTAATTTCGCAAAAAAATAAAATTATAACGTGAGAATACTCACACAATGAATATAAACATGAGTAATTCAATTACAGCAACAGAATTTAATTTTCCAGGTCAAAAAGCAGTTTATCACGGTAAAGTTCGTGATGTATACACATTAGAAAATGACTTAGTTGTGATGGTGGCTTCGGATCGAATTTCAGCATTTGATCATATTTTACCAAAAGGTATTCCTCACAAAGGACAAGTATTAAATCAAGTAGCAACTATGTTTTTGGATGCGACTAAAGATATCGTACCAAACTGGTTGTTGGGAACTCCAGATCCTGCTGTAGCTGTAGGTTATGCTTGTGAGCCAGTGAGAGTTGAAATGGTTATTCGTGGATACTTAGCGGGACATTCAGCAAGACAATATCAAGCTGGAATAAGAGAGTTGTGTGGAGTGACAATGCCAGAAGGAATGAAAGAAAATGATCGTTTTCCTGAACCAATTATTACTCCTGCAATTAAAGCAGAAGAAGGACATGATATCGATGCTTCAAGAGAAGAAATTTTAGATCAAAATATTGTACCAGAGCATATTTATGTTCAAATGGAAAATTACACAAGAGCTTTGTTTCAAAGAGGGACAGAGATGGCTGCTAAAATGGGATTAATTTTAGTAGATACGAAGTATGAATTTGGAATGAGAAATGGCGAAGTGATTTTAATTGATGAAATTCACACACCTGATTCTTCAAGATATTTCTATGCTGATGGTTATGCTGAAAGACAAGCAAAAGGAGAACAACAAAAACAGTTGTCAAAAGAATTTGTACGTCAATGGTTAATTGAAAATGATTTTCAAGGATTGGAAGGTCAAACAATGCCGATAATGCCTGATGAATTTGTGAACACTGTAACTGAAAGATACATTGAGTTATATGAAAAAATCACAGGGAAACAATTTATTAAAGCTGATACATCAAACATCGCTCAAAGAATCGAAAACAATGTTGTTGATTTTTTAAAGAAAATGTAATTTATAAAAAACTATTAAAGCTAAAAGCTTAATAAAATATTGGTGTCTGAGCGGAGTCCGAAACTTCGGACGAAGACACCTTTTTTTATTTCTTCTTATCAGTCGTACAATATTTTCCTTGTTCTGGACTGTAGAACCAAGAATATAATTTTTCGTTTGTCTTTTTGATAATAGGAGTGAAGTGATAAACATCATTCATACCGACTACATTGTTCTCTAGATTTGCTTTGTAAAGTACGATGTCTTTTGATAAACCTACATTTCTATCTACAATGTCAAAATAAACAGCTGTAGCATTGTTTTTTCCAAGGTTTTCATATTCATTCCATTCAAAAATCACTTTAGGGTTATGATTTTTTATTGTGATAAAGTCTTTATATGAAGCATTCAAAATTCTAAAATCCATCGTAACATCTTTGTATGCATCAGACATTAAATTGATAAAATTGATTTTTAACTCGGTATATGGCGATGACATAACTGGAATATTCGGAGTTATTTTACCTAAAGCACCATCATAGTAAAAGAAATAATTGTGATTTCCCATAAAACCAATTTCTGCTAATTTTGCAGATTTGCCTGATTTTTCAGCCGTTTTAAATGCATTTTCTAATCGATTTACAGTGATGATTGCATCCTCTTTAGCATCACCATCTAAATTTTCTTTATAAATTCTCATTGAATATTTTTCAGTAGAAGGAATTTGTAAATCGCTTTCAACATGTCTTTTAGCTAATTCTTCTAAAGACATTTCTTTCTCCTCTTGAGGAGTTTCGATTTCTTCTTTTTCAGTTGAAGTACAACTTGAAAATAAAATTCCAGCAATTATAAATGAGTATAAATAGTTCATGCAAATTAATTTTTCAGAACAAAGATACTAGAATCTTAAAATTTCAAGAGGTTCATTTATTAAAATGAGCAAGAAATGTAGTAAAACTATTAAAACAGAAAAGTATATTTGCTCAATGGAAGTTAAAATAGAAGAATCTTGGAAATCTTTACTTCAAAGTGAATTTGATAAACCGTATTTTGAGGAGTTGATTTCATTTGTTAAAACGGAATATACTGAACAAAAAGGAGCGATATTCCCAAAAGCTAATCAGATTTTCAGAGCATTTGATGAATGTCCAGTGGATCAAGTGAAAGTCGTTATTTTAGGACAAGATCCATATCCGACAAAAGGGCATGCACATGGTTTATGTTTTTCGGTTGAGAAAGAAGTGAAACCATTTCCTAAAAGTCTATTGAATATTTTCAAAGAAATAGAAAGCGATTTAGGTCAGCAGTTTCCTGAAAATGGGAGTTTAGAACATTGGGCAAGTCAAGGGGTTCTTTTATTGAATAGTGTTTTAACTGTTCGAGAAGGAAGTGCTGCTAGTCATTCCAACAGAGGCTGGGAACAATTTACAGATGCTGTAATCACCTTGTTAAGTTCTCAAAAAGATGAGGTTGTTTATTTACTTTGGGGTTCGAAAGCAATTGATAAAGCGAAAAATGTTGATCCAAATAAGAATTTAATTTTAACATCTGTTCATCCTTCTCCTTTATCAGCTTATAGAGGATTTTTTGGGTGTAAACATTTTAGCAAAACCAATGACTATTTAATTGAAAAAGGTAAATCAAAAATTCAATGGTAAATTGATTTTGAGTACATTAAAATATCAACTTCATTAAAATTGTCATTTATCAATTAATAATTATCTTTGTTTACGATGAAATTACAGAACGATTTAATATTAAGAGCGGCTAGAGGAGAAGCTATTGAGCGTTATCCAGTTTGGTTAATGCGTCAAGCAGGCCGTATTTTACCTGAATATAGAGATGTTAGAGCATCTTTATCGGGATTTAAAGAATTGGTAGAAACACCAGAAAGAGCAGCTGAAGTTACGATTCAGCCAGTGGATATTTTAGGAGTGGATGCAGCAATTATTTTTTCAGATATTTTAGTAGTTCCGGAAGCAATGGGATTGGAATATCAAATGTTGGAAAAAAGCGGTCCATGGTTTGAGAAAACAATCCGTTCTGAAGAAGGTTTGAAATACGCTGAAACGAATTTTGATATAGAAGATCGTTTAGGTTATGTGTTAGAAGCGATTCGTATCACAAACAAAGAATTAAACGGAAGAGTTCCATTAATTGGTTTCGCAGGAGCACCTTGGACTATTTTCTGTTACATGGTGGAAGGTCGAGGTTCAAAAACATTCTCAGAATCAAGAAAATTATTATATACTAATCCAACTTTGGCACACGAGTTGCTTAGTCGTATTACAGATGTTACAATTCAGTACTTGAAAGCACAGGTGAAAGCAGGTGCTCACATGTTACAAGTATTCGACTCATGGGCGGGTATTTTGGGAACAGAACAATATGCTGAATTTGGATTGAAATACTTGGATAAAATTGTTTCTGCAGTAAATGAAGTTCCGGTTACCTTGTTTTCGAAAGGGGCGATTACTTCAGTAAATGCAGTAGCGAGTTAAAGTCGTTTAAAAGTAGACGTCATATTGTGAATTTAGGTCATGGAGTATATCCAGACATAGATCCAGAAAAGGTGAAAACATTTATTCAAACTGTAAAAGACTATGAAATTAAATTTTAAAACGTACGGAATAGGTCTTGCTTTTTTAGGGCTAGGTTTCATTTCGAATCAATCAATTGCTCAACAAACAGAAAATTTAGTTGAAAATGGAAGTTTTGAGCAAACAGATGGAAAAGTTAAAAAATTAGGTTCAATTGAAAGTGCTTTAGGTTGGGTTTCTCCAACTGGAGTAAGAGCTGATTTATTTTCTCCAACTGCACCGGCCGAAATTAATGTTCCTTTTAACAATTATGGTAAAGAAGAAGCTAAAGAAGGTACAAATTATGCAGGTATTTATGCTTATTCTTTTGGAGATAAAGCTCCTCGTTCTTACATAATGACCAAACTTTCAACTCCATTAAAAAAAGGATTGAAATATTGCGTGAAATTTAATGTTTCGTTAGCTGAGGCGTCAAAATATGCATCGAATCAATTAGGAGCTGTATTGTCTTCTAAACCAGTAACAACAGATTCAAAAACAGCAATTATTGAAAAAGCTTCTGTTTTGCATACAGATAACAAAGTATTCAATGCAATGTATAATTGGGAAACTGTTTGTGCTGAGTTTGTAGCTACAGGTGGTGAGAAGTTTATTACGATCGGTAATTTTTCTTCAAATGAAGAAACAATTGGTGAAAAGAATAAAAAAACAGAGATGAAAATCACTCCTGTTATCGCTGCTTACTATTATATCGATGATGTTTCTGTTATGTTGGTTGCTGAAGATCAAGCATGTGATTGTGCAAAAGCAGCTACTGAATCGGAGTATTCATCAATGATTTATCAAAAACAAATCAGCATCAATGATAAAATGACACCAAAACAAAAAGTAGAGATTGAACAAATCTATTTTGCTTTTGGAAAATACAAATTGACACCAATCGGAGAAGAAGCTTTGAACTTAATTGCTGAACAATTGAAAGCAAATCCAGATATGAAAATTGAAGTTCGTGGTAATGCAAATGAATTAGAGGATAAAGTAGGAGCTGAAAAACCACTTTATGCAGATATGTCAAATAAACGTATCAATTCTGTAATTAAATATTTGGTTTCTAAAGGTGTTGCTGAAGCAGCATTAATTGCTAAACCAATGGGGTCAACTGCACCTAATCCAGATGCAAGCGAATCTGATGAAGAAGAATTAAAATTAGCAAAATCAAGAAGAGTAACATTTGTTGTACTTTAATTGATCTTTAAATACTAAAAACGGCGCCTTCAAATTTTTGAAGGCGCCGTTTTTGTTTCTATTAAGTCTAAAGTCTAATTTCTAACTTCTAATTTCTAAAATCT
>JAJTEO010000038.1 GCA_021300395.1 Fluviicola sp. | reverse complement strand
TTTCAACTAAATAAAGTAGAATATGAAAACTTGAGGTCACAAATTGTGACCTCAAAAGAAAACAAACATGGGGGACTGAGATATATACCGTTCGTGTTTACAGAACAAGGAATTGCTATGTTAAGTGGAATTCGGATATTGCTATTGAAGTCAATATTGCTATTATGCGAACTTTTATTCATATTCGAAAGTTTGCATTATCACATAACGAATTATCAACCCGCTTAAAACAAATTGATCAAAAATTTGACAAACAATTTGATGACATTTTCGAAGCAATTAACTATCTTTTGAAAAAAGATTCATTTGAAAAACAAATGAAAGAGCGAGGAAAAATTGGTTATAATAATCAATAATATGATATTACATAATTCTGAAATCAACCGAAATAAAAATGGAAAAACTTTATCACAAAATAAATATCGCCCCCAAAATAATAATCAAAATAATAACCAAATACTGCCAAACATCAGGGAAATAAATTTTAATCCATTCCCAGGCATTTTTTGGTCTTTCTTTCTCTTTTTTCATCTTTAAAAAATTTCATTTTCACAAAAAAGGTGTTTAGAAAACTAAACACCTTTTATAACATATTATATAGTTCAAATTATACTAATTCAGCATATTCTGAAGTTGGTACACATGCACAAACTAAATTTCTATCTCCATGTGCAGCATCAATTTTTGCAACACTTGGCCAGAATTTAGCAACACGAATGTAATCTAATGGGAAAGCTGCTTTCTCTCTTGAATAAGCTTGCTCCCATTTATCGCTAACTACACGGTGCATTGTATGTGGTGCATTTTTGATTACGTTGTTTGTTTTATCAAACTGACCAGCAGCAATTTCATCAATTTCTTTTTTGATTGAAATCATTGCATCACAAAAACGATCCATTTCAGCTTTGCTTTCACTTTCTGTTGGCTCAACCATCAATGTGTCATGAACTGGGAATGCAACTGTTGGAGCATGGAAACCATAATCCATCAAACGTTTTGCGATATCCCCTACTTCAACACCTGCTTCTTTTTTGAATTCAACACAATCCAAAATCATTTCGTGTGCACAATATCCGTTTTTACCTGAGTAAAGCGTTGGATAATGACCATCTAATCTTGTTTTGATATAATTCGCATTCAAAATCGCCATTTTAGTAGAGTTAGTTAAACCTTCTCCACCTAACATTTTAATGTATCCGTATGAAATCACTAAAATTAAAGCACTTCCGTATGGTGCAGAAGAAACTGCATTGATATCTTTATTTTCAGATACCGCTCTTTCTGTATGATTAGGCAAGAAAGGAACTAAATGTTTTGCAACACCAATTGGTCCAGCTCCTGGTCCACCACCACCGTGAGGAATAGCAAATGTTTTATGTAAGTTCAAGTGACAAACATCAGCCCCAATATTTCCTGGACTTGTTAAACCAACTTGAGCATTCATGTTTGCACCATCCATATACACTTGTCCTCCATTATCATGAATGATTTGTGTAATTGTTTTGATACCTTCTTCATAAACACCATGTGTAGATGGATAAGTTACCATTAAACAAGATAAATTTGCTGAATGTTGATCCGCTTTTGCTTTTAAATCTTCGATATCAATATTTCCTTTTTCGTCACATTTAACGATAACGATATCCATACCAGCCATTGCTGCAGAAGCAGGATTCGTTCCGTGAGCAGAAGAAGGAATCAATACTACTGTTCTATTTGGATTACCATTTGCAATATGGAAAGCACGAATCACCATCAATCCTGCATATTCACCTTGAGCACCAGAATTTGGTTGGAAACTCATTGAAGCAAATCCTGTAATTTCACTTAAGTCTTTGTTCAATTCAGCAATCAATTCATTGTATCCTTCTGTTTGATCAGCTGGAGCAAATGGGTGAATGTGTGCAAATTGAGGCCAAGTTAATGGTAATAATTCAGATGCAGCATTCAATTTCATTGTACAAGACCCTAAAGAAATCATACTATGAACCAATGAAATATCTTTATTCTCTAAACGTTTGATGTAACGCATCATTTCAGACTCACTGTGGTACTGATTGAAAACGTTATGTGTCAAGAAAGCTGAAGTTCTATTGAATTTAGATGATGAAATCAAAGTAGAAGCTGAAATTTCAATTGCTTTAGCAGCACCTGTTAATACTTCCACTAAATCAGCAATATCTTTTTTAGAAGTTGTTTCATCTACAGAAATACCAACGTGAGTTGCATCAATAGCTCTCAAGTTCATTTCTTTCGCAACTGCTTTTGTCAACACTGCTTTTGCATCAGCTACTTCAACAACAAACGTATCAAAGAATATAGAAGTTGAAACTTTAATTCCAGCTTTTTTCAATTCTTCCGCTAAAGTATTTGCAGTATTATGAACGTTTTGAGCGATTTCTTTAATTCCTTCTTTACCATGATAAACTGCGTACATACCAGCCATAATAGCTAATAATGCTTGAGCAGTACAAATGTTTGAAGTTGCTTTTTCACGTTTGATATGTTGCTCACGTGTTTGTAAAGCCATTCTCAATGCTGGATTTCCATCTGCATCAACAGAAACACCAATGATACGTCCTGGAATATTTCTTTTGTAATTATCTGCACATGCAAAGAAACCTGCGTGAGGCCCACCGAATCCCATAGGAACACCAAAACGTTGTGAATTACCTACAACACAATCAGCACCCCATTCTCCTGGAGGTGTTAATAATGTTAAAGCCAATAAATCACTCGCTACACAAATTTGAACATCATTCTCTTTTGCTTTCGATACAAATGCAGAAAAATCATTGATTTCACCATTTCTATCTGGATATTGAAGAAGAGCACCAAAGAAAGAAGCATCTAATTCAACTGTATTATGATCACCGATTACCAACTCAATATTAAAAGGAGCAGAACGTGTCATTAATACGTCTATTGTTTGTTGGAAAACAGTTTCAGAAACAAAGAATTTTAAAGCACCTGCTTTTTGTTTATCTCTACTTCTATTTCCTAAAAACATATTCATCGCTTCAGCTGCAGCTGTAGACTCATCTAATAAAGATCCATTTGCAATTGGTAAACCTGTTAAATCGATTACCATAGTTTGGTAATTTAACAAAGCCTCCAAACGCCCTTGAGAAATCTCAGCTTGGTAAGGAGTATAAGCTGTATACCATCCTGGATTTTCTAAAATATTACGTTGAATAACAGAAGGTAAAATTGTATTGTAATACCCTTGTCCAATATATGTTCTGAATACTTTGTTTTTACTTGCTAACGCTTTCAAGTGATTCAAGTACTCATATTCTGTTAACCCTTCTCCAATAGCTAAAGGAGCTGCTAAACGAATATCAGCTGGCACTGTGTTATCAATTAATTCATCAACTGATTTTACACCAACAGTTTGTAACATTTTAGTTACATCAGCTTCATTCGAGCCAATATGTCTTTTTGCGAATTGATTTGACATCTTATCTAAATTATTTAACGAAAAAAATAATAGCTCAATCGACTTTGATTGAGCTATTTATTCTAATTATGCTTTTTCTGCTACTGGATTGTATTTTCCTTCAACTAATTTTTGTCTGATTGATTTGAATACAAACAAAGTTCTTTCTACATCTTCCAATGTATGATCAGCAGTTGGGATCAAACGTAAAATAATCATTCCTTTAGGAACAACTGGATAAACTACCATTGAACAAAACAATTGGTAATTCTCACGAATATCTTGAACTAAAGCAGTCGCTTCTGGAATTGATCCACTTAAGTAAACTGGCGTTACTGGAGTATTCGTGTCACCGATATTAAATCCTGCTTCAACTAAACCACTTTGTAAAGCGTGAGTAATTTCCCATAATTTCGCTTTGTATTCAGGGTGTTTTCTGATTAAATCTAATCTTTTCAACGCTCCATATACCATTGGCATTGGTAATGCTTTCGCATAAATTTGAGAACGCATGTTGTATTTTAAGAACATGAATCAAATTTCTTTTTCAATGCACAAATTTCTTTCAATTTACCTTGATCTCCTCTCATTCCGAAAACACCTTCAGTAATCAATAAAATTGCACCTTTAGTTTCGTCAACGATTTTTTGCGCACGCTCTAATTGTTTTTCGCAATCCTCAACATCATTGTGTTTGAAAACAAAACGTTTCCCCATATGCAAACGCATACCATCAATAATACAAGCATGAGATTCACCATCATACACAATTACATCATGACGATCAACGATTGCATCAATAATAGAAACCATCCCTTGGTAACCGAAGTTCATCAAGAAAGCGTCTTCTTTATCTAAAAACGTTGCAATTTCAGATTCGAATTGTTCGTGTAAAGTTGTATTACCACTCATCATACGAGCACCCATTGGGTAAGCCAAACCGTATTTACGAGCACCTTCTTCATCCGCTTTACGAACTTCAGGGTGATTAGCTAATCCTAAGTAATTATTCAAACTCCATACTAACTTCTCCTCTCCATTGAACATCATTCTTGTTCCGATTTCCCCTTCCAATCTTGGATAAGTGTAATAACCATGAGAATAATGCGCATGATCTCCTAGAGGTCCAAGTCTTGTCTTTAGTTTGTCTAATAAATTCATCTTAAATATTAACTTTAATTATACAATTTCAGTAAATTATCAATTTGATAACTTCTTGTTTATATAGCTGATTTAACAGCCTTTTTTACGACCGCAAATTTAAGAAAAAATAAGGTAACTTTAAAAAAATATAAAGTAGTTATTCATACATTAATGTATATTCGTTAAAATATTAAAACTATTTGATTTTTAAGCCCTTTTAAGTCGATTATGAATACTTCAGAACACAGTTTTCAACAATCAACTTTCATTTTGAAATAGAATTCAGTTTATAACACTTAAATTTTATATTATTTCTTCATTAATGTGTAAAATTAATTGCTGAATTAATAATACATTTGCAAACAAAACAAGCTTTAAAATCTAAGCAAAAGGAGAAATTAAATGGAAAAAGAAATTATTGTTTACCATAACCCAAGATGCTCAAAAAGTAGAGAAGCAATTACTATTTTAGAAGAATCTGGTAAAACATTCACAATAAAAGAATATTTAAAAGACACTCCTGGAATAAAAGAATTGAAAGATTTAATAACAGTTTTAGCAATCAACCCAATTGATCTTGTTCGAAAAGGTGAAGACGAATACAAAACATTAATCAAAGATAAAAATTTAACGAGCGATCAAATAATTTCAGTTTTATCAGAAAATCCGAAACTAATTGAACGCCCTATCGTTATAACAAATAATAAAGCGGTAATTGGAAGACCTCCTTCTTTAATTATCGATTTCATAAAATAATATAATAAGTTGTAGTTAAGAATGAGAACTAAATACATTGATTTAATTGACCAAACATTTGATTTCCCTCAAGATGAATTCAATTTAAGAGAAGATCGTTTGTTTTTCCATGGTATCGATTTAATGCGTCTTATTGAAGAACATGGTACTCCATTAAAGTTCAATTATTTACCTCAAATCTCAAACAACATTCAACGTGCCAAAGGTTGGTTCAGAGAAGCAATGCACAATTTAGGCTATAGTGGGAATTACCATTATTCTTACTGCACTAAAAGCTCTCACTTCTCTTTCGTTCTTGACGAAGTCATGAAAAATGATGTTCACATCGAAACATCTTCTGCTTTTGATATTGATATTGTAAAAAACTTATACGCTTCTGGTAAATTAGCTCCTGGTAAATTTGTTATTTGTAATGGATTCAAAACAGATAAATACGTTGAAAACATTGCATGGTTAATCGAAAATACTGAATTAAATGTAATGCCTGTAGTTGATAACATTCAAGAGCTTCAACTATTATTAGACGCAACTGAAAAGGAATTAAACATAGGAATTAGAATCGCTTCTGAAGAAGAACCTAAATTTGAGTTCTATACTTCTCGTTTAGGAATTCGTTACCGAGAAATCATTCCTTTTTATAAAGCAATGGTTCAAGATAATCCTCGAGTTTCTGTGAAAATGTTACACTTTTTCATTAACACAGGGATAAATGATACCTCTTACTATTGGAATGAGTTAACTAAACTATTAAGAATCTATTGCGATCTTAAAAAAGTGTGTCCCACTTTGGATCATTTAAATATTGGCGGTGGATTCCCAATAAAAAAATCATTGGCTTTTGATTTTGATTATTCATACATGGTTCGTGAAATTTTAACTCAGGTTAAAAAAGTATGCATGGACAATGATATCGAAGAACCAAATATCGTTACTGAATTCGGATCATTTACAGTTGGTGAAAGCGGCGGAGCAATTTTTAGCGTTCTTCATCAAAAACAACAAAACGATAGAGAGAAATGGAACATGATTGACTCTTCTTTCATGACTAATCTTCCTGATACTTGGGCAATCAATCAACGTTTTATCATGTTACCAATTAATAGATGGAACGATGATTATGAACGTGTCCTTTTAGGTGGATTAACATGCGATAGCGATGATTATTACAACTCAGAGCAACATTCAAACGCTATTTATCTTCCAAAATTTGACAAAAACAAACCAATGTATATTGGCTTCTTCAATACAGGTGCTTATCAGGAAACAATTGGTGGTTTCGGCGGACTAAAACACTGCTTAATCCCTGAACCTAAACACCTTCTAATTCGAAGAGATGAAAACGGTAAGTTAAAAACTGAGTTATTTTCAGAAGAACAAACTGCTGCTGACTATTTGAAAATTTTAGGCTACTAAGTATTTAATTGTATTTTACATAAAATATTCAACAATTAAACTAGAATATTAGCTTAAAAAAGTATTTTTGCAAAAGAATAAAAAAAATTAAGATACAAAACGTATTTCTTGACAAATTGAAAATGAAAGTAGACAACATATATTTATTACCAGATTCAAAATTTTCAAAACACATTTCAAATTGGATATTAAATTCTCAAATTGAAATTTGTGAATTCAAAAAACACATTGGCCAAGAAAATGAAATTGATGGTTTAATTATTTTCACTGAAAACCAAAGCATCGACAAGGACTCAAATGAACTTCGTGATATCTTTGACAAAAAACAAAAACCAGTTCAAAAATTAGACATCAATGGCACATTAAATGTTGCTGTTTCTAATTTTACTTTTTGGCTCGAAAGAAATAATTGTAAAAACGTATTGGTAATTGGCAACGACTCTCTTGTTACTAATTCTAACTTAGACCGTCTATTAGAACATATTAAAGCATAAAAAAAGTGTCTTTAAATAACTCAAAGACACTTTCCAGTAATATTCAGTAGTAGTAGTAATATTACTTATTCAATAAAAGAATTCCATCTGCTTGAAAACCCATTTCATATTTAGGTTCAGTAATTTTAGCAATCTCCTCTTTCGATTCTCCTGCATCTTCCGCAAAATGCTGTAAACTTTTCACAGAAACAGTATCCATATGCGCAAAACCATGAATAATTGCTTTTGTATTTAATTTCGTTTTAACAGGTATTGTAAAATGATTCTTGAATCGAACCATAAACGTCTCTCCATTGCCTTTATCTACAGAAATCCAACAACCTGCTTTTGTACAAACTTCTTTTATTTCTGCTTTAAAAGTAAAATCAACTTTATCACCATTACCTTCAAAACAGGTCAACATCTCATCAACAGAAACTGCTTTTGTAGAATCAACTTTTACTTCCCCATAATGAACAACAGTACTTTCTGATTTGCTTTTTGAATTGTTATCTCCACAAGAAATCATCAAAAGAAAAATTGTAGGATATATTAAATATTTCATCATTTAAAAATTTTCACAAATATCTATACTCAATTCTGATTTCGATATCAAAAATGGATGAAATGAATTATTTCAATGATAAGTGGTAAAAAAAAGCTCAGACTTTTAAAAGCCTGAGCAATAACAAAATAGTAAATCGGTTTACTATTTTAAATATGTTTGAAAATACTCTTCTACTTGAACTGCTTTACCATCAACAAATACTTTTTCAACACCTGAAGCAACTAAAAAACGACAAATTACATGTCTTGATTTCTCATCATTTGACACCATATTCAAAGATGCTTCTCTATTATCAGCATTGTACTTTACTTTAAAATACATTGTATAATACTTCGCATTTTCAGACACTTTCTCTGGAGTATTACCTTCAGGTAAAGTAAAAGTATAAATACCAAGATTTTTTGCCTGAACCAATTCTTCTTTACTTAAAGAAATTGCTTCTTTTTTACCTTGTTGCGAAAATCCAATTGACGAAAAACCGACAAAAAGAATTAAAAAAAATAGTTTATTCATAGTTCTAATTTATTTCTGTTATCTAAACGAATATACAAGTCAAATAGTTGCATTCGAAATTTCTTATGCTAATGTAATAATTTTTTCTGATTTTTACATTATGAATACACTTTTACCTTATTTAAATGAGAACCTTATAGAAGCTGGTTGCGATGAAGCAGGAAGAGGCTGTTTAGCAGGACCTGTTATTGCAGCTGCAGTAATACTTCCCAAAGATTTTAGACACGAATGGTTGAATGATTCAAAACAATTATCTGAAAAGAAAAGGAAAATTCTAAAACCAATAATTGAAGAACATGCAATTGCTTTTGGCATCGGTATTGTTTATGAAAAAGAAATAGATGAAATCAATATTTTAAATGCTAGCATAAAAGCAATGCACCTAGCATTAGATCACTTATCAATTGTACCAGAATTTATTTTGATTGATGGAAATAGATTTAAAAAATATAAAGATATACCGCATGAAACAATTATAAAAGGTGATGGTAAATTACTCAACATAGCTGCGGCATCAATTCTAGCAAAAACATACAGGGATGAATACATGGAAAAACTAAATGAGGAGATTCCCGGCTATCAATGGTCAAAAAATAAAGGTTACCCAACAAAAGATCACAGAAACGCAATTGAAAAAATTGGCCCATCTAAATATCATAGAATGTCGTTTACACTTTTAGCACCAGATCAACTTTCGTTGTTTGATTAAACATTCATTTGTTCATTTATAAAAAAATGTATCCAAATTTCAATTATTCAAAAATGTAAATTTGAAGAAATTAGGTTAATCATGTTTGGTAAATACATTCTTTACATCATCGGTATAATAAGCATAATCTGGATCGGTTATGTTGGTATGGATATTATAGATAAAGAAAATCAATTTTCACCCACTACCCTTTTCGGAGAGAAAGACGGTGAAATACTCATCATAAATCGACTATCCGAAAACCCATTTCAAAAAACAGGCTTTGAAACAACTCCTGAAAATAAAAAAATCATTAATGCTCTAACACCTTGGCTAGGTAAAGATGACCTTATAATTATCAGCAAAAAACAAAGTCATATCTTTATTGACAATAAAGAAAATTGGACAAAAGAAGCAATTTTAAAACTATTTAAAAACGCAAAACTACCTATACAGTTTAATCAATTCAAATCATTTTCATCAAATAAATACAATGGGAAATACGCCCAATCAATTCTATATTTATCTACAAAATCAGTTGTAAAATCAAAAAATAAATTTGAATGGTCTATCCACGATTCTAAGGCTAGTGCCAACAATGTGAAATTCAACAATAATCAATTTTCTATTACTGATATTTATATAAAAGGTGATGATAAAATCGAATACATATCGTTAACCTCAAACATTTCGAAGGGAAAACAAATTGAAGATGAACAACTATTCTCTATTGCACTTCCAAACTCAATTAGTAATTATCATTTTTATGAAAAGTCATTCTATGCTTCATTAGATTCTAGATTCAAAAAAAGTCCATTAAATGAATGGATAGAAAATGGATTTATTGAATTCAATTACAATAACAATAAAGTAATTATATCGGATTACATTGATGGTCAAAATCCCATACTGGTTCTGAATGATTTAATTCAAAATCAAAATGAAAGCGATAAAGAAGAAGAAGGAGAATTCAAAAACATTCAACTTACAAAAAACTTTCCAAGCAATATTCAAGAAGGATTTTTCATAAAACTAATGGATGATTTTGTTGTTATTTCAGAATCAAAAAACACCTGCGAACAAGTTGTAGCAGATTATCGTTTAGGGAATACCTTAGCATTAAAAAAAGAAAGATTAAATTATTTCTACTCCGATTTACCTCAAAAAGTATCAGAAAGATACATCGAAAAAGATATCAAATATTCAAAAACTAGATTTAAAAATAAAATTTTTGAGACACATTTAAAAGCCAAAGAAGTTGATGCAAACAACCCTTCTGAAAAATCATCAATTTCGATGCAAGTTGGATTAGATATAGAAGATTTTATCGTTTTAAATGGAAAAGGAAATATTATCATTTTAACCAAAAACGGAGAACTTTTAGCCTATAAAAACGGTCAAAAAAGTTGGCATAAAGAAATAAAAGGATATCCTTTTGGTGAAATCAGAGAAGTCGAAATTAATGACCGAAAAAACTATATTGTGACGACATCGAAAGAAATTCATTTATTTAACAAAGATGGTGTTGAAGAAAATGGTTTCCCTATTCAATTGCAAACAAACGCAACAAATGAAGCAACTTACTTTAACAATAAAGGAACAAATTGCCTAGCGATTGCCAACGAAAAAAACGAATTGATAATTTACAATTTTAAAGGGAAAATAATCTCAAATATTAAAAGTGGCTTAACGCTGATAAAAAAACCAATAGACATTTGGACAAGTAAAAAAATCATGTTCATTGGAGCAAAAGACGAATATAACTATGCGATGTTTAATCTAGTTAAAAAGAAAGAATATCGTCGCTTTGCTATTCCGACAAACACGTATTCAATTTCACAAGAAAATGAATTAGTTCAATTTGCGATGGAATCCAATGATCTAGTGAAAATTGATCAAAAAGGAAATAAATCAATTGTAAAATCTTTTCCAGGAGGTAAAATTCTTAAAACTTCTTTTGAACTTGAAAACCCATTAATTGTCATTCAAGCTGGAAATGAAGTAATCTACATGAATGCCCAAAGTGAGATTTACACACGTCAATTAATAGATTTCGGTCAATTGGATAATGTTTCTATTTCTGAAAACTATGGCGCTGTTTATTTATCTGTAATTGATGGAATTGGAAACAATATTTATCTATACAACAACAACGAACGTATTAATAAAAAAGCATTTGACGGAAAACACATCGTTAAGACTAGCTTTTACAATTCAAAAACTCTTGTCACTACAATTGTAGATGAATTCATCGTTCAATACACAATGAATTAAAAAAAATTGTAACTTTGAATGTGATTTTATTGCTAAATCATTTTTTTAAAATTTCTACTATGAAAAAACACTGGAAAATTAAGTCAATATTGACTTTTCTATTAATTACTATTTTCTTTGTTGGATGTAAAAAACCTGACTTAAACAAAATGGCGGGTGGTACATGGAACCCTAATTTTGCAGTACCTATAGGCGTTGCTGATTTTGGTGTCTATGACATTTTAGCATCAAAAGACAGTAATGATTTAGTGATTATAAATCAAGTAACTGGCGAAATCGCATTAAATTACAAAGGTGAAATAGGCTCTGTTAATGCACAAACAATCTTACAATTAAACAACTATTCACAAAACTATAGTTTGTCTCCAACTGATTTTGGTTTGTCTGCAACACCAAGCTTTTCGTCAACTATTCCAAGCTCTAACACTACACCTATTAATTTCCCAATGAATGGTAGTTCAACATTGAACACTGTAAATCTTGAAAGTGGAAATTTAGGGATTGATATCAACACTTCGTTAAAACACAACATTGATATTACGCTAACGCTTCCTGACATCATCATTGGAGGTTCCCCGGCAACTAAAACAATTCAAATGAATTATAGCGGAAGCACACCTCAGCTCGCAACTTCAACATTAAATCTTTCTAATTCAACATGTGATTTTACGGCAAACGGGACTGCTTCAAATACATTACGTGTTATTGTAGATGCAACTATAAACGGTAGTGGTCAAAACATTGTCGGCAATGAAAATTTCGACATAAATTTTAATCTAAATAATTTAGTGTTTGAAAATGCTACAGGTTATTTTGATCAACAATCAATTGTAAACTCAAGTGATTCTATATTAATTAAGATTTTTAACAATGCTTCAACTGGAGTTTTTAATTTAACTAATCCTAAAATAAGACTTTCCGTTGAAAATTCATTTGGTATTCCAGTTCTAATGGATATTACCAATTTAAAATCTATCAATTCAGTTACAGGGACAACTGTAAACATTTCTAATCCTAACCTTAATAATATTCTTATTACGGCACCTACAATAATGGGAAACACTAGTACAACTGTAATACCTGAACTAAACCAAGGGAATTCTTCTGGTATTAACACATTGGTTTCCTCAACGCCAAAATACTTTAACTATACTGTCAACGCAACCACAAACCCTGCTGGTCCCGCACTTAATTTTATTGAAAAATCAAGCAAATTAGTCGTTAAAGCTGAATTAGAATTACCACTTGAAGGAAATGCATATGACTTTGCATTGCAAGATACTTTACCATTTAAGTTCAGTACCGATGTTGATATCATTGAATCAATATTATTCAGAATAAACTCATCTAATGGTTTCCCTATAAATTTCGAAACAAATTTGATCTTATTAGATTCAAACGATGTTGTATTATTTGATTTATACAATACAAATCATGAAGTTTTAGCTGCAGCTCCAGTTGATGGCTCTGGAAGAGTTACTTCGAGAGCAAATAAAATAACAGATATTAAATTATCAAAAAGTCAAATCGCATTATTAAAAAATGCTACTCAAATTATTATCACTGGAACAGCAGCAACAACTCAACCAGCGACCACAACAACAGTGAAAATATTTGACGATTACAAATTATCACTCAAACTTGGTGTACAAACTGTTTTAAAACAAAAATTTTAATAGCTTAAGAAACATTATTATGTCAAAATACTTATCAAAAAAGAGTAACAAATCACTAATATTATTTCTTTTTATTATTGGATTTGTTTTTAGCTCTAACGCTCAGCAAAACTCTACGCTTTATGGTTTAAAAGAAACTTCTCAAGCATTAAATGTGAACCCTGGATTTAGACAAAAAAATAGAGTTTACGTTAGTCTACCTTTAGGTTTTCAAAATTTCTACATAAACAACAGTGCTATAACGTTGGGGCAAATGTTCCAAAAAGATGCGAATGATTCATTAATAATTGATCCAAATCAATTCATGAATCATTTAGGAAAAATGAACTTCATCTCAATTGATTCCTACAATCAATTATTTGGTTTTGGATTCAAAGTAAAAAAGAACAATTTCGTTTCATTTAATGTTACGAATAGATTTCGCTCAAACATTGCTATACCTAAAGATTTATTTGGTTTTCTTGTATATGGGAATGGTTCTGAAAACTACTTAGGGAAAAGAATTTCGTTAGATGGTTTAGCAATTGATGTTTCTGAATACATGGAATACTCTTTGGGCTATAATCGAAATATAAATTCGAAACTTACTGTAGGAGGAAGATTAAAACTTCTTTCTGGAATAGCTAACATTCAAACTAAAAAAAGTAAATTAGGTATCACAACTGACGCTTCAACTTTTGACTGGACTATAGATGGTCAATTAGGAATGAATTCTTCGAATACTTTATATTTTACTGATACCAATCATGTTGTTGATTCAAAAGAATTGATGAAATCACCTTATAATTTCAAAAATTTAGGAATCGGACTTGATTTAGGAGGTAGTTACATATTAACAGACAAGATTCAATTAAGTGCTAGTTTGTTAGATTTAGGTTTCATCAATTGGAAAACGAATACAAGCAACTTTGAAACAAACGATATTAATTATGTTTTCAAAGGTGCCGATTTTACCAAATTAATTAAGAAAGATTCAACTTATAATTTTGGACAAGAGTTAATCGACACATCAAAAACTGTAATGGCAAAAAATGGAGTTTCAAATAATTATAAAACTTCATTACACACAAAATTTTATTTAGGTGGCTCGTATACCTTAAATAAATATTTCAATGCAAGTGCTACACTTTACAACGAATTTACACGTAAAAGATACAGAGCAGGATTAGCCGTGGCAATTAATATGAATATTAAAAATTGGTTAAGTGCTTCTCTAAATTACGGAATGTACGGGCGAGCTTATAACAATCTTGGTTTTGGATTGAGTTTAAAAGGAGGACCTATTCAATTCTTTGTAATGTCTGATAATATCGGAACATTCTTATTCACAACACCTGCCCCATCAAATGGTCAAGGTGGAAAAGGAGCCCCTATACCATACAACACTAAAAACATTCACGTTTCTTTTGGTTTAAACGTTGTAATCGGCCCTTTAAAAGATAAAGATGGTGATGGTATAAAAGATAAAAGAGATGATTGTCCTGAATTAGCTGGTGACATTAAATTTAAAGGTTGTCCAGACAGAGATAATGATAGTATAATTGATCCAAATGATACTTGTCCTGATATTCCAGGTTTAAAACATTTGCAAGGATGTCCTGACAAAGACAATGATAGTATAGCCGACAAAGATGACGAATGTGCTGATGTTGCTGGTTTAAGAAAATTCAAAGGTTGTCCTGATACAGATAACGATAGTATTATTGATGGTAAAGATGATTGTCCTGAAATTGCTGGATTAATTGCATTCAATGGTTGTCCAGATACTGATGGAGATGGCATCAAAGATAGCGAAGATGAATGTCCTCAAGCTCCAGGAACGTTAGTAAATCACGGTTGTCCTGACACTGATACCGATGGAGTTCTGGATATCGTTGATGGTTGTATTGACGTTGCTGGTCCAGTTGAAAATAATGGTTGTCCATGGCCTGATACAGATGCTGATGGCTTATTAGACAAAGATGATAAATGTCCATTTATTGCTGGACCTATCAAAAATCAAGGCTGTCCTTATCAAGATACAGATGAAGATGGTATCTTAGATGAAGCTGATCAATGCCCAACGGTAAAAGGTGTTGTAGAAAACAATGGTTGTCCTAAAATTGAAGAAGCTGAAAAAGAAATCTTAAAAACAGCATTTGATAACTTAGAATTCAACACTGGAAATGCAGTAATCAAAACGGCATCTTTTGCTTCATTAGATGATTTAGCAGCTTTATTAATCAAGAAAAAAGAATGGAAATTACAAATAGCTGGTCACACAGACAACGTAGGTAACGATCAAACAAACTTGATATTATCTAAAAAACGTTCTGAAGCTGTAAAAGCATATTTAGTAAGCAAAGGTGTTGAGGCAACTAGAATTAACTCAATTTACTTTGGAGAAACTCAGCCAATTGCTACAAATGATACAGAAGAAGGAAGAAGTAAAAATAGACGTGTAGAAATGACTGTTGTTTTTCAATAATCACTTCTAACAAATTGAAAAGTCGCTCTTGTTTATTCATGAGCGACTTTTTTTATGCGAAATTATTTTCCAATTCTAATTTCAATTAACTTTACAAAATGTACGAATTATCAAAATCAAAACGATATTTATTAAGTATACTTTCAGGTATACTTCTTTTTATTTCATTCCCTTTTACTGGAAGTTTAACATTTCTCGTTTTTATTTCTTGGATTCCATTATTACTAGTTGAATCATACATTTCAAAGAAAAAATACAAATCATCTAAAGTATACATCCATGCTTTGGTTACATTTTTCATTTATAATTTAGGCTCAACTTGGTGGATTTGGAATGCAAGTTCTGGAGGTGCGATTTTTGCAATCGTTCTAAATGCGCTAATTATGGCTTTTGTTTTCTACTTATTTCATATTTCAAAAAAAAATGTAGATCCTAAAAATGGAATAATCTTCTTGCCTATAATTTGGATTGCATTTGAATTCATTCACTATCATTGGGAATTATCCTATCCGTGGTTAACGCTTGGGAATGTGTTTTCAATTACACCAAAATTAATCCAATGGTATAGTTTTACAGGTGCTTTAGGCGGATCCCTTTGGATATTACTCGTAAATATTCTTCTTTTCAAATTAACTGAACGCATTGTTATCTATAAAAAATCAATTCAATTTGAATTAAAATTTATTCTAATTACCTCATCGATAATTATTATTCCTATCACTTTTTCAATTTATTCATATTTCAATTATACTGAAAAAAAAGATCCAATTGAAATTGTTGCAATTCAACCGAACATTGATCCATATAATGAGAAATTTGATTCAGACCTAAAATCACAATTAACTAAATTATTTAATGAAGCTGATAAAAAAGTCACTCAAAAAACCGATATTGTTTTAGCTCCTGAAACAGCAATTAGCTCCACTTTTTACGAGGATGAAATCAGACAATTGGATTTTTATCCCTACATCCTTGAAAGAACTTCAAAATGGAATCAAGCTTTATTTTTCACTGGAGCTTCAACCGCACGATTCTTTGAAAAGAAAAATTGAATTGCTGCGAGAGCTATTCAAGGTGGACCTGGATTTATTGAATATTACAACACCTCAATTTTGATTAATAAAAACGAAACGCCTTTATTCGTTCATAAATCGAAGTTAGTCTTAGGTGTAGAGAAAATTCCATTTTCAAAGTGGATTCCTTGGTTAGAAGAGTTATCAATTCAAAATGGTGGAACTTCAGGAACACTGGGAATAGAAGATTCACCAAAGGTTTACAACACACCTAAATTTAGTTTTGCCCCTTCAATCTGTTACGAATCTATCTATGGAAATTTTATTGCCGAACAATGTAAAAAAGGGAGTGATGTTATTTTCATTATCACAAATGATGGTTGGTGGGGAAATACTCCTGGTTACAAGCAACATGCTAGTTTCGCTTCATTGAGAGCTATCGAAAATAGAAAAAGCGTTGCGCGCTCTGCTAATACAGGAATCAGTTGTTTTATCAATCAACGAGGCGACATTACTCAAGCAACTAAATGGTGGGTTCCAACAGCAATAAATGGCATCATCAATAAGAATAATGAAACTACTTTTTACACCCAAAATGGTGATTTAATTGGACAAACATTTGCGATTGCTTCTTTACTTTTAATGGTTTACTTACTTTTTCTTAAAAAAACTTAAGATTTTCTAAACTTAAATCATGACCAGCATTGATTTCAATTCCCAATTCTGTAGCATAATTTGCAGCTTTTACATACGCTTCTATCGATTTTTCAGGATTACTTGTAAAATCTTCTGCAAATGGACCTGTATATAATTCGATGCGATCAACTCCTGTTTTAGCCGCGTATTCAATATTCTCTAAATTCGTATCAATAAAGATTGAACTTCTTACTCCTTGTGCTTTAAATCGTTGGACTAAATCAGTTAATAAAATTTCATGCTTTTTGGTATACCAACCTGCATTTGAAGTAAGTACATGCGGTGGATCTGGAACTAATGTTGCCTGAGCTGGTTTTAGCTCAGAAATCATGTCTAAATAACGTTGATCTGGATAGCCTTCAATATTGAATTCAGTTTTAACAATTTTTGACAAATCATAAACATCTTGTGTTGTAATATGACGCTCATCAGGTCTAGGATGAACCGTAATCCCTTCTGCGCCAAAACGTTCACAATCAATCGCTACTTGAACTACATTCGGTGTATTCCCTCCTCTTGCATTACGAATTGTAGCTATTTTATTAATATTTACACTCAACTTTGTCATAAATTCGCTTTTTTTCCGTTTCAAAAGTACATACTTACCAAGTAATTTACTAATTTGGCAACAACAATGAGAGCACAAGAATTAATTACAGACGAAATCCCTCCGTTAACTCACACTGATACAGGTGAAAAAGCATTACGTTGGATGGATGAATTTAAAGTATCACATTTACCTGTTTTGAAAAATGGCAACTTTGTTGGTGTTATTTCAGAATCAGATATTATGGATAAAATGGATCAAAATGAAACATTAGATGTTTTATTTGACCACTTACCGCGTCCATATGTCCTTGCTGATGCACATATCTATGAAGTTTTAGCTAAAATTTCTGAACATAAATTAAGTATTCTTCCTGTTTTAGATGCAAATGAAAAATACCTTGGCTGCACGAGTATTCATCACTTGATTACTTCTATGGCAAATACAGGTAGCATCAAAGAACCAGGTGGGATTTTAGTTATTGAAGTCAACAGTATTGATTATTCAATGGCTCAAATTGCTCAAATTGTAGAAAGTAATAACGCTCGAATTTTGAGTTCATATATTATGTCATCTCCAGATTCTACAAAATTAGAAGTGACTTTAAAAATCAATTTAATTGAATTGGATCGTATTATCAGAACATTCGAACGATATGATTATATAATCAAAGCTTCTTACCAAAAAAGTAGCGGTGATGATGACATTCAATTTAGATTTGATGCACTTATGAATTATCTCAATCTTTAGATATGAATGTTGCGATATACAGCAGAAAATTAAACAAACAAACAGCTCATCATTATACAGATTTACTCAAGATTTTAAAAGATTTTGGATGGAATCCTGTTATTGAACATGAATTGAATGAACAGCTAATCAAAAAAGTAGGTATCACCGAATCTTTTGACACATTCAATTCAAGACATGATTTAAAAACTGGAATTGATTTAGCATTGAGTATTGGTGGAGATGGTACCTTTATTAAAACAGTAAGCTATATTCGTGATTCTGGAGTACCGATTTTAGGTATTAATACTGGAAGATTAGGTTTCTTAGCAAATATCTCGACTGACCAACTTCAGGAAACAATGGATTTGGTGAAAGAAAAAAAATACGAGTATCAAAAAAGATCTTTACTTAAAGTTGAAACAGAAAGTGGATTATTTGGAGAAGACAATATCGCTTTAAACGAGGTTTCGCTTCATAAAAAAGATACTGCTTCGATGATTACAGTTCACGCCTCATTGGATGATAAATATTTAAATTCTTATTGGGCAGACGGATTAATTGTTGGAACACCTACTGGTTCAACAGCTTATAACTTAAGTTGTGGCGGACCAATCGTAACGCCAGGTTGTCAAATTCACTTATTAACTCCAATTGCTCCTCATAATTTAAATGTAAGACCGGTTGTTGTACCAGATCATTTACCTATTAAATTGAGTGTTGAAGGAAGAGAACGCAAATACCTTATCAGTATTGATGGAGAATCTTTAAATATCTCTCAAGGTGAAGAGGTAAAAGTGAGCAAGGCTGAATTTATGATTAACGTTGTTAAATTCCAAGACAATAACTTCTTAGATACCATTCGTAATAAAATGCTTTGGGGAATTGATAAGAGAAATTAGATCACCAAACTTTACTAAAAAAGAAACGGTATTAAATTTGTATTACACAATTTCAATAATTGAGAAATTACTAATTTTATAAAATAAATCTATAAAAATGAAACGAACACTTTTTTTAACACTTAATTTTTTACTTGCGATTGTAAGTTTAAGTTTTGTAAATGCCCAAACAGATAAAAAGAAAAATTCTGCATTGGAACCTGGAATTTATGCTGAATTCAACACAAATAAGGGAATAATACTTTGCAAGTTGGAGCATGAAAAAACACCAATGACCGTTGCAAATTTCGTTGGATTAGCTGAAGGTAAATTTACAG
>JAJTEO010000037.1 GCA_021300395.1 Fluviicola sp. | reverse complement strand
ATTAAAACCTACTACGTTTACTTCTGTTGTTGGTGTTGTCGTTTGTTGTGCTAATTCATTTTCTAAGTTCAACTCTATTTGTACTGGAGTTATAGTCGAATCGATTATAGGTTTTTCGAATACAGGTAAAGGAATTTTTGGTTCAATAATGGTTTTGTTTTTTTCAAGCTCAATCATGACATAATTTCGTTGGAAATTAATGTAAGCCCCCATTTCGGTTGGAAAATATCCATCGTGAGTTGCATAGAAATAACTAAATCCTAATGGAAATTTTCTGGTAAACTGACCTTTTTTATCTGTTTTAAAAGCCGTTGTTGGTCGACCATTTTGAATCATTGTAACAGTGGATTCGGAGAGAATTGTTTTCGTTTCTTTGTCAATTGTGACAATCGTTACTTCGAAATCGGTGGCATTTTTATCAGGTTTCTTTGCATTGAAATCAGGACATGCTTTAAGGTAATTAGCTGTTTCGGGAGAAAATTCTTTAAGGTTTCCTGTTAATTTAATAATAGTAGCTTCTCCTTTATCGCTTGTAAAAATTGAAATTTCATAGGTGAATCGGCCTTTCTTCATAGGATTTACTTGACATCTTAAAGTTAAAGAACTGTCTTTTTCCATGAATTGACCATTCACAATATACACCACATCTGCAGGTTTTTTGATGGTTAAAATATATCCTTTTTTGACACTTTTATTAGTTATTTTAATGTCTACGAATCGATCACTTGTCATTGATAAATCACCGAAATCAAACTTCGTTTTATCAAAAACTATTTGCGCTTTTAATAACGTAAAAACAAAAAGAGAAAAGACAACTAATAAAAAACGCATATTCAAGTATTTAATCGAACGTATCAAAAATAAGACCAACGAAATTATTGACAATAAAGTGTATCAAAAGAAGGAGAATATCCTGCCCAAACTCCCAAAGCACCACCCGATATATTGGAAACAATATTAATAGGAGTTGCAAAAGGATTACCTTGAGTTGCTAATTGCGTATATTTCTTCTCAAAATAATTGTAAACATCTTGGTTCATTTTAGAAAATTTAATAACGACAGAATCACCTTTATGGTACAACCCTTTATATTGAGATTGAACAGTCGAATCATCAAATGACATTGGGTTTTCATAAAAGAAATTAAAAGAGAGCCCATTCACAAATTCATCATCGAAAACTGGATTGAACGTTTTTGTAAAAATATTGTCTTTCGGTTTACCATCAGATTGAATGTTAATTCGTTTTACTTGCCATAAATACGCGTCATAGGTTGAAGGATTATCCGTTAAACGAGCATAGGAATAACCATAATCTGGGTAACTAGTTTCAGCTTTCCAATAAACAGAATCCAAAGATGTTGGTTGATTAATATATGTGCTCGAAGTATATGTTTTTCCATTATAAGTAACGGTTAACGTATAGTTTTTACCTATTTCTCCCCAAATCACGGGATTAAAACTGGTGTATGCACAAAGATGAAAATTCGACAATTCATCAACTGAAATCCCAAATAAATCAGCAGCAATTTGTTCTGTACCAGGAGGTAAGTCATCCGTACAAATTTGATCTAATTGAATGGTTGTTGTTCCATTACTAACCGTTACAATTGCGCCTTTTATGAAGCTATTTAAGTAAGAATTTAAATCAGTAGGAGAATAAATATCATTTGATTTTGAAATCAATACAATTGGAGGTTGTCCAGTTTCTATATTCCCATCAATCACAATTTTTTCTTCGTAACCAGGAATATCGATTTGAACTTCTTTTGTACAACTACAAAGAAGAAAAACGATTCCAATAAAGTAAATTAATTTTTTCATCATAGCTTTTTAAAATTCAAAATTCCATGTAAAACTAGGTATGATTGGAAACAAAGTAACTTGTTTCACTTTCATATTAAAATCACCTTTAAACAAATCACCATTGCTATCTACATATAAGAAAAATGGATTTGCTCTATTGTAGACATTGTAAATTGAAAAAGACCAATTGCTTTTGTATTTTTTAGGAATCCTTTCGCTCTCTCCTTGATCATTTTTCCTGATTTTATATGTTTTCCCATAAAGTGTCGCAGAAATATCTAATCGATGGTAAGGTGCCATTCTGGTTGAATTACGAGCTCCATAATCAAATAATAAGCTGTTATCTTGAACATACCATGCTGTTGGAAGTGTTAAAGTATTTCCAGTAGCATAAATAAATGTTGAACTAAACACCCATCGCTCATTCATTTTATAGGTTGCAACAACTGATAAATCATGTCTTCGGTCATATTTTGCAGGATAGACTTTCCCTCCGTTTATTTCAGGGAATTTACGTTCTGTTTTAGCCCATGTATAACCTATCCAACCTGTCAGTTTACCAATTTTACGTTTGATGAAAAATTCAGCTCCATAACTCCATCCTTTTCCAAAAGTTAATAAATTATCCGTATTATCTTTCACATTATCAGTTGGTAAAACACCTTCTTTAAATTCGATTAAATTATTCATTCCTTTATAATAAACCTCAACAGAAGTTTCTATTTTCCCATTGAAAAAATCTTGGAAATAACCTGCTGTTGCTTGCCAACCTTTTTGAGGTTTAGCTATCGAAGTACTTGGATACCAAATGTCTGTTGGTAAAGAAACGGCACTCATAGAAGTTAAATGAACATATTGATTATTGATTGAATAACCTGCTTTAATTGAACTGTTTTCAGTTAATGTAAATCGTGCTGAAATTCTAGGCTCTAAACCTTGATAAAATTTAATGATTTCTCCTTTTGAATAAGTAATCGTTGTATCTGAATGGCCAATTGTCCCTTTAATATAGCGAGTAAAAGGTCCTGTTTGTTGGTAAAAACTATAACGTAATCCAAAATTCAAGCGAAAACGATCTGAGACATCATAATCATCTGAGAAATAAACAGCCGATTCATGACTAAAAATTTTCTGTGGTTTTCCCATATCAAAGTCAACTTCTTCAGCAGAAATAGCAACACTCGTCGGAATAAAAGTATGATAAATGTAACTTAATCCATATTTAATTTTGTGTCTGTCATTTGGAAAATAAGAGAAATCTACTTTACTTCCGATATCACTAATACTTGAAGAAAGTCTAAATTTAAATTGATCTTGTTGTGATCCAAAACTGAATTGATAGCCTGTATAAGTCGAACTGACGTTCATAAAAAGTTTACCTGAAAAAACATGATTCCATCTCAATGAAGCAATACTATTTCCCCAAGGCATGTCCACTAAAAAATTATCGTTTTTATTGTCGTAAAAAAACTTATCCTTACCGAAATAACCACTTAAAAAAAGTTTGTCATTTTTACCTAGTTTATAATTTGCTTTAAAATTAAAATCATAGAAATAATAACCAGAACCTGAGAAAGGAGATTTCTTAGGGATCAAGCTTTTCATTAAAACATCAATATAGGTTCTTCTACCGGAAATAATAAATGATCCTTTGTCTTTTTTAATTGGTCCTTCGAATGTTAATCTTGAGGAAATTAATCCAATTCCACCTTTAACTTTGAATTTTTTACTGTTCCCTTCGTTCATATTCACTTCTAAAACAGAAGACATTCTTCCTCCAAAATTAGCAGGCATTGTTCCTTTTGTAAGGTTAACACCTTTTACAGCATCCGAATTAAAAACAGAGAAGAAACCAAATAAGTGAGACGGATTATAGACAATTGCCTCATCTAATAACACTAAATTTTGATCTGGTCCACCACCTCGAACATAAAAACCTTGTCCTCCTTCACTTACAGACGAAACACCAGGAAGTAATTGAATAGTTTTAAGTACATCCACTTCTCCCATAAAAGCTGGTAAAAGTTTAATGTCCTCAATTTCAAGCGCCATTTGACCTATTTTTGTACTATTAACATTTTCACCTTTTTTAGCATTTATTTGAACTTCCTCTATGTTTTTTTCCGCTACTTGAAGTTCTATATTTAATTCAGTGTTTCTATTAATATCCAATTCCATTTTTTTGTCAGTCAACCCTATTGACTTAAATTCAATAATATAAACTCCTTTGGGAACTGATAAAGAATAAAATCCATAATTATTCGATGAAACAGCACGTTTAATTGAAGGAACTAAAACTTGAGCGCCAATCAATAATTCACCCGTGGAACCATTTGTCAATGTTCCACTAATTGTGAAATTTTCTTGAGTATTAGCCTGTAAACTAAATAGAAAACAACTTAAAAAAAGTAATAATCTCATTTTATATAATAATCGATTGTGAAATTACAATTTTATGATTCACAGAATGATAAATAAATGTGTTAAAGGTTAATTTTCTTTTTTAATGGCTTTGGATTGGAAATTGCTGCAACAATCGCTTAAAAATAAATGGTGAAATTTCCGAATGTTCTTTGTCTTTAAAGATTATAACATTGTCATTTTTTCCAATATAATAGGTGTAATTATAAATTCCAAAGTTGATAAACATATTTTTCTGATGAATATTCGTTATGGTAGAAAAGTCAAATCCTAAGCGTTGTAAAGTCAGCTTTTTGACAATAATCTTTTCTCCTTGATCGGTCATTAAATTTGTTATAATCGTCCAGTTTCTATTTAAAATTTTAAACGTCTCCGAGCTGATTGATTTGGTTGTTCTCCTCACTTCTGAGTGATATTTATTTTTACATTGAATCCCACAAAAAACTTTGTCGGCTCTTCCAAAAATTGATTTCTCACAAATTAAACAATTGCGATCTAGATTGTTAGTTGACTTTTTGCACATGATTTTGAGTGTTTAAATTATTTAATACTCTATTGAATTTAAGAAAAAAGTTGATTTCTTGAAAAAGGTTTTGGGAAAAATATTTGGGAATAGTCGTTTTTATCCGTTAGAATCACCTTTGAGCTTATAAACACTGCGTTTTCGATCAAAACTATTTTTTCGATCATAATTGTAATTTAACTTGGTTTAAAGTCGTTTCTAACCGTTAGAAACACCTTTCCCCTTATAATCATTACCACTATGTGAAATTCAAATATCCCCACCATTTAAAACCACTCTTAAAAAATGTCACAAATTATTTTTTCATTTCTCCCCTCCATAAAACCTTCATTTCCCTCAGATTCATTAAATTCGCATTGATTTTAAAAATCGAGTAAAAATTTAGTAGCATGAAAGTATCTTACAACTGGTTAAAGCAATACGTTAATACATCTGTAACGCCGCAAGAAATGGATAAAATCTTAACGGATACAGGACTTGAGGTGGAAAGCGTTGAAAAAATTGAAGCTGTTAAAGGTGGATTAGAAGGAGTAGTTGTTGGAGAAGTGTTGACATGTGAAAAACACCCAGATGCTGATAAATTAAAAGTTACGACTGTCAATATAGGTTCAGGTGAGCCATTACAAATTGTGTGTGGAGCTCCAAATGTTGCTGCCGGACAAAAAGTAATCGTTGCTACAGTTGGTTGTACACTTTATCCAAAACCAGAAGAGGCTTTTAAAATCAAATTATCTAAAATTCGTGGAGTTGAGTCTCAAGGGATGTTGTGTGCTGAAGACGAACTTGGTTTAGGAGAATCACATGCGGGAATTTTAGTGTTAGATCCAGCGATTGAAGTTGGAACAAAAGCAGCAACATATTTTGAGTTAGAAGATGATTATGAAATCGAAATCGGATTAACTCCAAATAGAGCTGATGCAATGGGACATATCGGAGTAGCAAGAGATTTAATTGCTTATTTGAATGTGCACAACAATGAAAATTTAAAATTAAACTGGCCGTCAGTTGATGCTTTCAAAAAAGGAAATGCTGATTTGAAAATTGAAGTTTCAAACGAAACAACTGAAACGTGTCCAAGATATATGGGAACTTCTATTAAAGGAGTTACTGTGAAACCATCTCCTGCTTGGTTGCAAAAAAGATTAAGAGCGGTAGGTTTGTCTCCTATTAATAATGTTGTCGACGTGACGAATTACGTTATGCGTGAATTAGGAACACCTTTACACGGTTTTGATGCAGCTGAATTGAATGGTAAAGTAGTTGTCAAATTAGCAAAAGAAGGAGAGAAATTTGTAACATTGGACGGAGTTGAAAGAACTCTTTCTGCTTCAAATATGATGATTACGAATGGAAATGAAAACCTTTGTATTGCAGGTGTTTTTGGTGGAAAAGATTCTGGAATTAAAGATCAAACAACAGATATCTTCTTAGAATCTGCTTATTTTAACCCAGTTTCGGTTCGTAAAACAGCGAAGTTTCATGGATTAAACACAGATGCAAGTTTCCGTTTTGAAAGAGGAGTTGATCCAGGTTTAACGGAATATGCGTTAAAACGTGCGGCTTTATTAATTCAAGAAGTAGCTGGTGGAGAAATCGCTATGGATATCGTTGATATTTACCCTTCAAAAATCGAGAATCAACAAATTGAATTTAGTTTTGAGCGTTGTAATACCTTAATAGGATATGCAATTCCAAAAGAAAAAGTAATTCAAATTTTAGAAAATTTAGATATTAAAGTACTTTCTGAAGCAAATGGAATCGCTCAGTTAGAAGTGCCTGCTTACAGAGTTGATGTTACAAGAGAAGCAGATGTTATCGAAGAAGTATTACGTATTTTCGGATTCAACAATGTTCCTTTACCTGAAAAATTAAATACTTCTATTTTGAATTTTGCTAAACCAGATGTAGAAAAAGTACAATCTGTGATTTCAGAATTTTTAGTGGGGAAAGGATTTGTGGAAATGTTAAACAACTCGTTGACTTCAAGTGCTTACATTGAGAAATTTGGAGGAGAAGCATTTTCTTCAAATAGAAATGTGGAGATTTTAAATCCTTTAAGTCAAGAATTGAGTGTGATGAGACAATCTTTAATCTTTAATACGTTAGAGGTAATTGAACACAATCAAAACAGACAAAATCCTGATTTAAGAGTATATGAATTCGGAAAAGTGTACCATAAATACGAAAGTGGGTATGCTGAAAATAAACGTTTCATTTTAGCCGTTACAGGACGTAAAGAAAAGGAACAATGGAATGCGACAAACGATTTACTTTCATACTATTCGATTAAAGGATATGCTAAAGCAATCTTTGCACGTTTAGGTTTGGATAGCATGCTTTCTGAAACAGCTTTAAAAAATTCTTTGTTACAAGATGGAGTTCAATTATCTGTTTTGAAGAAAAAAGTAGGGGAAATTGGTTGGATTTCACCAGCATTGAAAAAACAATTTGGAATTAAAAACGATGTTTTCATCGCTGATTTAGATTGGGATGCAATTATCGAATGTTTAAATTATGCTAAAATTAAATACACGGAGTTACCAAAAACGTTCGAAGTTCGTAGAGATTTTTCTTTATTGTTAAACAAGAAAGTGACATTTGCAGAAATCGAAACCATAGCTAAAAATTGTGATAAAAAGATTTTACGTCAAGTTGGTTTGTTTGATGTGTATGAAGGAAAAAATTTAGAAGAAGGAAAAAAATCATACGCTGTTTCATTTACGTTCCAAGATCCAGAACAAACATTGAAAGACAATCAAGTAGATGCTGTAATGGATAAAATCCGTAAGGAATTGGAAACAAAATTAGAAGCGCAATTGAGATAGGATTTAGAAAAGAAAGCTCCCTGAATTGGGTAGCTTTCTTTTTAATTTTTTTAGAAACTAGCCAGCTCATAATTCGAACTCCTACCGCCTTCTGATTCTTGTTTTAATACTCCTTTATCTATTTTGAAGCTATAAAAACAACTTATTCGCCGCATTTTAAAAATACTGAAATGTTGAAAAGGAGATTTTGGACATTTGAAATTTATAAATGTTGATCTTCAAATCAAAATAAATTGAGCGTTTGGTAGGTTTAAATTCAAGTTCTATTGCCGATTTTTGTTTGAATCATAGAAGAAAAATAAGCTTGAATAATAATCATACTCATAAAAAACCTTACCTTTGATTTCTAATTGAAATGATACTAAGAACGACTATTTAAGAATTTATCTATTAGAAATTCCAGTATATAAAAAAATAAAGTATGATTATTGAACCAAGAATGCGCGGATTTATCTGCTTAACAGCTCACCCAAAAGGATGTGAGCAAAATGTAATCAATCAAATTAATTATGTGAAATCTAAAGGCGCAATCGATGGCCCTAAAAAAGTACTAGTTATTGGTGCTTCTACAGGATTTGGTTTGGCTTCTAGAATTACGAGTGCTTTTGGATCAGATGCAGCTACAATTGGTGTATTTTTTGAAAAACCTGCTGCTGAAGGTAAACCAGCTTCTCCAGGATTTTATAACTCAGCTGCTTTTGAAAAACAAGCACATGCTGCTGGACTTTATGCTAAAAGTATCAATGGCGATGCATTCTCAAACGAAATTAAAGATAAAACAATCGATTTAATCAAAGCTGATTTAGGTCAAGTAGACTTAATCATTTACAGTTTGGCTTCTCCTGTGAGAACGAATCCAAATACTGGAATTACGCACAAATCTGTTTTGAAACCAATTGGTCAAAACTTTACAAATAAAACTGTTGATTTCCATACTGGTAATGTAACTCAAGTTTCAATCGATCCTTGTAACGAGGAAGATATCGAAAATACAGTTGCTGTAATGGGTGGTGAAGACTGGGCAATGTGGATCGAAGCAATGAAAAAAGCGGGGGTTTTAGCTCCAAATGCTCAAACAGTTGCTTATTCTTATATCGGCCCTGCATTAACTGAACCTGTTTACCGTAAAGGGACTATCGGTCGTGCAAAAGATCATTTAGAGGCTACTGCATTTGAAATAACTAAATCATTGGCTGATTTAAATGGTAAAGCATTTGTTTCTGTAAATAAAGCATTGGTAACGCAAGCGAGTTCTGCAATTCCAGTAATTCCATTGTACATTTCTTTATTATACAAAGTAATGAAAGCAGAAGGAATTCACGAAGGTTGTATCGAGCAAATTCAACGTTTATTTGCTGAAAGATTATACACAGGTGCTGCAGCTCCAATCGATGAAGCAGGACGTATTCGTATCGATGATTGGGAAATGCGTGCGGATGTTCAAGCAAAAGTTGCTGAATTATGGGAACAAGCGACAACTGAATCTTTACCATCACTTGGTGATTTAGCTGGATACAGCGATGATTTCTACAATTTATTCGGATTCAAAGTTGCTGGTGTAAATTACACAGATGATGTAAACGAAATGGTAGAAGTTCCAGGATTAGTTTAATCGAATTATATAATTGATTGAATGGGCTTGCAGTTTTGTGAGCCCATTTTTATTGAAAGCAAACCTTCCATCCCCTATTTTCTAAAACGCGTTGTAACGTTACCAATTCATTCACATTGCTCAAATTCTGAACAATAGATTGAAATGTTACTGTGTTACTTCCAAAATCAACGATTGGTTTTAAATGATGTGGGAACATCGGAATTGATTTCTCTTCCTGAATTTCAATTTGAGCTAAAAACAATTTCAGTAAACGAATTGATTCATTCTCCGTTAATTTAAAATCAGACGATTTTACAGAACTTACAAAATGAATGGTTTCTTTCGCTCTTGTCAATAAAACATTCAATCGTTTAGTTCCATTTTTTTGATTCAACGGACCAAAGCGCATATGAAAATCTCCCTCTTCATTTCTAGCATATCCTAAACTGACAATCAATTCATCGCATTCTTCTCCTTGCACATTTTCTAAGGACTTAAAGAATGCTAAATTCTGATCCATCTTATCTTGAAGTAGCAATTGTTGTTCGGTCGGCAATGCTTTCCAAATGGCAATTAATTGACTTTCAGAAAAGGCAACAATCCCAATCGAATTTTCTTTCGAACTGCTTTTTAAACTTGACTCAATTATTCTAGCAACAACTTTAGCCTCCTCCAAATTTTGGTTGTCTTTGTAAATTCCTTGTTCACAATAATGCCAATTCAATGGCTGATGATTTTGTTTTGCTGAAGGATAAGCAATCAAAGAATTTGAATAAAAATGAGTATTCGAAAATTGAATTAATTCAGGAAATTGACTTCTATAATGATGCTGCAAAGAAATCGTTTTCCAATAAAAATTGGATTGATGCAACAAATCTACCACATCCGTTGAACCAACTTTAAAAAATGAACTTGGTCCCATTTGTTGATCATCACCTGCAACAATTATTCGCTTCCCTCGTTGAATTGAACCTAATGCATTTGTCAATGGAATTTGACTCGCTTCATCAAATAAAACGATGTCAAATAAATTTGCTTTTAATGGAAAACATGTTGAAACCTGAACGGGATTACTCAACCAAATTGGCTTTAAAATTTTGATCCATTCTGCTGCTTCTGTTTGTAATAATTCGCGAATCGAAGGATGATTTCTTGTTTTAGAAAATTCCTTTACTAAAATTGATTTACCGTTTTTTAAGCGTTTTTTAAATGCCTTTTCTTCCTCAGAAAGTCGAACGGTTGAACTCTGTAATAGGGTATGATATTTTTGAAATTGATCTTGAATTTTTTGGATTATTTGCTCTCCAAAAAGTTTATTTTCTTCCTCTTCTAATTGAATAATTTCAGAAATTTTTGTGCCGATTTTTTCAAAATTAAACTGTGCTAATTCTGGAAAATATCGCTCGAAATTAATCCAATTTCCTTTGAAAAGAACTTGCTCATATTCTCGAAAATTTACACATTTTGAAAGTAACTTATAACTTCTTTCTGAAAGCAATTCTATCTTTTTTTGAAGTCGAATTACTACTGAAAAATAGGTTTCAATGGATGCAAAAACGAAGCTGATTGATTGCGTTTCTGAAAGTGAAAAATACGTTTTTAAGTTCGATTTTAATTGACCTAAAGAAACATGATAATCACTCAAACGTTTACGCTCAATTTCAGGAATTGTTATATATAATTCCCAATCATTCGCCTTGATTTGTAAGATTAATAAATCAATAATAGTAAGGTCAATTTCTGGTTCATTTATATCTATTTCGCAAAATTCATTATTTATTAACGATAATGAATTGTTTTTATCTAAATATTCTTTCCAATTTCGAAGTGCAATTTGGTGATCAATAAATGAACTATTTGCTAATTGGTTGATCCTTTTTCGTGCTTTTCGTTTGTTCCAAAAAGAACCATTTTCAAGATTGTAAAGTAAATATTCTGTTTCATTTTGTGATGGAAATTCTTTCCAATTTTGCTTTTCATTTTCAATTAAATCAACTTCATTTTTTAATTTCAAATAACGTTTTCGAAGGCTCTTATATTTTTTTTGTTGAGGTGAATTTGGCACCAATAATTTAAAATAATTCTTCTTTGATTCATTCTCGATCAATTGACAAATTGCCGCTTTTTTGATTACCTCATCCAATGAAAAAAGTGTGTCAAACGAATAAATGTTTTGCAATAATTCAAACATCTTTTTCCACTCAACAACGAGTTGATCAAAGTTCAAAAATTGAGCTGATTTTACAACATGAAATGGAAGAAATTGTAAGGCTAAATTTGACTTGTTTGTATAGATTTCTTGGATGCTTTTTTGATCCACTAACCATTCAGATACAAATGGAACATCACTAAAATAATTTGCATTTGTAAAATCAATTTCCTTCGAAAGTTGATGAAATTCATCGAACGTTACACCACCTACCAATTCCTTTTTAGAAAGTAAATCCAACTGTAATTGCAAGTAATCTTTGTACTGTTCAGAAAGCAACAAATTATTCATTCGTCTTGGAAAGATTGTATCCATCTTATACCAAGTTTGCTCAAGCGATTTTAAAAAATCAGATGCATTTGTTTCGCTTGTTGTTATAAACGTAAAATCATCTAAGCCAAATTTAGAAAGCTTTTTTTGAAGTACTTCTAAAGCAACTCGCTTCTCTGAAATGACCAAAGTAGAAAGTCCTTGATTTAAAGATTTACCCAAAATATTGGTTAAAACTTGCGATTTACCTGTTCCGGGTGGACCTTGAATAACACAGTTCTCATGTTGAATAGTTTCCAAAACATCCAGATGATCATTATCTGCAGCGTATAATAATTGACGATCAAACTCAAAGAAATAGTCCGATTTTACATCTTCTTTTCCTAAAAGTTGCTGAACATTTTCGTTGAGATCATCTACTAAAGATAGTTCTTCTAAATCTCTTAAAATTTGAAATCGATGATGATGAAAATTTCCAATCGTATATTTTTCTGTGACCTGAAAATCTAAATTTAATGATTGAACCCACGATTCAAACTGGTGAATAAAATCAATTGAAAAATCAATTTCAGGAAGTTCTAATTCATAAATTTCTTTGAAAGTATTTACTAAAAACGGATTGAAAATAAAACCTGAATCTGATAATGTAAACGTTAAATCTTCCTCGATTCTTGATTTCTTAAAATCCAATGGAATTAAAAAAATGGGCGTTTCAACAAGCTTTGATTTTACCAACCAACTCAATGTTCCAACGCTCAAACAAAGAGGTGAAATACCTGTTTCTTTGAAATGATTTTCTGCTGATTTTAAGATCGTTTTTAATTCCGCTGTTGGTGTGATTTTGAATTCTTCCGACGTCTGAGTATCACATTCAAAAACAGAAGATTTGTTTGAAATATCAACCAATAAATCATTCATCGCAAATTGAGTAATTTCACGAATATGATTTTCTATATGATTTCTAACCGATTCCAATATGTTAAAATTATAAAAAAGTCTTGGTAATTGGCATTAATTTTGTATTTTAGAGCTAAGTATTTAAATACTATGTGTATGAAAAAAATTATACTTCTTATTATAGCTTTGGTTTCAATAGTTGAATTGAATGCAAAATCTCCTTTAATGTATTCAGATGATGAATATAACTGTGAGTTATTTTCAAGCATCGATCCAACTATTTCGATTTTCCCAAATCCTACAAATTCGGATGCAACTCTAAATATTACCTTACCAAAAGCAGCTGCAGTTTCATACTCAGTTTCAAATTCATTAGGACAACAAATTGAAGCGGATAATTTAGGAACGTTAAAAGACGGATCTTATTCTATAAAATTAAATTCTACTGATTATTCAAATGGTATTTACTTTATTAAAGTAAGAATTGGTGATTCAATGATTACTCAAAAATTAATTGTGAAATAATCTATATAAACTATTTTTTAAAGGGGATTCGTAATGAGTCCCCTTTTTATTTCCAAGCATTTTCAATTAGGTTTACTTCTCTTATTATTAAACATAAACAAATTACATATTTATGAAATTCGGTACTAAAGCTATACATGCTGGTGTTCACCCAGATCCTGCTACTGGTGCAATCATGACGCCCATTTATCAAACTTCAACATATGTTCAAGAGGGTATTGGAAATCATAAAGGTT
>JAJTEO010000036.1 GCA_021300395.1 Fluviicola sp. | reverse complement strand
TGACATCTAATTACAATGTTAGAGGAGGCAGTTATGATGAAAATTTAGTTTACATCAATGGATTCAGTATTAATAGGCCATTTTTAACTCGCTCTGGACAACAAGAAGGTTTAAGTTTTATTTATTCTTCTTTAGTGAAAGATATTAAATTTTCTGGTGGAGGATTTGATTCACAATACGGTGATAAATTATCCTCTGTTTTGGATATTACATACAAGACTCCTTCGAAATTTAAAGGTTCTGTTTTGGCATCGCTTTTAGGTGTTGAAGCACATTTGGAGAATAAAATAGGAAATCGATTTACTTATTTGGTAGGAGCAAGGTATCGTGCAAATGGTTATTTATTGAATTCATTGCCAACTAAAGGTTCGTATAATCCAGTTTTTATGGATGCACAATTTGTAACTAATTTTGCCATAAATGAGAATCTAACTTGGTCAGTTATCGGACATTTCTCATCCAATAATTACCGTTTTTCTCCTCAAACTGCAGAAACAGATTTTGGTTTGGCTAATGAGGCGTATCGATTTAAAATTTATTTTGATGGTCAAGAAAATACACTTTTTCAAACTTTAACTGGAGGAACATCTTTAAAATGGACTCCAACAAAAAAAACGAAGTTGGATGTATATGCAACAATTTTCCATTCTGATGAAAGAGAGTATTATGATGTTCAAGGTCAATATTATTTAAATCAATTGGAGACCGATCCTTCTAAAGACAATTTTGGTGATTCCGTTTCTTCTTTGGGAGTTGGTACTTTTTTAAATCACGCAAGAAATCGTTTGAATTCTAATATTTTCAATATTTATCATAATGGAGAACATCAATTTTTTAATGGATATAAAAATGATGAACGGACAAGTTATCAAAATCATAAATTAAAATGGGGTGTTAACTTTCAATACGATCGATTTAATGATGTATTAAGTGAATGGAAAGTTTTGGACTCAGCTGGTTATTCTTTACCCTATGTTAATAATCCTGATTTTGAATTGTATCAAACGATTAAGAGTAAATTGAATTTACAAAATCAGAAATCATCAGCATTTTTACAAATGAATTCTATTTGGTCTAAAATTCAATTGAATAAATTTGTCGCAATAACAAAAACTACAAAGGAAAAAGATTCTTTAGGAAACAAAATAGTGACGAATCATTTTTATTCAGATACAATCAAAGAATCATCTACAAGATTAGCTTTAAATTATGGAACTCGAATTGGTTACACATCGATTAATAATGATTTTTATGTAACACCAAGAGTTTCTTTGACCTATTTCCCTAGGGTTTATATGGTTGAAAATGATCGAATAGTTAGAAGAGATGTTCGTTATAGATTATCAACTGGATTATATTATCAACCCCCAATTTATAGAGAGTTTAGAACGGCAAAAGGTGAATTAAATTTAGATGTAAAATCTCAAAAATCTGCTCATTTTGTTTTAGGAACAGATGTGTATTTTAATATGTGGAGAAGAAAATCTCCATTTAAATTTACTGCTGAAGCTTATTACAAACATATGTGGGATGTGAATCCATATTATATTGATAATGTTAGAACAATTTATTTAGCTAATAATGATGCTGTGGCATATGCTTACGGGATTGATTTAAATGTAAATGGTCAATTTGTTGAAGGTATTGAGTCATTTTTTAAAATTGGCATTTTATCTACAAAAGAGAATTTATTAAATGATTCTTATTATAATTATTTTAATGTAGATGGTGAAAAGATTATTCCTGGGGTAACTCAAAACCAAAAGGTTGTTGATAGCTCAATTGTTTATCCCGGTTATATTCCTAGGCCAACCGATCAATGGGTTAATTTTGGTGCTTTGATTCAAGATAGAATGCCAGGACATGAAAGTATTAGTGTTCAGGTTGGTATTCAATATGGAACGGGTTTACCGTATGGGCCACCATCAGGAAAAAGATATCAAGCAATTTTGAGACAAAAGTCTTATTTCAGAGTAGATATTGGAACTTCGTATGATTTATTGTACAAGAAAAAAGATAATTTCAAAAAGATACGAGAACATTTTACGGATGCTATTATTTCATTGGAAGTTTTTAACTTATTAGGTATAAATAATATACTTTCTCATCAATGGATTCAAACAACTGATGGGAATATGTATGCCGTTCCAAATTATTTGACTCAAAGAAGGTTTAATGTTAAAATGATATTGAGGTTTTAGAACATATTATGCTGACTGAGCGTAGTTGAAGTCAGCATAAATATATTTTAATAATTGATTGTGGCTGAGCAGAATTTCAAGATGGCTGAGTGGAGTCTGAAATGTCGGACGAACCAACTTTCCTTACTCTTTTTCTTCCTTCCATATAATTAGCAATCGCTTCTTTTGAGGTGTACCAATTTTTACCTTCTTTATAAGCATCTATTTTCCCTTGACGAGCAAGAAGACTAATATAATCTTTACCATATGGGCTTCTATCTTCGTTCACAATATTGTTTATTGTGTCATATTCTGATGTGCTATTTGGAAGTGATGAAATATAAATATTCAACGTTCTTTCAATAGCTTGAATCATCAATAAACACAAACGATAATAATTTCCATTATTGGCTTGATTTAACGCTTCGTAATATTTTTTTCGATCAGCTTTTAAGATGATTGCAGGAGGAAAACCTGCTTTCATCAAAATAAGATTCATCGCTAAACGAACAGTTCTTCCATTTCCATCAAAAAATGGGTGAATCCAAACAAATTTATGATGAAAGATCGTAGCCATTTCAATTTCATTCAAATGCATTGGGTTTTCGTTCACAAATTTCACTAATTCATCAAATAAATCAGGAACTTTATTTGCATTCGGAGGTGTGAAATTAGCTCCATTTATACGAACGCCACCGGTACGATTTCTCCCTGCAAAATGTTCTTCAATATTATTTAAGACCAAACCATGTAAATTTAGAATATCAATTTCTCTGAAAAAATAATCTGGTTTTACCAAAGTGTATAAATAATCAATCGCTTTATTGTGATTGAAAGTTTCAAAATGTTCTCTTAAACTTTTTCCTTTAATTGTAATACCTTCTTGAAGTATTAATTGAGTTTCACGAAGAGTAATTGTGTTTCCTTCAATTGCATTAGAGTTATATGTCCATTCAAAAGACAAATTTTCTTTTATTTTCTCAATAATAAGTGAAGGAAAAGGACGGTTTTTATCTAAAATCGTTTTCTTTTCATAAAGTCGATCAATCATTGGTTGAAGTTCTTCCAGCTCTTTTAAATTAATGTCCCACATCTCATTTTATTTTAATATCGCTAAGGTACAAATTTTACTTATAACGATATTAATTTTTTCTACTTTTTTCTATTTTCTTCACGCATTTTTTGTATTTTCGTACTCCTTAATAAAATGAATATAGATTATAACTAAATGGAAAAGATAGAACCGTATAAACCAATCAACAACGTTCGAATTGTAACTGCTGCTTCTTTATTTGATGGACATGATGCTGCGATAAACATTATGCGTAGGATTATTCAATCGACAGGTTGTGAAGTAATTCATTTAGGTCATGATCGATCAGTTGAGGAAGTTGTAAATTGTGCGATTCAAGAAGATGCTCAAGCAATTGCAATGACTTCTTATCAAGGTGGTCATACTGAGTATTTTAAATACATGTATGATTTATTAAAAGAAAAAGGTGCGCCTCATATTAAAATCTTCGGTGGAGGAGGTGGAACTATTTTACCTAGTGAAATTGAAGAATTACAAGCTTACGGAATTACTCGTATTTATCATCCTGATGATGGAAGAACGATGGGTCTTCAAGGAATGATCAATGATTTAGTTCAAAAATCTGATTTTCCAGTAGGAGATAAAATGGTTGGAGATGTAACTAAATTAAATGAGAAGTTTGTTCCAACGATTGCTAGAGTAATTTCTGCAGCAGAAAATTTTGCTGAATTGTCTCAACCAATTTTGAAAGATATTCAAGAAATGGCAAAATCTGTTTCTGTTCCTGTTTTAGGAATAACAGGAACTGGAGGTGCTGGTAAATCATCTTTGGTAGATGAATTGGTTCGTCGTTTCTTAATTGATTTTCCTGAAAAACAAATCGCAGTAGTATCTGTTGATCCATCTAAAAGAAAAACAGGTGGAGCTTTATTAGGAGATAGAATTCGTATGAATTCAATTAAAAACCCTCGTGTTTACATGCGTTCGTTGGCTACACGTCAATCGAATTTAGCATTGTCAAAACATGTTGCTGAGGCAATTACTGTCCTAAAAGCAGCTGAATATGATTTAATCATTCTAGAAACTTCTGGAATTGGTCAATCGGATACAGAAATTTTAGATCACTCTGATGTTTCATTATATGTAATGACTCCTGAATACGGTGCAGCAACGCAATTAGAAAAAATTGACATGTTGGATTTCGCAGATGTTATTTCATTGAATAAATTCGACAAAAGAGGTGCTTTAGATGCATTGAGAGACGTTCGTAAGCAATACCAACGCAATCATAATTTATGGGAAGAAGAAGTTGATTCTATGCCTGTTTATGGTACAATTGCTTCTCAATTCAATGATCCAGGAATGAATAGCCTTTACAAGGTAATCATGGATAAAGTGGTTGATAAAACAGGTGCTGATTTACATTCAAAATTCGAAATTACGAAAGAAATGTCTGAGAAGATTTTCGTAATCCCACCGGATAGAACACGTTATTTATCTGAAATTTCTGAAAACAATAGAGGTTATGATAAATGGGTAAATGAACAAGTTGAAGTTGCTGAAAGATTATATGGTTTAAATAAATCGATTGAAACAATTTCTGGTTCAACAATTGAAGACAAAGATCGTTTGGTTAAAAATCTTCAAGAAGCATTTGAAAAAGAAAAATTAAACTTTGATCCTAAAAACTGGGAAATTCTTCAAAATTGGGATACAAAAAGAGGTTTATATAAAGCTCCAGTTTTCAAATTCAAAGTTAGAGATAAAGAACTTTCTTTAAATACTCACACTGAATCATTATCTCATTCTCAAATTCCTAAAGTTGTTACTCCAAGCTATAGAAGTTGGGGTGATATTTTACGTTGGGTTTTACAAGAAAATGTGCCAGGTGAATTCCCTTATACTTCTGGACTTTTCCCATTCAAACGTGAAGGTGAAGATCCAACACGTATGTTTGCTGGAGAAGGTGGACCGGAAAGAACGAACAAACGTTTCCATTATGTAAGTTTGGGAATGCCTGCAAAACGTTTATCAACGGCATTTGATTCTGTTACTTTATATGGTAACGATCCAGATTTACGTCCTGATATTTATGGTAAAATTGGAAATTCAGGTGTATCTATCTGTTGTTTAGATGATGCGAAAAAGTTATACTCTGGTTTTGATTTAACACATGCAATGACTTCAGTTTCGATGACAATTAATGGTCCAGCGCCAATGTTGTTAGGTTTCTTTATGAATGCTGCAATCGATCAAAATTGTGAGAAATACATCAAAGCAAATGGATTAGAAGCTGAAATCGAAGCGAAAATCGTTGATATTTATAAGAAAAAAGGAGTTGAACGTCCTCGATACCAAGGAGATTTACCTGAAGGAAACGATGGGTTAGGTTTATTCTTACTAGGTGTTACAGGTGATCAAGTTCTTCCTGCTGATGTATATGCTAAAATTAAAGCAGAAACATTAACGCAAGTTAGAGGAACAGTTCAAGCAGATATTTTAAAAGAAGATCAAGCTCAGAATACGTGTATTTTCTCAACAGAATTTGCATTAAGATTAATGGGAGATGTTCAACAATATTTCATTAACAATGGTGTAAGAAATTTCTATTCTGTTTCAATTTCAGGTTACCACATTGCTGAAGCAGGTGCAAATCCAATTACTCAGTTGGCGTTTACTTTAGCAAATGGATTTACGTATGTAGAATATTATTTGAGTAGAGGAATGGACATCAATGATTTTGGTCCAAACTTATCGTTCTTCTTCTCGAATGGAATTGATCCTGAATATGCTGTTATTGGCCGTGTTGCTCGTAAATTATGGGCAAAAGCGTTAGCTAAAAAATACAAAGCGAATCCAAGAGCTCAAATGTTGAAATACCACATTCAAACATCTGGACGTTCATTACATGCTCAAGAAATTGATTTCAATGATATTCGTACAACTTTACAAGCGTTATATGCAATTTATGACAACTGTAATTCATTACATACGAATGCATACGATGAAGCGATTACTACTCCAACTGAAGAATCAGTTAGAAGAGCAATGGCAATTCAGTTGATTATCAATAGAGAGTTAGGATTAGCGAAAAATGAAAATCCATTACAAGGAAGTTTTATTATTGATGAATTAACAGATCTTGTTGAAGAAGCAGTATTGACTGAATTTGATCGTATTACAGAAAGAGGTGGTGTTTTAGGAGCTATGGAAACAATGTACCAACGTTCAAAAATACAAGAAGAATCATTGTATTATGAAACATTGAAACATACAGGAGAATTTCCAATTATCGGTGTGAATACATTCTTAAGTTCTAAAGGTTCGCCAACAGTTCTTCCAAAAGAAGTTATTCGTGCAACTGAAGAAGAGAAAGAATATCAAATCAAGATGTTAGAAGCACTTCATAAAGGAAATGAAGATAAAATCGCTCCAAATATTCAAAGAATTCAAATTGCTGCGATCCAAAATAAAAATATATTCGAAGAGTTAATGGAAGTAAGTAAAACTTCTTCATTAGGTCAAATAACGAATGCTTTATTTGAAGTTGGTGGTCAGTACAGAAGAAATATGTAGTTCATATAAAAAACAAAGACTAAAAGCTCGAGATTTCTCGGGCTTTTTTTATTAAAATATTTCTTTAATTCTACTTTTATATATCTTTGCTAAAAATTATTATTTAATATCAATGCACAAGCTACTTTTATCAATTGTTTTAATCGCCTTTTTGCCAATTCTATCATTTTCTCAAAAAACGAAAAAAAATAAAATCCCAAAAGAGATTGTTAAATCAATTCCTTTGTTAACGACATATTTAACGAAGAGTTGTTCATCTGAAAAAGAAAAAGTTGATACAATTTATTCTTGGATAACACATAATATTGCTTACAATTATAAAGTCTTAGAATCAACTAAGCCACTTCAATTTCAATCTCCTAAAGATGTTTTAAAATCCAAAAAAGCGGTATGTAGTGGTTATGTTTATTTGATGTTAGCAATGTTAAAAGAGGCAAACATTCAATCTGAATATATTGAAGGATATACACGACCTTATGAAATGGATACAAACTATACAGTTTTAGATGCAAATCATGCTTGGATCGCAATAAATATTGATGGGAAATGGCAATTGGCTGATCCAACTTGGGATGCAGGTTATGTAGGTAGAATTCCAAAAAAAGAAATGGTACTACCCAAAAGATTTTCAAAAGAGAAAAATTTCAAATGGTCAGTTAGAAATAAATTACGAAAAAAGAGAATTTTAAGAAAAGTAGAAAGTTTTGAAAAAAAGAAAGAAAATAGAGATCCTTACACCAATAAATTCGGGTTTGTTTTTAACCCATCAAAAGATTGGTATTTAATTGACAAAGATTCTTTTTTACTTTCACATTTACCGACTTTGCCTCAGTGGCAATTAAAAAGCAGAACCATAACAGTGAATCAGTTTTGTGACAAATCAGAAAAATTACCTGAAAATTTTGCAAACCCAAAGGGAGATAAAATTGAATTTGAAATTCTAAATGACGAATATATCGCTAAAAACTTGTTAGATAAGTGGTTGTACACAGCTGAAAAAGGACATAGTTATAATGAATTCAACTTTGGAGTAAAAGCAATACATTATCATAATTTTATTGGTGCTCTAACGGATGCTGATTTTAAAAAGTCAATGTCACACTTACCGTTGGAACATTCTTTACCAATTTATGAAACATTGATGAATATGTCTGATACGGTATTGATCTATGGTAAATTAGCAATTGATACAGAAAAAAGTTCTTACAAAGAGAATAAAAAAGATTTTGCAGAGAAATTCAAAGTCAACGAATTAGCAGATAAAAATCATATCAAAGAACTTCAGAAATTAGACAAGAACATTGTTAAAATAGAAGGTTTAATTTCTAAGTCAGAAGAACGTAATGATAAAGAAATCAAAGCAGTTGAAAAGAAAATTGAAGAAATAGCTACAAAATATCCAACAATTGAGAATGAAATCAAATTGAACGAAGCGGATAAGTTGGTGTTAAAATCGTTGTTCAAGAGTATAGATAGTTTAAATAATAAAGTGTCAAATTATTACACGAATTATTATGCGCTTGTTGACACAACCGTTTTGGAGCGATTATTTGAAGAAGCATCTTATTCTGAATATTACTTAAGAACAAATGAGCAATATTTGAGTTTTAATACAATGGAATATAACAAAACGATTTTAGAGTATGATTCACTAGCCCAAGCTTCTATTTCACAATTAAACAAAATTGTAATGGATTCCTTAATTAAAGAAATTCCTTCAAAAGATCCTTATACGGATATCAAAGCGATTGATCAATTAATTAAAAAATACAAACCAATTTTGAAAACGATGGAAGCGGAAAAGAAAATTACCAATGCTTCCAATATTGAATTTTATATGAATGCTATCTATTTTCAATTATTGAAAAAGAACTATGAATACAATGCTTTCAGTAGTCAATATTTCAGATTCCTTTCAACAAATATGAGAAGTTATGATACTGAAAATGGTAAAATTTACGATGCAATCGATGCTGTAGAAAAGGCTAAATCTAAATTCAAAAAGCAACTGAACGAAGAATTAGATAATGGAAATAAACGCACGATTAATTTGTACACGATGACAATTAAAAACGCAAAAGTTTGGAAAGCGATTTTTAAAGCAAAATTGAAATACTCAAAAATTCAAAATTCAAAATCCATAATTTATCATCTAATCCCATCCTCATTCCTAATTTTTATGAACTGAAATCCTTTTGGACTAAATCCTTGATTGTAGTAGAATCGATGCGCTTTAAAGTTGGTTGAATAGGCATCCAAAACTTGAATATTACAATTCAATTCAATCGCTTTTTTCTCTAGGTATTCAGACATGATTTTGCCAACACCTTTTGATCGATATTTTGCAGAAACTATAACATTATCCAATTCCAAATATTTCCCACACCATAATTTAGTACCAACCCAAAAACCGCTAACTCCAACACATTGTTCTTCATCATAAACAGCAATTTGCTTATAATTATGAGGAAGCATAGAAGTTAACATTTCAGTGTATTGCTCCACTGTTAATGAAGGATATAATTCTTTCATCACTTCAATTTCCTGAAGCATTTCGTTGATTGTATGTAGTTCTTTTATTGTCATTTTTATATTAGAGATTGTTATTTATTTTCTTCTTTAAAGCTTTTCCGAACTCTTAAAATAATGTAAATTACAAAGAGCAAAATACAATTGAGATATAAATACCTAAATTATTTGAAATATGATTTGTACTCACATACGTTTTAGCTAAACTACCTTTAGAAGGATTTAATAAAAGAAAATTAAAATTTGTCATTTATTTAATATTAAAATCTAAAATCCACAATTTAGACTGAGCGGAGTCTAAGTCCAAAATCCAAAATCATTTCAATTCCTCCTCAAATAATTCATAAATTCTTCTAAACTCATCAGTCCAAGAATAACTTTCTTTGAAACCGTGAGCCTCAATAGGGAAAACAGCCAATTCCCAATTCGTTTTTCCAAGTTCAATAAAACGTTGACTTAATCGAACGATATCTTGAAATTGAACGTTATCATCAACCATTCCGTGAAGCATTAAAAGTCGTCCTTGTAGATTGTTTGCATAATAAATTGGCGAACTTTTTTTGAATGCGATTGGATCCGTTTCTGGTGTATTTAATATATTGTTGGTGTACTCATGATTGTAATGTGCCCAATCGGTTACTGATCTTAAAGCTGCTCCACATTTGAATTTTCCAGGTGTTTTTAACATCCCCATTAAAGTAATAAATCCACCGTATGAGCCACCGTAAATTCCAATTTTATTTGAATCAATACCATATTGGTTGATCAATAGAGTTCGAGCATCAATGTAATCTTCTAAATCTCTACCACCCATATTTTCGTAAATGGCAGTTCTGTAATCACTACCATATCCTTCGCTAGCTCTGTAATCAACATCTATAACTGTGTAACCATTATCCACTAATAAATTGTGAAACATATATTCACGACAATAATAACTCCAATAATTATGAGCATTTTGTAAATATCCTGCACCATGAACAAAAAGTACAGCTGCTTTGTTTTTATTTTCAACTGCAGGTTTAAATACTCTCGCATACACATCCTTTCCGTCAGAACCTTTGTATGTTATGACTTCTGGAGTTCTCCATGAATAATTTTTAAATTCTTTAGAAGTCGATTGAGTAATTTGCAGTAATTCAGTAGCTGATTCATTTTTACAATAGTAAATTTCCCAAGGTTTATTTTTGAAAGAATACCTTACAGCTAAAGTTTTTTCATCAGGAGAAACTGAAACTTCGTGAAAACCATCCTTTGATAAAATTGGGATTAGCTTTTGATCTTTAAGCGATAAATGATAAAAATCACGATTTCCTGGATGTGTTTTATTTGCCGAAATGAAAAATTTTGAGGCATCTTTAGATAATTCAGCAGAATAAACTTCCCATTTACCTGTAGTTAATGCTATTTTCTTTTTTGTCTGAACGTTTAAAGTGTATAAGTGGGAATAGCCCGTTTCTTCAGATTGAAAAAATATTGTTTCGTTGTTCAACCATCCCAAAGTACCATAGTCATAATCCCAAGAAGAAATTCCTGGTCCACCAATCCAAGCTTCATCGTGTTGTTTTTCGATTTCAGTAATTTTTCCTGTTTCACAGTTTAACAATACAATCCAACGATCTTTATTGTCTTGAGATCTGACATCAATAACACCAGTTGATCCATTTTTTGAAAAAACAGCTTCATTTATGACGATAGCTCGATCTTTTTCAAATGGATTTGAATCATTTAAATACAATGGTTTTTTACGAATATCAGATAAAATTGAGAAATCAACATATTGAATTGTGTCTTTTAATCGATTATAAATTCCAAGTTTGAAATGATTTTCATTTTCATTTACTTTTGGTCGAGCAGAAGTAATTTTACTGAAACCATCATTCGTAACATGATTTTCAACATGTGTTTCAGTTCCATCATCATATTGTCCTAACCTAAATAATATGAATTTAGCATCATTTGAAAGTTGAATATTTTCAATCGCTTCTTTACCTAAAAATTGTTCTTTCGGAAATGGAAATAAAGTGATTTCTTCTTTTTTGTTCCAAGTGTTTTTAGTGTTTTTATCTCTTACGTATTTAAAAAGTTCAACTTGTTGTCTTTCTAAAAATGTTGAATCATGTTTTTCAATCTCGTTGTCTTTTTGAATGAAATTAGTCAATTGTTGAATTCCTTTTGATTTTTCATTGTAGCAGAATAGATTGTTATCACTTATGAAATAAGCATTTTCGGAATTATTAATTCGTTGCAATGAGTGAATTTGAGAAGTTGTTTGATATACGATAGCAATTGATTTTTCTTTAGAATTATATTGAACTAAAGCACCATCTAAAATATAGTAGACGAATGAAAAACCTTTTTGTTTTTTGTCAAATTCAAAATTTTTCAATAAAAATTCTTTTGTGACTTTGGCTGTTTTTTTTGATTCTAGTGAATAAGCATATAAAGAATTTCCAGGATTTTTTTCTGGATTCCAGTTTAAGAAAATGTATTTAGAATCCAATGACCAATAGGCGTTTTCAGGTTGAAATCCAATAAATTCATTTCCTTTCATTATTTCACTTAATACCAAAGAAGATTTATTTTTGGATTGAGAAAAGGTGCTGATAGAAAATAAGAATACACTTAAAAAGAGAATGTTTTTCATTGTTTTAGCTTGAAATTTTTGAATTGTAAAAATAAGAGAATAAATCAATTTAATATTTTAAATCTATGCTTTAATTTCAGTGTTTTATTCGTAATTTTGCACTAAAATAAATAGTGTATGCTTCTTTTTTTAAATGATATCGCTGGTTCTGAAATTTTATTAATTCTTATTTTTATATTGATATTTTTTGGTTCTAAAAGTATTCCTAGTATTGCTAGAACAGTAGGGAAAACAATGTATCAAATTAAAGAAGCAACAAATGATGTTCAAAATGAAATTAAAAAATCAGGAATGGATATCAAAAAAGACATGAATTTCTCTAATATTATACAAGAAACTACTGAAGAAATTCAAAGACCTTTAGATCAGTATGTAAGCGATATGGAGCATGCAATTAGTTATACTCCACCTAAAAAGCAACCAATTACAACTCAACTTGAACCTGAAAATCAAACTCCTGTCGAAACGCCAAAACCGTTAGATCAACAATTAGATGCTGAATAAGCGATAATGTTTGAAAAAATAAGCTTTTAAAGACAATACTCTTAGAATGATTCATTAATTTTGTTTTCAAATTAAGAAAACGATAAAAATGGTATTTGATATAGCAGTAATTGGTGGAGGTATTGTTGGAGCAGCAACAATGTACAAACTTCAAAAACAATATCCAGAATTAAATATAATCTTGATTGAAAAAGAGAATATTCTTTCAGATCATCAAACAGGACATTGTGGTAAAATTGTTGTGGCAACTGACGAAAGTGAACTAGAAAATTTAGAAAAAGTATATCAAACTGGTTTAAAAAACGAAATCGAAGGGATTGAGAAAATTGATGCGAAACGTATCAGTGAGATTGAACCGAGTTGTGTTGGTATTGCTGGGATTTGGGTTCCATGTACTGGAATTATTGATTTCAGAGGGGCAACAGCAAAAATGGTTGAATTGGCTTTAAAAGAAAACACTGCTAGTGAATTGAAATTAGGTCATGAAGTAACAGCTATTCAAAAAAATGCAAATTCTTCAACAATTATAACTTCAAAAGGAAATTTTGAAGCGAAGTATTTAGTATTCTGCGCTGGATTACAAGCGGATAGAATGGCGAAGAAAGATGGTGTAGACTTAAAAGAAAAAGTGGTTGGATTCAGAGGAGATTACTATGAATTGACTGAACAAGCAAAACATAAAATCAAAAATTTAATTTATCCAGTTCCGAATCCTGATTTCCCTTTCTTAGGTGTTCACTTTACCCGAATGACAGATGGAGAAATTGAATGTGGACCAAATGCAGTATTTACTTTCAAAAGAGAAGGTTATGGGAAAACTGATTTTTCTTGGAGAGATACGATTGATGCATTGACTTACAAAGGAACATGGAAATTATTTTTCAGCAATATGAAATTTGGTATTGATGAATATAGAAGAGCTTTCTCTAAAAAATTATTCTTAAAAACTTTACAAAGAATGGTTCCTTCATTAACAATGGATGATATCAAACCAGGTAGAGCAGGAGTTAGAGCATTATTGTTAAGACAAGATGGAGATACAAGAGATGATTTCAGAATTGAATATCATGGAAATTCGATTCACGTTTTAAATGCACCTTCACCAGCTGCTACGGCATCTTTAGCAATTGGAGGTTACATTACAAAAGAAGCTGAAAAACATTTCGGTTTAGTTAAAGCTGAAAAAGTAGAAAATTAACAATTTATAATATTTTTTATGATGATGGCGATTGAGCGAAGTCGAAATCACCATCATCAATCATTTTTTTTAGAAAAACAATTGCTGAACAAACACATGGTGGATTCCCACAATCAGGACAGGAATAATTTTCTTTCAAACTTTCGTTATTCCAGAATTTTTTCACTTCAATTAATTCATGAAAACCATTTCGTTCTAGAATTCGTTTAGCATTAACACCTTCCTTACTTTTCCAAGCAAATCCGAGCATTATTGCAACTTTTTTTTCTTCAATGAGTAGAAGCGAGTCATTCAGTAAATCTATTCCTATTCCTTTTTTCTTGTATTGATCCTTTATCACAACAATTTTGGTTATCCCAATTTTTTTGTTTGTTAAATCAGGGAGAATTAATTCATCACAACGCTTATCGCTCAGGTAATCATTTAATTCTTTCTCAGAATAGATTGTTGCAATACTAAAACCAATTACTTCTTTCTCATCAGTAATTGCAACTCTAACGATTTGATTGTTATTTGAAATACTATCCTTTAGGAAATTTTCTGAAATGTAATCATCTCCCAATTCATCATTACACATAAGATGAACGGCATTGATTTCATTTTCTGAAATATCTTTAATTTGATAGTTATTTTTCACTTTTATAGTTAACTATTTTTAGTTTCTAATCGTCCATCAGCATGTTTAGCAAAACGACTTTTTTCACGGTCGTGAACTTGATCATAGCGAGGCCAAGGCCAACCGCCAAATTGCGTTGCGTGATAATCTTCAAATGCTTGATTGATTTCAGCTTTCGTATTCATTACAAATGGTCCATATTGAATGACTGGTTCATCAATTGGTCTTCCTTGTAAAATTAAAATACTTGTATCTTTTGAACCTACTATTAATTTTACCTCGTGTGAAGCTATTAATTCAACTGCATTGTAAATTGGAATAGCTGTTTCATTAATCGTTAATGTATCTCCTTCATAAAAATAAAGCGTACGATTAATTCCTTCAGAAGCCTTTGGTAAAGTCCATGTTCCACCGGCTTCGATTTTAATATTCCAAACAGCTACTTCGTTTGCTTTATCAGCAGCCCAAGAATTTGGTGGTGGAGCAGGAGCATTTATTTCCTCAATCGAACCAGCGATAACTTCAATGGTTGTCGTTTTATTGTTTGAATCAACATGTTTATAATTCGGAATAGTATCTCTCCATAACATTTTAAAATGCGGTTCAACCATTTTATTTTTCTTTGGTAAATTCAGCCAAATTTGAAAAAGTTCCATGGTATTGTCTTTATCTTGATGTATTAAAGGAAACATTTCAGAATGTTGAACACCTTTTCCTGCAGTCATCCATTGAACATCACCATCGCCGTATCTACCAGCTGCACCTAATGAATCGGCGTGATCTACAATTCCTTTTCTAACAACGGTAATCGTTTCAAATCCTCTGTGTGGATGACCAGGGAAGCCAGGTACAGATTTACCATGATACATTCTAAACCCATCTTTTATGATAAAATCATCTCCTAAATGTCTACCACCCAAAGAAGTTGTTGGTCCCATGTTTTCATTTCCTTTAGGGAAATAATCTTCATGATGTACACAAAATAAAAAAGGATCAGCAGTTTCCCATTGGAAACCTAATGGTTTAATTTTTATGATAGGATTCATTTCTTTTTCAGAATTTTGATTTTGAATAGTTGAAGATTGACTTGTTAATGGAAAAGCAACAATAGACGAAAGCGCTAATCCAAAGCGAGATAAAAAATTTCTGCGAGGTAAATTTTCTGACATTTCTAAAACTTTTTTATAAATGTACAAAGTTTTAGGCAAAAAGAAAGGGTATATTTTATTATAAATATACCCTTTTCATAGTGTAGTGCTTGTTTTACTTTTCTTTAACTCTTTTTCCAAAATTGCCACCATTTTTTAGTTTTTAACATTGGTTCTTCATGATTTGTCAATTCATGTTTTGATTCAATGTATTCAGTCCATTGTCCTTGTTCAGAACGTACCCATTTTTTATCGATTCCAAGTAATACTAAAATCACTTTTTCGCGGGTTGATTTGGAATCATTCATCGTTGCATTCATGACTCATAAAATTAAATTGTTTATACTGATAACCAGAAGGTTATTTTATAATAGTGTTTCGATTAACACTTATCTTTAAATTAAGAATTTTATTGAATTAATACTTTGTAAATGCTTAAAATAGGCTAGAGAATGAATAATATAGTGTTTTGGTAGAATATATCATTTTTTGAGTGTTGAATTTCTTTTCCCTCTTTGAAGAGGGATTAAGGGAGATGACAACGATTATTTTAATTGCTAAGTGAAATGACACAGAATTGGATTCACGGATATCATCCCCCTTAGTCCCCCTTCAAAGGGGGAAATGTTTAAAATCTTAATCCATCCTAAAAAGGAAAAATTTAAATAACAGAAATCACAACATTCCCCGTTTTTTCTCCTGTTTCAACGTATTTTGTTGCTTCTATAATTTGATCTAAAGTATAAACTCTATCAATTACTACTTTATATTGTCCTTTTTCAATTAACTCACCGAAAAACTGTATGTCTTTTTTAGTGTCTATTGGAATTGGAAACAATACTTTTTTACCAAACATTATTGGTTTCAAGAGTGCTAAAAATATATTTTGTGATAAATAACCTAATTCAGAAGAAATATAAATTCCTTTTGGTTTAAGAATCTTTTTACACTTGAAAAAAGAACTTTTTCCGACAAAATCTAAGACGAAATCGTATTTGGTATCACTTTTTGTAAAATCTTCAGTCAAGTAATCGTAAATATGATCAGCTCCTAATGATTTTATAAGTTCAATGTTTTTTGTATTACAAACAGCTGTTACTTCAGCTCCAAAGTATTTAGCTAATTGAACTGTTGCTGTTCCAATCGCTCCTGTAGCACCATTTACCAAAATATGGGGCTTTGTACTAAAATCTATTTTTTTAATGTTGGCATAAGCTAAAAAGGCTCCATCCGAAACAGCTCCTGCTTCTTGAAATGAAATAGATCTAGGTTTTAATACAATTGCTTTTTTCTCTTTCACACAAACATATTCAGCATGTGTTCCAAATTGAAAAGTGTTTAATCCAAAAACTTCGTCTCCAATTTTAAAAGTGGTCACTTTTTTCCCAATTGCTTCAATTGTTCCTGCTAATTCTGTTCCTAAAATCTGTTTTTTAGGTTTGAATAATCCAAAAATTAAACGTGTAATAAAATATTCAGCAGCTCGAAATCCACAATCAGTTCGATTTACAGAAGTTGAATGAATTTTAATTAAAACTTCATTGTCTTTTGGTATTGGCTTTGGAATTTCTTTAATTGAAATTACATCTGGAGAACCATATTTTAAATTTACAGCAGCTTTCATATTTTAAGAATAAATTCAAAAATACAAAACATTATTTCAAAAAAAATCCATTTTCCTTTGAACCTTTTTATCTTTGAAATGTACAGCAAATAAAAGGTATACTATGTTCGAAAGAATACTTATAATATTAACACTTTTTTGTTCCAGTTTTTTAATTGGTCAGGTAGAGAAAAATCCACCTGCAACAAACAATGCGAGTGTTCCAATGGAATCTGAAAAGGAAATTATTCAACAAGATTCATCTTCACTGCAATTATATTTTAAAGCTTCAAAAAATAAAAAAGTTACTACAGATTCAAAAATATCTGATAGTAAAAAAGAAAGTACTTCTTCAACTGTTCAAAAAAAATCAGTTGAATTTTCTAATGTAAAAGCACAATCTTCTATTCAACGAACACAAAAAACTCCAACGGCTGATAAACAAGCCAAAATGGATGAAACAGTTGACTACCTTCAAACAGCTGCACCTGAATCTTTTGAATATCATTTTTATAATTATGTTGCTGGTAATTATGATGTTTCAAGATTTAGTTCACTTCAAAAAGCTTATCAATTACAACCTTATAATCAAGAAGTACAGCTACAAATGGCAGCTTATTATTGGATAACAGGGAATAGCTCAAAAACATTAGAATTTTTAAATTTATTGGTAAAATCGAATCGAATTTCATCCGAAACCATTCAATATTCCAAAGATATATTGTTGTCTGTTCAAGAAAAAGGAACGTTAATTACGCATGGAGTTGATGATTCGTATGGTTGTTTGTATTTACAATTGAATGAAAACTTAAGAACAGATGTAACACTGATTTCGTTAGATTTCTTGCAAAGTGAAGCGTATAAAAGTAATTTAAAATCAAAAGGATATTTTATTCAAAATTCAAAGCTGATTGATGTAAATTATTTAAAGAAATTCACTGCTGACAATGAAATCAAACTGATTTCTATTTCATTAACAACTCCAAAAGAATACTTTCAATCGATTCAAGAACAGTTATATGTTGTTGGATTAGTATTTGAGTTTCATTCTCAAAGTTTCAATAATTATTACAAAAATGAATATTTGTGGAATGAAGTGTTGGAAAAGAAAATTACTAATTCAGCACAAACAGAGAAAGCGAAGTCATTGTCTTCTAATTACTTATTAATGTTGTTGCAATTGAGAGATGTATACATTAATCAAAAGGAAAATCAGAAAGTAAAAGAGATTGACAAAGAAATAGATAGGATTTCTATTCAAAGTAAAAAGTACGAACAGGTTCAGAAAATCAAGAAAAAATATTGATGCTGTTTTTTAAACCGTCATATAAAAAGTCTAGTGACGAGGAGTTAATGCTTTCAATCTCTAAAGGGGAGAAGAAGGCATTTGACGAATTGTATGCTCGCTATGCGGATGCTTTATTACGGTATTTTACACGTCTACTTTGGAAAGATAGAGAAAAGGCAGAAGATTTTGTTCACGATTTATTTGCGAAAATCATTCAAAAACCTGAATTATTTGATGCTTCACGAACTTTTAAAACGTGGGTGTACTCTGTTGCAAATAACATGTGTAAAAACGAATATAAAAAACAAGAAGTTCGAAAAAATACAACAAATGGAATTGATCATGTAAATGTGATAGCTCAACATGATGTTTTGAAAGAAACGCATGAATCTATTTTTCAAAACACGTATAATGAATCTATTCAACAGCTTGATAGTAAACATCGAGAGGTGTTTTCTTTAAGACATGAAGATGGACTTTCGATAAAAGAAATAGCTGAGATTTTAGATCTAAATGAAGGAACTGTAAAGTCTAGATTGTTTTATGCAACTAAACAATTGGCGGACTTATTAAAAGAATTTAATCCAATGATGAATCGTTGAGATATGGAAAAAGAATTAGAACATATAATTATCCAAAAAGCGTTTGAAGAATTAACTTCAACTGAAAAAGAACAACTGAAAGAATGGTGTTCTTCAGAAGAAGAATTCAATCAACTGAAAATGCTTTATTCTGAAATTGAATTGATGAATTCAGAAAATTCATTGAAAACAAAAGTTTCTACGAAAAGAAATTTAGATGAATTGTTTGAAAAAACGCATTCAAAAGGAATTTGGTATTCAACTCCAATTAAGACGTTGTATCCTCAAGATAAAATTTTTATTAGACGTCCGTTGGTTCAAATTGCTGCGGTATTGGCAGTACTGTTTTTAGCCTACCCTTTGTTCAATGAGAAATTATCTGAAATTCAACCAAAACAAATGGCTGAACTTAATAAAGCTGAAATTCCTGAAATGAAAAGCAAGAAGAATGAAATTCAATCTGAAGTTGAAAAAGGAATACCTCAAAGTGAAATTAACTTCGTTCCACCGATTGTTTCTGATGAAGTTGTAAACTATGAACTTTCAGAAAGCATTATCGAACCAACAAGTCAAGACGATTTTGCGATAGCTGAAATTGCAGCTGAAAACAAAGATGCTGAGGGAATTTCAGAATTGAATTCTGTTGCAGAAATGAGTGTTGCTTCAGCTCCAAAAGCTTCAGTAAATGGATTTATAAACCATTCGGATGGAATTTATATAGAAGAAAAAACGAATTCAGCTATTTCATTACCTGCAAGTAGAAAACCAGAAATGTTGGATTTATTGACAGCAGCTTTTTAATATTAAAAAGTCATGTGTCTTTCTTTCTTTTCTAAATAGATATCTGGAATGGTAACTAGGATTCCTGTTTCTTCAACATTTCCGAATTCTGGATTTACAGCTGTTCCAAATGTTTTCATTGTTGGAGACAAATGCATGTAAATATTTACAAGTGGTGGAACATTTTCCCCTCTATTTCGAACGTAGTTGTTTAACACTTTAAAACCATCTTTAAATTCAAGTCCTTGAAGCATTTGTTCAGCTTCATCTCTATTGTAATCTTGAACTAAAGGTTGAAAAGGAGTCATTAAATTTTCATTATCAGGAAAGTAATGGTGCATAAAGTGTAATAATAAATCACGACTTTCACGATCATAATTTGGGTACATTGTTACTTTACCAAAGAAATATTTAATATGTGGATTACTAACAACAATTGCCCCTAATCCATCCCAAATATTGTCCAAAGCAAATAAACCTTTTCTCGGATTCACTGCTGGTTGAAAATTTGGTTGAACCCAGCTTCTTCCTAATTCTATTGTTAACGGTAAATATTCTTTTATGAACTTTTCAGAAAAATCAAAATAGTGACTTGTAGAAAGTAAAATTTCATCTTTATTAGAAGAAAGAGTATCTATACATTTAATAAAACGATAGCCACCAACAATTTCTTCATCTTCTGGTGACCAAACGATTAATTGATCGTAGCAAATATCATTTACGTCAAATTCATCTAAGTCGATTGATTCGCCTGTTCCTCCTCCAGAAGCTCTAAAAGTCACTTCTCTTAAACGGCCAATTTCTAATACAACATTTGGAGCATTGTGTTGATTTACAATATAAATTTCATTGTCACCTTTTCTCGTTTTACGAATATAACGATCACTTGACAATTCTTTTTTTAAAATTGATTTATCAATTGGTGCAATGATTTCTTTTTGTAAACTCATATCGTTTTGTTGTAATGTTATTTTAAATTATAGACGATGTCTTTAATATATTGAGCTAATGCTTTATCCGATTTATCTTTTGGAAGTTCACTTGCTAAGATTGGCTTTCCAATCGTAATCTTCAATTTCTTCTTACGCAATTTAAACATTTCATTTGAAAGATACAACATTTCAATGTTAGCTTTTATTCCTATTTTTGATCTGAAATTTGAAAGTCGATAAAAGAAGTTGGATAATTTTCCATCAATAAAAACAGGTACAATTGTTCTATTATATTCTTTAGATAAAGGGATAAATGATTTTTTCCATTCTAAATCAATTACTTGTCCATCAATTTTACGGCTAACTAATCCAGCAGGGAAAATGCAAATACATTGATCGCTTGAAAATAATTCATGTAATTGTTCTTTCATGGTAGCACCGTTTCTTCCATGTTTATTTATTCCAAGGAAAATGCCTCTTAAACTTACCAAATTCAAAAGTAAATCATTCACAACAAATTTGATATCTTCTCTATGACCTTTTAAACCAGCAACTAATGCCATTGCATCCATTCCTCCAAGTGGGTGATTTGAAGCTAAAACAATTTTACCTTCCTTAGGAATATTCTCAAGTCCAACAAAATCAACATCAATTTCAAATTCTTTAACTACTTGAATGCAAAAATCGATGTTTTGTAAATGATGATTTCTTCTTAAAAAATCATTGATTTCTTCTTGATGGATGATTCTAATTAAATAATTCAAAATAAATCCAGGTAGCCATTTTAATAGCTTTGGATTCTTACTTGCAATCATTTTTTTTAAATCAATATATTTTTGCTCTTCCATCTTGTTGCGAATTTAATTCATATTTTTTGTTTTTTGAATCAATTGTCTTATTTAAAATGAATAGTTGAAAGTTGATAATTAAAAGATAATGCTCATTTTGTATCTAGCTGCCTTGTATTCCTAAATGGTTCAAAAAATATTAAGTTCATTATATATTTCTTGATTAATAAGTTAGATTATCTCAAACAGAAATTAACAATCAACAATGAACAAGTAATTAAACTCATTCAAAACGCTACTTAATTTAAACTTATCTTCGATGTTATGGAAAAAAAGATGTTAGAAGTCCGAAATATTTCGAAATCATTTTATCGAAAAATTGCCTTGGATGATGTTTCGTTATCCGTAAACAAAGGAGAAATATATGGTTTACTTGGTCCAAATGGAGCTGGGAAAACTACTTTAATAAGAATTGTCAATCGAATAATAGAACCAGATAAAGGTTCTGTTTTCATTGATGGAGATATCCTTTCTCAAAAACATTTAGCGAATATTGGCTATTTACCTGAAGAAAGAGGTTTGTATCGTACGATGACCGTTGAAGATCAAGCAATATTTCTTGGTCAATTGAGGGGATTGTCAAAAAGAGATATTCAAACAACTTTGAATTATTGGTTGGATAAATTTGAAATTCAAGCATGGAGAAAGAAAAGAATTGAAGAGTTGTCGAAAGGGATGGCACAAAAGGTTCAATTCATTTATACTGTTTTACACAATCCTTCGTTATTGATTTTAGATGAGCCTTTTAGTGGTTTTGATCCTTTGAATGTGGAATTAATCAAACAAGAATTGATTGAAATGAAAGCGAAAGGAAAAACAATCATTTTGTCTTCTCATAATATGAAAAGCGTTGAAGAAATGTGTGATCGTGTTGCTTTGATTAATTCGTCTAAAAAAATTGCAGAGAATTCAATTACTGCTTTACAAGATGAACGTAAAAGTGGCTTGTACGCTATTAAATTCAAAGGAAATATGTTAGGTTTTGTCAATGCTTTGTGGACTGGTTTTGAAATTGTCGATAAAGAAGTTTTAAGCGATGATCGTTTTATTGTTCGAGTTTCTATGAGAGGCGATAACAAATTTGATGATTTATTAAGAGCATTGGTTGGACAGGTAAACATGGAAGCCGCTTGGGAAGTTACACCGACAATGCAGGAAGTATTTATTGATTTAGTTTCAAATAATAACAAAGAAATAGCATGAGAAATAGTTGGTTAATTGCATTAAGAGAATGGAAAGAGCGACTTGGAACACGTTCATTTCTTTTGTTGTCGATATTTGGTCCGATAACAATTTTAGCTTTAGTATATGTTTTGTTTTCTATTGAAGGTCAATCGAAGCAACATTGGAATGTGTTGATTGTTGATCCAGCAGGTATTATGGAAAACAAAATCATGGCACATGAAGACAAGGCGATTGATTATTCTTTTGCAGATGGATACATAGAAATAGAAGAATTCGCGGCAGCTAAAAAGTATCAGAAATTTGATGCGATGTTAGAAGTAAATAACAAAGTATTGTCTAATAAAACAGGTTTTGTTTTTTACAGAGAAAAGCCTTCGATGAAAATGCAAATTAGAGTTCAGTATCAATTTGAACGAAGATTGGAAGAAGTATTGGTTTCTCAATTTACTAAATTAAAACTTTCTGAATTTAGAAAGATAAAACAGCCAATTTCATTGAGTTATAAAAACGTTTACGATCCGAAAGATGAATCTTCTGACATGAGAGGTTGGGTAGGGTTCTTTTATGGAGCAATGATTTTCGTCTTTATTTTCTTATTTGGAATGACGATTTTAAGAAGCGTTTCGACAGAAAAAAGTAATCGTATTGTTGAAGTATTATTGGGAAGCGTTACTCCAAATCAATTGATGTTAGGGAAAATTATTGGTGTTGGTTTGACTGCGATTTTTCAATTTCTAATTTGGTTAATTGTTATTGGTTTTGGTTTGTATTTCATGAGAGAGACTTTATTCCCTAACATGTTAGAAGCAACAAATTTGAATATTACTCAAATGACTGCTGAAGTTCAAAATCAAACATATCAAGAACAATTTTTTACAGCAAAAGAGTACAATCAATTTGTACAATTGATCTATGAAAGAATCAATTTCACAACGATGACCGTTTATTTTGTATTGTTTTTTATCGTTGGTTATTTCTTTTATGGAGCTTTATTTGCTGCAATTGGTGCAACAACTGGTTCAGAAAATGATGGTCAACAATTCGTGTTACCACTTATCTTTTTACTGATTTTCGCATTGTATGGTGGATATTATGTGCTTGAAAATCCAGAAGGACCATTGGCTCAGTTATTTCATTATTTACCATTTACAGCTCCTGTAGTAGTAATGGTAAAATTAGCACAAGGTTATGCACCAGGTCATGCGTATGAAATGTATTTGTCATTATTGATATTAATTATTTCAACATTTTTAGTTTTGAATTTAGCTGGTCGTTTATATTCAAATGGAATCTTACAATTTGGTCACAGAATTCGATTGAAACAAATTTTTCAATGGGTTAAAAAATCTTGATATGAACGTAGCAGTAATTGATTTAGGAACAAATACATTTAATTTATTAATTGCTGATGTAATTGATGACCATTTTGAAATTTTACACTCGGCAAAAGAAGGAGTTTCGATTGGAATGGGAGGGATTAATAAACGAGTAATTGCTCCAGATGCATTTGAAAGAGGATTAGCATGTTTAGAGAATTTCAAAAATAAATGTATTGAATTTAAAGTAGAACGTATCAATGCGTTTGGTACATCGGCAATTAGGGATGCTGAAAATTCAAATGATTTTATAACTGCTGTAAAAGAAGCAACAGGAATTGAAATAAAAGTCATTACAGGTGAAATTGAAGCTGAGTTGATTTACAAAGGAGTAAGTTGGTCTTATGATTTCAGTGAACCAGCTGTAATCATGGATATCGGAGGAGGAAGTACAGAATTCATTTTTGCTGATAAAAATGGAATTTCAAATCTAGTTAGTTTAAATATTGGATTATTGCGCATATTTCAGGAGTTTACTTTTTCTGATCCAATGAGGAAAGAGGATATTGCTATAGTAAAAAATTGGTTAGATGAAAAAGCGGGTAATTATTTCGAAGGGAAAAAAGAAAAAATATTAATTGGAGCTTCAGGAACGTTTGAGACATTCTACGAAATGGTTCATGATCAAGATATCAAAGATGAAGTGGCGATGATTGAATTACCTTTCGAGCGTTTTATTCAAGTGATTGAAGAAATTATACTTTCATCAGAAGCACAACGAGATACAAATGAACGAATAATCGCTATTAGAAAGAAAATGGCACCAATTGCAGCTGTGAAAGTGCAATGGATCATCGAAAAATTAGGAGTTGAAAAAGTATTTATTTCTACTTGTTCGTTGAAAGAAGGAGCTTTGAAATAGCTTATAAAAAAATTAAGCTGCGTTCGTATTCATAGGTTTAATGTTATTTAATTCATTTTCTTTATTTGTTGTTTCTTCTTCAAGATCGTAATCATCTTGAAGACCTAGCCAAAATTTAGCACTTGTTCCAAAATATTTTGAGAATCGTAAAGCTGTATCTGCTGTAATTCTTCTATTACCTTTTATTATTTCAGATATTCTTGTTTGAGGGATATACGTTTCTTTCGCAAGTCTATAAGCAGTAATTTCAAGAGGAATTAAAAATTCTTCTAATAAAATTTCTCCAGGATGTACATTGTTTAATTTTTCCATTTTAAATTAATTTAATGATAATCAACTATTTTAATATCATAAGCATCGTTATTCTCCCAAATAAAAATTATTCTCCATTGATTATTTATTCGAATACTGTAATAATTTGAAAGATTTCCTTTTAGTTTCTCTAATCTATTTGCCGGAGGAATTCTTAAATCATTAATATCATTTGAATTGTTAATCATTCTCAATTTTCTTCTTGCTACATTTTGTATGTCAATAGGTAATTTTTTTGAACTTAAACCATTCCAAATTTTTTCAGATTCTTTATCCCCAAATTCTTTAATCATTAAAGACGTTTTGCGTTACTAACGTTAAAGGTATGTATTAATTTTGGAAAAACAAAACTGATATAAAAATTTAATTCTCCTAAACTTTATTCACCACCTGCTTCTTTCTCAAATAAAGGACATCAAAAAAGTAAATCACTCTTAGTGATAAAGTATTTAGTTGACTTGAAGTAAAAGTTGATTTAAAGTTTTTATCAAATGGATTAATAATAGTTTGACTATCACTATTGATATTGTTTTTCCATGAAAGCGTTGCAAAACTTCCAGGTGCAAATTGCCATTCAAAAAGCATGTTCACATTAATTGCATTGAAATTGAAATCATGGTTTTCTGCGTATTGTGTATCATCCAATAATTCACCTTTATCTGAAAGATTATGGAAACTACCATAATGACCTCTAACCCAACCACGATCTTTATTGTCTTCTGAATAAGATGCATTTGCTGCGATAGTTAATTTATTTGAAAGTCTCATTTTTGGTCCACAACCGATTCCGAAAAATGGGTTGTAGCCAATCGTTTCTGAAACTAAACCTGTAGATCCTCCCCAAAAATAGGCATTGTAAGTAAACTTTTTTCGATAATCCGAGCTGTAATTAACATTCGCATAAAAGTTTTTTGTTCTATGAAAATAGCGACCATCAACTCGAGGTTCATAATAATCGATTTCCCCCCATGGTGAAGTAGCTGCATCAAGATTGATGGATGAGAAATTTTTGAAAGTTAAATAACCGTTCGCAAAAAAACGCATTTGATTAAAGGTATGTGTACTATAATTGATGATGTGGTTTATTCCTCCTCCAAAACCACCATTTACAAAGTTTTTGAAAGGTAGAAATTGATTGTAATTTCCATCAATTGAATTACTTATAAAATTTACTTCTTGAGTTATTCCTAAATTATTATTATTGAATGTTGGACTAATTCCTGATGAGCTAATATTAAATGTAAACTTTCCACTACTTTTTCCACCAGCTAAAAAATATAGAAAACCATAATTATCCTTGTAACGATTTTTTGAAGTATCCATGTCGAATACATTTGTCATTACTCCGTTCCCTGCAATATAATAGGTGTTTTTATTGTTGTTTAATTGTCCTCCAATTCCTGTAGTATTTGCTAATTCATAATTTTGAGCTCGATAAACATTTGTGTTAATAAAATACACGTTTGAACTATTTTTCAATTGTTTATCTAATACTGTGATGTTGTAATTAGAAAATGGTTCGACTAATTCTTTTCGAGTATTGCCAAGAGAATCTTTTATGGTTGCGTATGTATTGTCCAGAACTGCATTCAAAACACCGATACCTAAACCTTTACTTGATCTACCGGAAACTTTGGCAATATTCAACAGTTTTGTAGAATTGGGATTTGAAATAATTGTTTCCCCTGCGTTTAAATTATTTTCAACATCATAATGTCTTGTAGGTAAACCTCCAATTCTTCTAGAATAAAACAAGCCACCTTTGTTAAATAAATCTGTATTTTCTTGAAAGAAAGGACGTTGTTCATCATATTGTTGTTTAAACGCGCCTAAATTTTTTACCAAATTATCACTTTGAACTTGTGTGAAATCGGGAAGTAGACTTACATCCAATGTATATGAATCATTTAAGCCATATTTTAAATCCATTCCACCAGCTAAACGTTGTGAAAAATCACTTTGTCCAGGAGTATTATATGGATAATGACTTGTTATACCTGTAACAAAAGGTGTAAGTGATAACCGAATAGGTGCTTTAATGTGATGAAGACCTGTCAATTCTCCCCAATATTTTAATGGATTATTTACGCCTCTTGGAGTTAAAGCCCATTGAAGGAATTCACCATTTCGAGCTATTTTTCTTGTAAATTGAATTCCCCATAAGTGTTCATCAGCAACCGGAAAACGAATTGCCGAGTAGGGGATTCTAATTTCAGCTGTCCAACCGTCTTCATCGATTTTAACTTTACTTTCCCAAACGGCATTATAGTTTCCATCTGAAAAACGACTATCTACTTGTACACCTGAAGCGTAAACAGTAAAATCAAAAGCATCTTGTTGTTTGTTATAGGTATCAATTACCAAACGAAATTGATCGGCATATAAATCATTATCTCTAGAGCCTAATTGTCGAGCGATACTATCAGGATGCGTATCAAACATCTTAGCAGCAATGTAAATAGAGGAATTGTCATAAATTACTCTAACTTCAGTCTGTTGACTTGCTGGAACATCATAATTCGGAAAGTTTTGACGGAAATCAGAATAAGGTTTTGCTTTCTGCCAAACATCATCAGAGATGTCTCCATCAATTTTAGGTTTTGTTGCTGTGAAAGAAGTTTCGAATGATTTTCTATTTATAACTGTATCTTCAATTATGCTTTGACTCAAACTTATTGAGTGGAAAGCAAGTACTAGAAAAAACAATTTAAAATATAGTTTCATTAAAACAAAAATAGAATTTTTTTGAATTACTTATTTTCCATTTATCATAATTTACATTCTTTTTTTAATTCTAATCTGATTAAAGAAAATTCATTATTCTTCTAGTAATTGAGGGTATTTTCTTTTGGCTTCATCTCTTCGGCATGCGTTAAAATGCCACCATTCAGAAGGAATATTAATAAAACCTTGAGAAGTCATAACTTTTCGAAGTAATTTTCTATTTTCTATTTGTTCAATCGTAAGCTCGCCTGAAGCTAAAAATTGATCTTCCAAACTTGGGTAAGCTATTTTGCGAATATCATCATAACCGGCCCCCATATCTAAAGGTTCACCTTTTGAATTACAAATGGTTAAATCAACTGCAGCACCATAATTGTGTACACTTCCATTTTCAGGATTAGAAACAAATTTCGTACGATCTTGAAATGGAATCGTGTCCAATGCATCCCACATTTTCTGTTGCGTACTTAAAGGTCGAACAGCATCATAAATCAGTAAATATAATTTTGAATCGATTGAAGTTAAAAAGTCTTGACATTTCGAAAGGCGTTCGGCAACATCTTTTTGTAAATAAGCTTTCGATAATTTATCGTACAATTTTATTTTCATGAAATTGTCTGAAGTAGCATATTTCAAATCAACTTTTATAGATTTATTTATTTGTTGAATATCAACTAAATTGAAATTTTTAAATAATTTTTCAGAGAGATCTAGATTTTTTATTTGATTTTCAATGTTCTCAAGAGAATCCGATAATTTTAATTCATGAGCTGGGCTAGAAGACTTATCAGATTTGTTTTTACAGGAAATGAAAACAAATAATATAATTGAAATGAATATTAGATTTCGGATCATTTTGTTGAAATTTATTCGAGACAAAAGTAAGTGATTATTTTAGTTTTGAAGGTTTTGAGAAATAAATTATTCAATGTAAAATTGAAATTCATATTCTTTAAGTTGTTAAATAATAAACTTTCAACGTCTTTTTTAAAAAGAACTTAAAATAGATTGAGAGAATTGCAACTTTCTCTTTAAATTTGCTTTAAAATTAAAGAGAATATGCCAAAAATTTCTACAAAAGCGAACGATATGCCTGCTTCACCAATACGTAAATTGGTACCTTATGCAGAAACAGCTAAAAAACAAGGTAAAATTGTTTACCATTTAAATATTGGTCAACCTGATATTGAAACGCCAGAAGTAGCATTGAATGCTATTAAAAATATGGATCGTACGGTGATTGAATATAGTCACTCTGCAGGTTTTGAATCGTATAGAACAAATTTAGCGGCTTATTACCAAAAAACAGGTATCAATGTAAATGCAGAAGATATCTTAATCACAACAGGTGGTTCTGAAGCATTAATTTTTGGTTTCATGACAACATGTGATTTAGGTGATGAAATTATTATCCCTGAACCATTTTATGCTAATTATAACGGTTTTGCTGTT
>JAJTEO010000035.1 GCA_021300395.1 Fluviicola sp. | reverse complement strand
CAATTTCAATTCCGAAATTGTTCATGTCTACGATAAAAGTACACGGTTGATCTGGTAAGTTTTTAAGAACTTCAAGCAACAATTTTGCAGGAATAGCAATTTTTCCTCCATCTTTTGATTCAACTTCTAACGTTGTTCTCATTGTTGTTTCAAGATCTGAAGCAGAAACTGTTAATTGCCCATCTTCAATTTCAAATAAAAAGTTATCTAAAATTGGTAAGGTATTGCTAGTTGCTAAAACACCTGAAATGCTTTGTAAATGACGTAAAAGTGTTGTACTTGAGAGTATGAAATTCATCTTCTTTCTTAAATTTATATTCGATAAACAAATATAGATACAATTATTTATTGATTAACAGAAATAATTATAGTTTCATTCACAATTGGTTGTTCATATAGGAACAAAAAAAAGCCTCAAAAATGATTGAGACTTTTAGAAATAGTTTTGAAGTTTAAAGATTAATTTTTAATTATTTTTTGAATCTGATTTTCACCGTTTTTCATTTCAAAAAGAATAAAGTAACTACCGCTAGTGAGGTGTGATAAATTTGTTTTTTGATCCATTTCATTCAATTTTATTTGCTCAATAATCGTTCCGTCTATAGCTAAAATCGAAACAGAAGAAATAGAGTTTTTATCTGTAATTTTAAAATTTATCTCAGTTGAAAATGGATTCGGATAAACTTCAAAATCATTTTTCTCAATTGAAGAAATTCCATTTGTACTTCCTCCAGTTGACATGTCTCCTGCATTGATAGAAGTATTCGCTGTGTTTTGATATGCATAATCTTTGAAAACAAGAGTTGTACCGTTCCAATTTACTCTAATCCATCCGTAATAAGTCGAAGCACCAATATTAAATTTACATGCTAAATAAGTGTCAACATTTGTTGGGAAAGTGTAATATCCTGTTGCAAAATCAGGAGCAATAAAGCCATCTCCTTGATCGTAATATCCTGAATTGGCATTGATTGTCGTTCCAAGTGTAAATCCTTTTACAACATCCCAACCTTGACCTGTATTGATGTCACTCACCGTGGCTAAATGATTATTCGTTTCAAAAGTGATATATGGTCCCATCATATCTGTGAATGAAAATTCAGCTACCCCAGAATTGTCCATGTTAATATCAAAATTCGAACCATCTGTTGGTAAAGGTGTATCGGTAATGTTTGTGTAAACAATAGTCGCATTTGAATTATTAGCAAGCATTAGAAAGGCTCCTATTGCTAAAGCTGAAGTTAATTTTTTTCTCATTACTTTATATTTTTAATTTGTGAATCAATAACGAGAAGAGATAATTTGCAGTTGCTTTCTTTTTAGCCTTGAATACGATGCATTATTGGACTGTTAATTTTGATAGAATTTCTTCGAATCGAGTTATTTTGAGTGTAAGCGTTGAAAAAAATGATATAAGTGTAGATTATTGGAGTTACAGTCTTAGTCTTAATTGGAATGTTAAGTCGCTTTTTTGATTACCTAAAATTGATTCATTACCACTTCCGATTTCATTTTGATCGACATAAACAGTCTTTCCATAACGAATCCATAAATCAAAATGACGTAAAAAGGTGGTTCGAATCAAAATATAAAACTTAGAACCTTTGTCGTAGTAAGCTGGAATCGAAAATACATTTTGAGCATTCGATTCATAACTGTAGATTCGGGTATCATAACTATCAGTTTGAAATAAAGCGTATCGAAAAATTAGATCAAATGGTAACTTTTTAGGTTTGTAGAATAAATCTTGTGTCATTAATGAGCCTGATTCAACAGTCTTTGATTTTCCTTCTAATGTAACATATTCAATTCTACTTTTTAAAGTGATGTTTTCAGAAACTTGATAATTCAAATTTAATCGAATATTGCGTTGGATATTATCGTCTAGGTTTGATATAGAACCATCGGAGTAACGACTGTTTTTCTGATGATTTTGTTCTCTTATGCGACCATAAATCTCTAACTTTTTTGAAGGTTTGTAAGTTATTTGAGAAAATAAATCATGACCAACTGAAGGAGCATCTACTTGATATTTTAACCATGGGGAAGAAAATAAATCAGCGTATGAATTGATCAACCAATTGGAGTTTAATTTGATTTTAGTACCAACATAAATTCCTTTTTCGTTTTGAGTTTTTGTAGCATCAGCGAAAGCATTGGAATAAAAACTTTGATAATTTTTCGCATAATTTCTGTAGATTATGGAGAAGCTTGCTCTAGAATCAATCGCTATTAAAACGCCATGAAGTTGCGCGATTCCATTTGAAAAGGAATTGTGCGCTAGCTCTCCGAAGAAATTTAAATTTTTAAATGCCCAATTGTAATCGGCACTGATATTAATCATCTCTTTTCCTCGGAAATCAAATTGATTATAGGTTTGAAAATCTTTTGAATAGACTTTGTCATAACCCTGATAAAGAGTATTCACTCCAATTTTGAAATTTCTGTTTTTGTAGCTTAAAGAAGAACCTACTATTTTTTCAATAGCTGAATTTTTGCGTTCGATTTCTGTTGTGGTTCGATGTAAACCTGTTGCTTGAATAGAACTGTAAAAACTTAAATTATTTGTTGAATCCGCTTGAACGGTTGCATCCATTTTTTTGATAGAACCGAAATTAGTCCAAGTGAAATTTTTATATCCCAAGTCAATTGCAAATCCCCTTAAAAATTGGTTTTCATCTGCTGAAGTATATGGTTTGAAAGAATTTGCTGTTTTCTTGATGTTGGTCACATCTGCTGTTTTACCAAAAGCATAATTCGTCCAAATTAATAAACCTTGTCCCAAACCGATGTGATAATCACCAATGACAATTCCTTTCAAATATTTTCCGCCTCTATAATAGGCATGTACTGAATAAAAATCATATCCTTGTTTGTTTACTCCTTGAAAAAATGGTTCGCCTGGATCTTTATCTGCGGTGAATCCTAAACTTAAATTTGTTCGATAAGAATACCTCAATCGTGAATAATAATGGTTCGCATTTCCTTGATAATTTCCATTTGAAGTTGAATCGATATAACCCTGTTTTTTTTCAGGGATGAGTTGATAGCGGTTGTACATTTCAAAATTTCCGTACTTTAAAATTTCTTTTAGATTCAAATTTACTTGTTCGATTTTTTCATCGACCGTCACAAAAGGAAGAATCATTTGGATGGTTGTTTGATCCCAATATCTTAACGTTTGAAGTTCATAAATCGTAATTAATTTACCATTTTTCTTTAAATGTAATAATAAATCTTGTACTTGAAATTGAGTTAGTATACCGAGTTCATTTAATTCATCTTCAGTTGTTTGATTTAAGTTTATGGGGTGTTCAAAATAATAATTCAAAGCATCCATTGTTGCCGTAAGGTCAATATCTTCATTTTCGTTCTGTTCAGCTAAAAATTCTATCCGTTGTTGGATGATTTCAGACTTTTCTTGACCATAAATGAAATTGAATGAAGCAAGAAAAATAACAAATGCGATTAGATTAATTACTTTCATTTTGCTTTTTGTTCAATTCGAAATTCAATGTAAATGATGGACACCATCCTAAAATTTGTTGGTATGAACTTCCGAGATTCAAATCCATTTTTTTGAAATGATAACCAAATCCAAAACTGATGAAAAGTGGTTGCGTTGAAATTCCTCCTCGGAAAAAGAACTTCTCTTTTGAGTTGTATTCGAATGCTGTTTTGAATTGAATTTTATGAAGGATCGATTTATCAGCCTGAAGGAAAAGTTGAACATTCTTCGAAATTTTATAAGCAGTTCCTAAACGCATAACGGTTGAAAACTGTTCATTTTGAAAGCTTGCTAATTTTGAATTAGTAATATTAAACGTACTAAAACCGATTGACCAATTTTCATTAATAAAAGCTTGTATACCAATTTCAGCAGTTATTGAATTTTTAGATCCATAGTAGGATGGAAGTCGAATTCCAAGTGAATTTAATTGAACACCAGCAGCTAAGTAGTCTGTTAATTTTAAACTATATCCAAAACCTGCTCGATACGTTTTTAAATTATCACTTCCATAAAATTGTCCACCGACTGATATAACACCTATTTTAATTGGCGAAGCAAAGCAAAATCCTTGAAATTGAGTTTCTTTTAATAAATAACGATTTTCATAAGATAAGCCGAAAGAAGTCTTTTTTAGATTTCCAAGTGCACCTGGATTGTTGTGGTAAGCCCAAACATCTGAAATGGAAACAGAGGAATTTGCTAACGAATTTGAGCGTGTTCCCATAGGTTGCCAGTTTTGTGCAAATAGTGGCAATTGAATTATTAGAAATAGGATGGAGGCAATATTTGTTTTCATAAATTACTTCACTACTGAATGAGTCGCTTCAGTTTTTTACACGATTGAGGGTTTAAATAATCTTTTTCATCCATAAAGAACCAGGATTTTCCTTCGTCATCTGATATTGCATAAAGGTTCACTTTTGTTTTTTCGGATGATGTATATTCGTTTTGATAACAATCCAATTGATATTTGATTTGGATGGATTTATTTTCTTTTTTGGTTAGAATTATGAACGGATTATCATACTGTTTCAATTCAGTTGTATCTGTTTTTAATTTCACTTTTTCTTTTAAAGTATCTACTCCACTTGTTTTCCAGTCTCGAATTAATTCTGGGTAAATAAGCGATGTGTATTCTAGAATTGATCCAGAATTTCTAGCATTTAAATAATTTGAAAAAGATTTGTTCAATTGTCTTTCCTGTTCTGAATTTAGAGAACAAGCGATCAACAGCGAGCTGATTGATAGGAAGAAAAGCCATTTAAACATGTGGGTAAAAATAATGATTTTTGAAATAACCAAACTGTATAAATTAAAAAAAAAATCCTCTTCAATAGAAAAGGATTTTTTACATTTTTATAGCGCTTGCAAAATATCTTCCCAAATATCTTCAATATGTTCTAATCCAATAGAAAGTCGAATTAATCCATCTGAAATACCAACATCTAAGCGTTGTTCGGGTGTTAATTTTGAATGTGTTGTTGATGCAGGATGAGTAGCAATACTTCTCGTGTCTCCAAGATTAGCTGTTAAAGAGAACAGTTTTAATTTATCTAAGAAATTTCTTCCAGCTTCCAAGCCTCCTTTGATTTCAAAAGAAACAATTCCACCACCCAATTTCATTTGTTTTTTAGCAATTTCAAATTGAGGATGACTTTCCAATAACGGATATTTTACCCATTTAGCTTTGTCATTACTTTCCAATCTTTTAGCAATTTCCAAGGCATTTTGAGAATGTTTCTCCATGCGTAAAGGCAATGTTTCAATTGATTTTGAAAGAATCCATGCATTAAAAGGACTCATTGCAGGTCCAGTGTGACGAGCAAAAGCTTCCACTTGTTTAATGATTTCGTTTGATCCAACAATTACTCCTCCTAAAGTTCTTCCTTGTCCATCAATGTATTTCGTTGCAGAATGAATCGTAACATCTGCTCCAAAAGTCAAAGGTTGTTGTAAGATTGGTGTTGCAAAGCAATTGTCTACAACGAATAAAACATTTTTCTTTTTACAGATTGCTGCTAATCGTTCTAAGTCAATTATATCTAAACCTGGATTTGAAGGTGTTTCAATGTAAACAAATTTTGTGTTTTCTTGAATCGCATTTTCAAAGCCATCGTAATCATCGAAATCGACATAAGTAGAAGAAATATTCCATTTTGGGAAAATATCAACCAATAATCGGTGTGTTGAACCGAAAACTGAACGACAAGAAACAATGTGATCTCCTGCGCTTAATAAAGAACCAAATAAAGTAAATACTGCAGCCATTCCAGTTGCAGTTGCCCATCCAGCTTCTGCTTTTTCAAACGCACAAATTTTATCAATGAATTCTTGAACGTTTGGATTTGAATATCTTGAATAAATATTTCCTTCTTTTTCATCTGCAAATAACGCACGCATTTCTTCAGCGTCATCAAAAGCATAACTACTTGTCATGTATAATGGAACTGAATGTTCTTTGTATTGAGAACGCTCAGTTTGTAATCGAATAGCTAATGTTTCGTCTCTCATAATATTTAGATATATTTTACCTCGTAAATGACGTTAATGTTTTCTTTCAAAGAGGCTGATACAGAACAATATTTTTCTAAAGTCAAACCGATGGCGCGATCTAATTTTTCGGCATTCACTTCTGGATTCACGAAAAAAGTTAATTTGATTTCTTCGAAAATAGCAGGTACGCCTTCCGCTCTTTTAGTGTCTATTTTAATCGAAAAGTGAGTTGGTTCTATTTTCTGTTTTTTAAGAATCAAAAGAATATCGATGGAAGCGCAACCAGCTAAAGAACCAGCTAACAATTCCATTGGTCGTAAACCTTTATTTTTTCCTCCAATAGCAGGATTTGCATCAATTCCACAAACTACACCATCTTCGTTTTTTAATTCAAATACAAATGGCTCTTCAATTCTATTTAATTCTAAACTCATTTATTCTACTGTTAGATTATAAATTCTTTTTTCTACTATCAAAAATACCAAATAAATAAACTCCAACCATTGCTCCTAAAAATAAGGCAATACCAATTTTGTAATGAAGTCCTATTAAAATGTATAGTGGGGCAGAACAAGCTCCAGTTAATCCCCAACCAATTCCAAAAAGTAAACCACCGATAATATTCGCTTTCAAATCTAATTTTTTCGGAGTCACTTCAATTGGATTTCCATTAATCGATTTTACTTTGAATTTTTTGATGATAATCAAACTAATTGCAGCAGTTGCAATCGCTGAAAATAATACGCCATACATGTGAAACGATTCAAATCGAAACATTTGTTGAATACGAAACCATGAAAACGCTTGAGTTGCTAATAATACTGTTCCAAATGCGAAACCAAGTATCAATGTTAAAATAAATTTCATACTTAAAAAAGAAAAGGAATAACAATATAACTAACAAATAATCCACCGATGAAAAAACATACAGTTGAAACAATTGAACTTACTGAGAATTGTGAAATTCCCATAATACAATGTCCTGCTGTACATCCATTGGCATATCTTGATCCGAATCCAACGAATAATCCTCCAATAAAAAAGAAAAGGATATTACTGCTTGAATAAATTTTCTCAAAAATTAAACCGTAGGAAGTATTCGCTTCTAAAGAAGTGATCGCTTCCACATCAATTAATTGAGGGATAATCAATCCAGCTAAAATCAGGCCGATAGCAAATTGAAATTGCCAAGCATCACTTTCGCTTTTGTAGTTGAAATAATTGACTTTCTTGAACAATTTAGAACCCAAGTATCTATAACTTGATGAAATTCCGAATTGTTTTTCTTTTAAAATTAGTAGTAGTGGTACAATTAAACCGATCAATGGACCAGCGATGTACCAAGCTAAAGGGCTTTTCATTTTATTACTTTTTTAATACCGAGATAAATAAAATGTAGCATGTTATTTAACTCGATTTTTAATTTGACATTAAAATTAAGCTATTTCGTTTACTAAAACTTCATTTTCAGCTTTGAATTTTAAAAACTCTTCTTCGTCTTTAAATGATTCTGGAAGGACAGCGAAAAATAATTTTTCAATATTGTTAAAATCATATTTGCTTAAATCGCTAAATTTTACCCAGCCAGTTTGGTAGTTGTAACCAGAACTTTGGAATTTTTCGTCCAAGAAGTAAAATGGAATTTCATTTAATGCTTGAATGTCTTTAGAAGCTAAATAGATTTTTAAATAGAAATCTTCAGCATAAACTGGTTTTGTCTCAGTGTTAGATTTCTTGTATTCGTATTGATAATCATATTGTAACGCTGAAATATCAGACAATACAGCACTTGCAGTTGGGAAACTTCCAGCTCCTTTTCCTAAGAATAATTGTCTGTCAGAGAAAGACGCTTCAACGATTACAGCGTTGAATTCATTGTCTACTTGATAAGCAACGTGGTCTTTTTTGATGAAGTGTGGAGCTACGAAACCAACGATTTTATTTCCAATTTTTTCTGCTCTAGCGAATAATTTAATTCTGTAATCTTTCTCTGATGCATATTTTACATCTTGAGGTTTGATTTGACGAATACCGTAGTTAAATACATTCTCAGGTTGAACAGTTAATCCAAAAGCATGTTTGATTAATAAAACCAATTTAAATTTTGAATCAAAACCATCCACATCTAATGTTGGATCAGCTTCAGCGAAACCTAGTTCTTGTGCTTTTTGTAATGCATCAGCATAAGAAACACCATAATTCGCTTGTGTTAATATATAATTTGTTGTTCCGTTTACAATACCTTGGACAGATGATAAAGAATCATTGTTGTAATATTCCTCCAAGTTACGGATGATAGGAATTGAACCAGCAACAGAAGCTTCGTATAAAAACGAAACATTGTTTTCTTTCGCAAGATTTAATAATTCATCTAAATGTTCAGCAATTAATTTTTTATTAGCAGAAACTACGTGTTTTCCTTTTGATAAAGCTTCTCTAACAATCGCTAAAGCTTCATTACTGTCATTGATTAACTCAACTACTAAATTGATTTCTTCATCGTTTAAAATTTCAGCAGCCTCATAGCCAAAATGCTCCGCACCGATAATACGTTTCTTCGTTCTGTCTTTTACAATGATGCGTTTAATTTTAGCATCCAATAAATTTGATTGATTTAAAACTTCGTACAATCCTGTACCTACACATCCAAATCCAAATAATCCTATCGTTAATTGTTTTCTCATAATCTTTTTAAAAATTCAAAATTTATAATTCAAAATCCAACATTCTAAATCAACGTTTAAATGTTGTCGGAGAAAATCTCCTAAAGTCATTCACTAAAAAATCATCAATGATTTCTTTTAATTTCGGTCCTTCCACCAAAAAACCATCGTGACCAAATGCCGATGAAATGGCAATGTATTTGGCACCTTTAATATGTTCTTTTAAATAAATCTGCTCTGATACTGGAAATAAATTGTCGCTATCGATTCCAATAACCAATGTCTTAGCAGTTATTTGCGCCAATGCGGCTTCAATCGATTCTCTATTTCTACCAACATTGTGTGAATCCATTGCTTTACTTAATGTTACATATGAATAAGCATTGAAACGATTCGCTAATTTTTGTCCTTGATAACGTTGGTAAGAGCTTGCTTTGAAATCATCAATTTTATTTAAATCCTCATCCGTTTGAGTAATTTCATAACCTTGATAAGAGCGGTAACTAATCATTGCAATTGCTCTAGCTACTTTTAATCCATCTTTTGCATCATCGATTGAACCTTTTCCGTAAGTTGGATCGTTGTAAATTGCTTGTCGTTGTGTTTCATTATATGCAATTCCATAAGCAGAGTGACGTGCATTGGTTGCTACTAAGATTAATTGCTTAAAAACAGAAGGTTGTTCGATTGCCCATTCAACTGCTTGTTGTCCACCTAATGATGCTCCAATAAGAATGTCGATTTGTTCAATTCCAAGTTCCGTTCTTAAGATTTCATGAGCACGAGCCATGTCACGAGGAGTTACAGTTGGGAAATTATTCAAATACAAATTTCCATTTTCATCTTTATGATCTGAACTTGTTGAACCGTATGAAGATCCAATAACATTCGCACAAATAATGAAGTAATCCTTTGGATTGAAATAATCATTCTCACCAAATAAACCTGGCCACCAATCAAAAACATCTGAATTTCCTGTTAAGGCATGACACGCCCAAACCACTTTTGATTTACCAGGAATGTATTTCCCATATGCATGAAAAGTAATCGATAAGCCATTTAATGTTTCATTTGATTCAGTAATGAAAAGCGTATCAAATGTTTTCTTAATTGGATTTGAATCAAATTCAAGTAAAGTATTTTCCACTGTTAGTGTATTTGTATTTGAAGAAAATGTATTTTGAAAAAACATGATGTTTCTAATATTAAATTAAACAAAAAATCGTAATGTGAAAACTTTCTGGAAAGTTTAAAAGATTTGGTTTTTAGATTACATGCAGCAGCACATACTAAAAAAAATGTTCAATAAAATAAAAGAGATGTTGAATTTTTCAATGTGAGAATTGAAAGCAAATGCGGTAAATGTTGTACTTTTTTCCATTTTTATACTATTAATTTATATTTTCCCGAATATTCGGGATCAGGAATTGGCACCGGTTTTCCAACCCGTCAAAAGACGGACTTTAAGTTGGTTGCCAGAGGATCGTTGAGCCTGTCTCTTACCTCTTCTTTATAAACATATTCTCCACCGCTGTGGAAATGCTATGCAAAGATTCCGAAAATATTTCCGATTCTCCAAATTTTTAAGGATAAATAATTTTACTATGTAGAAGTACTTATAACGAAAATAGTATTAATCTGTATTTCATTTAAGAAATAGAAAAATTGTTTTCTCAGGGTGAATTGATGTTTTAGATTTGTCTCATAAAATTACGTTTGAATGAAAACAACTACTATTTATTTGAAAGCTTTATTGTGTTTCGCAGTATTATTTTCGAGTTTGTCAGTTCAGGCAACGATTCATTTTATGAAATTTTCAGTTGAACAAAAAGAAGAAGCCGCTTTTTTAGATTGGATTTCAATGGATGAAGATCAAGTAGAGTCATTTTCAATCGAAAAATCATTAGATGGAAAATTTTGGTTTGAAATTTCAACAGTAATTGCAAAAAGAGATTCATCTGTTTACTATCATAATTCATACGTAGATTCAAATTTAGCAGATGGAATTCAGTATTACAGAGTTAAATTATCTACCGTAAATGGTAAAAATGAATTTTCTGACGTTAATTCATTTAAACTTGAAAAAGAAGTTTATTTAATTCCAGAATTGTTTCCAAATCCTTCGAATGGTGTTTTTGTTTTAAAATATTCATTTAAAAATGAGGACAAAGCAAGTTTTAATGTAGTAACAAGTAGAGGTAAGATCGTTGATTTAGAACCGATTAATACAAATGGTTTGTATACGTTTGATATTTCGAATTTTTATCCTGGAATTTATTTCATTCAAATTATTGAAGGAGAGAAAGTTACAAGAGTAAAATTAGTAAAAAAGTAAATTTCATAGTTTAGTATAGAAAATCAAGCAGAGTAGTGCCTGCGTTATAAAGATTTTCAAGTTAGTTTGGTTAGGTTAAAAAAGCTGTCTCATGACAGCTTTTTTGTTTTAGACATGTAAACTAATTGATAAATATAGACTTTACTTTATTGATGTTTTGCTAGGAAATCTTATTTTTGTAGTTCGTTGAATTTTACATTTAAAAAATACGAGGTCAATTAAAAAATGAAAGCATTATATTTCAAAGAAATTAGAAGTTTCTTAAGTTCAATAATTGGATATGTTTTTATCCTAATCTATCTGATTGCATCAGGCCTTTTTCACTGGGTAATTTCAGAAGATACCAATCTATTACAAGGTACAGAAGCTGATTTAATTCCTTTCTTTAATCTTTCACCATTCATTTTTCTAATTCTAATTCCTGCAATTACAATGCGTTCAATTGCAGAGGAAAGAAGAACTGGAACCATTGAACTTCTTTTCACAAGACCAATTTCTGATTTGCAAATCATTTTAGCAAAATATTTCGCAGGGGTTACGTTGTTGGTGATTGCGATTATACCAACGATTATCTATTATATTTCAATGTATTACCTTGGTAAACCAATTGGTATTATTGATAGTGGAGCAACGTTTACATCTTACATTGGATTAATTCTTTTAGGTTCAACATTTATTGCAATTGGTATTTTTGCTTCTGCAATTACGAGTAGTCAAATCGTAGCTTTCATTTTAGGAATGTTCATGTGTTGGATTTTTTATGATGGATTGACATTAATGGGGTCTTTCAATTTAATGGGAAGTTTCGATTCAGTCATTCAGTATTGTGGTATGACGTATCATTATGATTCAATTAAAAGAGGAGTAATTGATACAGCGGATGTATTCTATTTTATTTCAATCATTGGATTGTTCATATTTGCGGCTTTAACAGTCATTAAATCATTGAAAAAATAAACTTAAAATGACGACGACTAAAAAAAACTTTAAAGGGATTTTCAACTGGACATTTTTATTAATTGTTATCGTTGGAATTATTATAGTAAACATTATCTTCTCTTTCCTAAATAAACGTTGGGATATGACGGAAGATCAACGTTATTCGCTTTCAGAGGGGACTGAATTATTTCTTCAAAATGACTCTGTTTTCACGGATAGATTATCGCTTAAAATATACCTTGCAGGAAATCTACCTTCTGAATTGAAATTGTTTAAAAATGCTTTAGAAGATAAATTAAAAGAATTTAGACAAATTGCGGGTAAAAAGATTGAATACCAATTTGTGAATCCTTTAACAGGAACGGAACAAGAGCAACAAGAACTTTTTGAAACTATTTACGATAAAGGGAAAGGAATTATCCCGATGGATGTTACGTACATGAAAGATGGTGCTCAAAATCAATTGTTAATTTGGCCAGGAGCTGTTATTGATTACAAAGGTTATACTGTCAATACGGTTCAATTATTACCAGGAACACCTCCGGGGAAACCTTATAACTTAAATGATCCTGCCTTTGGACAAATGGTTCAAAATGCGATTAACAATTTAGAGTACATGTTAATCAGCACGTTTAAGCGTTCAATCATTGAAAAACGTCAACGTATAGCTTTTTTACAAGGTCATGGAGAGTTAACGTTTGCAGAAACGCAAAGAGCTAGAGCATTAATTTCACCGAATTATGCGATTAAAGATGTGACTTTAAATGATTCTATCGGTGCATTAGATGGCGTTGATGGATTAGTGATTGCTCGACCAAGAGCACCTTTTTCTGATAAAGATTTATACATCATCGATCAATTTGTTATGAGAGGTGGACGTTTGATGTGTTTCATGGATGCCCTTTATTTAAACGAAGATTCGTTGGACATGAAAGGAACGGTTCATACGGTTCGTTATGCTACTGGATTGGATAAAATGTTGTTTGATTATGGATTAAAATTGAACGATAACTATGTGATTGATGGGAATTGTGCTCCAAAGCCTGTTCCGTTGGCTAAAGTTTCGTTGATTCCTTGGTTCTTTCATGTATTAGCAACTCCTACGAGTCATCCGATTGCTAGAAACTTGGAGCCGTTGGAAACGGTCGTTTTCTTGAGAATGATTATGATTCAATGAAAAATGAAATGACTTCTCAATTTATGTATCGTCCGACAAAAGTTAATAATTTACGTCTAGATCCTAAATTGGCAGAATTAGGTATTCCATTGTATTTCGGAAACCAAGAATTTATTCAAAACATGGTTGATTACATGATGGGTGATAATACGGTATTGGATATTAGAAGTCGTCAAATTGATATCCATGAAATAGACAATGAAAAAGTAAAGGCAAATGCAGGATTCTACAAAATCATAAATATTTTGGTTCCTTGTTTATCAATAATTTTGTTAGGCTTTGTCCTTTATTATGTAAGAAAAAGAAAATACACACTTTACTAAATTCGTCTGATGAAAAAACTTATCATTTTATTTGTTTCAATAATTGCAATAGCAACATTAGGTTGGTTTGCATATGACTTAGCTTCTGATGAAGGTACAATTGACACAGAGTTAATCATGTTCAACATTGAAGACATTAACACCGTTGATAGAATCATTATTACAGACCATGCTGGTAATAAATTTGAAATGGTTAAAAAAGGAAAAATTTGGACGAGAAATGATGGTGATTGCATACAACAAGAAGGTGTTGCTTTTATTCTAGATGCGTTTAAAAACATTGAATTTAAAGGATATTTACCTGAAAACTCAAGAAAAAATGCGATCAAAGCAATGATTGCTCAAAACACCAAAGTTGAAATTTTTCAAAATGGTGAATGGGTAAAAACATGGTACCTAGGTAGTGCGACACAGGATCATTTAGGTCAAATAATGTTATTGGAATCTGAAGAGTTCGGTAAAAGTGATTTACCTGTTTTGATGAAAATTAAAGGAGTTTATGGAATTATTGATCCTCGTTTTTATGCTGATTCAAGAAAATGGATGTGTACAAATTTATTTGCATTGAGTCCTTCTGAAATTTCAAAAGTTGATTTGAATTATGTTCAAGAACCATTCAGAAGTTTTACTGTTATCAATAAAAACAACAAATTGGCTGTTTATCACAAAAATCAACCGTTACCTCAAATCGATACAGCAATGGCTTTTCGTTATTTAAAAAATTATGAAAAAATCCATTTCAATATTCCAAATTACGAATTATCGAATAAACAGATTGATAGTGTTAAAAGAAGTAAGCCATTCTGTATTTTAACATTGACTGAAACCAATCATAAAATAACAAAATTAAGAATGTTTAAAATTGCTACGAAATTAGCGAAAGTCAATGATTTTGGAGTTACAGAAAATACAGACACAGATAAGTTTTGGTGTGAATTACAAAATGGGGATTTAGTGAAATGTCAATATTACGCTTTGAATCCAATATTAATGGGGAATATATACTTTCCAGTTTTGGATCAATTGGTGCCTCAGGTTAAAAAGTAATTCGAATAAGGGATTTGTATAATTTAAAAAAACGCTTTAAGTAATCTTAAAGCGTTTTTTTTTCTGATACTTATGAGAAATTAATTGTTGACTGTATTTAATTTATGGTAGTTGAAGTAAGAAACTCCTAAGATTGTTAAAGCAATAAATGGAATAAATGTTTCTCCATTTATTCCATCAACTGCACCATGACTAATAGCTGCAAAGATAAAATCAAAGGCGAAACCTGCATAAGCCCATTCTTTGATTCGTTTTGGCATTTGCGGAATGATTAAAGCTAAAACACCA
>JAJTEO010000034.1 GCA_021300395.1 Fluviicola sp. | reverse complement strand
CACTGGAGCTTCAAGAGGAATTGGTAAATCAATTGCTGAAGAGTGTGTAAGACAAGGTGCTAAAGTGGCATTTACTTATTTGTCATCAGAAGAAAAAGCACGTGCATTAGAAACAGAATTATCTGCTAATGGTGGTGTTGCAAAAGGATTTAAATCTGATGCTGGAAAATTTGACGAAGCATCTAAATTAGTAGATGATGTAGTAGCTGAGTTTGGAACAATTGATGTTTTAGTAAACAATGCTGGTATTACAAGAGATACTTTGTTAATGAGAATGACAGAAGAACAATGGGATGAAGTAATGAATACAAATCTTAAATCTGCATTTAACTTAACAAAAGCTGTTCAACGCCCAATGTTGAAAGCTAGAAAAGGTTCTATTATCAATATGTCTTCTGTAGTTGGTGTTAGTGGTAATGCAGGTCAATCTAATTATGCAGCATCTAAAGCTGGTTTAATTGGTTTTACTAAATCTATCGCTCAAGAATTAGGTTCAAGAAATATTCGTTGCAATGCAATTGCTCCAGGGTTTATCGAAACTGAAATGACGGCTGCTTTAGATCAAAAAGTTGTTGAAGATTGGAGAAATTCAATTCCATTAAAAAGAGGTGGTTCACCAAAAGATGTAGCTGATTTAACAGTGTTTTTAGCATCAGATATGTCTGGTTATATTACAGGTCAAACGATCAATGTTTGTGGTGGTATGTTGATGTAATCAAAATAATATTATTCGGAAGAGCAATTAACAATGTTAGTTGCTCTTTTTTTATGCCTTATTTTTACTGAATATATATTGAACGTAGTCGATGAATTTTTTCAGCCAATTATAATATAAAGCGATTCCAGTAATAATTGTCATGATCCAAAGGATTAAACAATTTGCCCAAAATGTTGAAATTTCAACACCAAATAAAAATTTAGATGAACTGTAGAAAGGAGTATTAAAAAATGAATATTCAGAAGGATTCATGTAGATAGGGTCTGCTTTCTGTATTAATTCATCCTCTGTTGAAATTATTTTATCAACTTCTCGCTTATTCGTTACTAATTCATTAATGCTTTCATTTTCATTATCATCTTGTAATTTTTCAAATTCGGTAGAGCCGATTTTTAGAGTTATTTTGTCTATTTGAGCATTTAATTTATTAAAATCAGAAGTGTATTGATGGTTTAATACTTCTAGAAATTCTGCAATTGTATTGTGTGTTTTTTCATTTTTTGATAAGTACGAAATGTTTTTTAAATCGTCTAAGCAATTTTCACATTTTAAATTCTCCCAATTATTCAGTTCTTTAGATATTTCATTGAAAAGTAAAATTTGCTTCGATGCATTTAGCGCATTTTTCATTTCAGGAAGCCAATAATCTTTTTTCCAAGCTGCTTTGCTTTTTTGTTTTTTTAAGGTGAAATATTTCTCACTAAATTTATTGTAAGTTGCTTGTTCAGTTACAATTGCTTCGTAAGCCCATCTTGAAGCCATCGTGTTTCCTATAAATGGAACTTCATTGGTTTTTGAAATACTTGGATTTAATTTATCAAATTTAACAATAACACCGCTAAGTAACAGTTGAGGAATAATCAATAAAGGAATTACAATGTATATTACTTTAGCTGAATTAAATGCACTTGAAATATTCAGTCCCATTAAATTTGATAGACAAGAAATCGAAAATAATACAAACCAAAATGGAAGTAACATATTATTAATTTCTAATATGTAATTACCGATTAGAACAAAAAAGAAACTTTGAATTGCTGATATTAAAAAGAGAATTGAAATTTTTGAAGCTAAATAACTACTTCTAGATAAATTTAAAAATTCTTCACGTTTAAGGATTTTTTTGTCTTTATTGATTTCTTCTGCTGAAACAGTTAAACCTAAAAATAAAGCAACAATAACACTGATGAAAAGGTATTGAGGAATATTTTCGTTTTCAAAAAATGAATATTCACTTAAGCTACTCGTCTTTTTATAATAGCGAACAAATAGTGCTAGAATTAATGCTAATGTTGGCGCTACAAGTGAATTAATTAAAATGTATTGAGTGTTCCCAATTTTGCTTAATACATCTCGTATAAAAAACACTTTAAATTGTGTTTTTTTATTGGAGTGCTTATTTGTTTTTACAGGTAATAATTGTTCGTCAGAATCATTTAATTTTTCGCTATTGAGAATGTGTTGATATTGACGATATAATTCATTCCATTCAAGCGGTGATGTTTTTCTTGTATTTGTAAAATTTCCAAATTCATCAACAACTTTGGCGTCAATAATATTAAAAATTTGTTCAGGATTAACATTTCCACATAAGTTACATTCTCGATCTTCAGCATTTACATGATGAATATGTGTTTTGAAGTATACAATTGAATCGAGTGGATTACCATCAAAAATTGGATAACCGCCATTATCTAAAACAATTAAGCGGTCAAACATTTTGAATATATCAGAAGATGGTTGATGAATAACAGTGAAAATAAGCTTTCCTTTTAATGCCAATTCCTTTAATAAATCCATAATGTTTTCAGAATCTCTCGACGAAAGTCCTGATGTTGGCTCATCCACAAACAAAACAGAAGGTTCACGGATCAATTCTAAAGCTATGTTTAGTCGTTTTCGTTGTCCGCCTGAAATTGTTTTGTCCAAAACGTTACCAACGATAAGATCTTTTACATCAATTAAACCGACTGCATTTAATACTTCAATAACTTTCTTGTTTATTGATAATTCAGAAAGTTGATCAAAACATAATTTTGTATTGAAATATAGATTTTGAAAAACGGAAAGTTCTTCAATTAATAAATCATCTTGACTGATATAACCAATTACACCTTCTAAATCCTGTTTGTTAGCATGAATATCAATATTATTTATGGTGATAGAACCGTTTGAAGGTTTTATGTTTCCATTGAAAATATTGATTAAAGTAGATTTACCTGTTCCGGATCCACCCATTATTCCAACTAATTTGCCAGATTCTTCTTTTAAATTTATTTTATGAAGTCCTTTTTTACCGTTCTTAAAATTGTAATCAATATGATTGACAGAATAGACTATTTTCTCAAAATGATTGTCTTCAAGAAAACGAGTTATAACATCACTGTAATAAACAGTTTTGCTTTTTAATGTCTTTATTGAGGAACCATGATTTAGAATGTAAGTACGATCATTTGATACAATTTGACCATTCATTACCAGCTCATCTTGACCAAAATAGCGAAAGAATAGCGTATTGATACTTTTGATTCTAAGTATTCTGATCTCATTATCTAATCCATCGACTAGGTAAGTTTTAGCGTGTTCAAAATTGAATGGGGTAGGAGTGATATATAGAACGTCATTGTCGTCTATTTTTTCGGACCAGTCATTCTTTTGAATGTATTTGATAAGGCTAAATTCGTGTTCGGAAACGTTGAAAGACTCAGAAACTGTTGTTACAAAATCAATTTCTTGAGTAGTTATTTCTGCATTAGAATGAATGTATTCAAAGATTCTGAAAAGAACGATTACTTTTTGTCTTTGGGTTAATTCTTCATTAATTTGAGAACAAATACGTAAGATTTTAACCGAATTAACAGAAGTTCTTTTCTTTTCAGCAATTTTGTTTTTTAAATTCCCTTTATGGATTGAAATAAATTCTTCATAGAGTACCAAGTACTTTTCAACTGAAGACGAATTTAATTCAGATCTTAAAAAAGATTCTACAATTTTACGACTGTTGGTGCTTTTAGACTTTATTTGTGAGTTATTTTCATCTTCTTCATCAACTTTTGCAATGATTGCAAAAAGTTGCATTAAAGCCCGAAGAATTCGCTCACTCATTTAGAAACAGACGTATTATTGTTTAAAACCAATTAACATTACTGCACAACCAGTCACTTTTTTATCTAAATCTAATTCTGTTTCGATAATTACAGGAATTGTATTTGGAACTACAAAATCCCAATATGGTGAATTTTTATGATTTTTATTTGTGAAAATGATATTACCTTTTAAATCTTTCACTGTGAAAATCACGTAATCATCTTCACTTCCAGCACTAGCAGCAATTCTATATTTAGAACCGCCGAAAAAAGTTGTTCTGAATTCAGCTTTTTCTCTATCTAAGAAAGCTGTGTAAACTTGACCATCAGAAATGAATAAAGTTTTTCCTTCTTTACCTTTCAAATATCTTTCACATACTTTTACAACATCATTACAATCTTGTGCAAAAGAACTTTGTGAAATAACAAATATGAATAATAATGAACTTATAATCGTTTTCATCGTGTATGCTTTTAAATATTAGTTAGTTATTTTGTCTCTTATTGCACTGATTTTTGATCCAATTTCAGCTAAAACTGCTTTGTCAACTTTTACTTTGTATGTATGTTGAAGAGTCGTTTCTTTTTTAGCTTCATTTGTTTTTGGAGCAACAAATTGGTAATCAATAACAACTTTATCATAAATAGTTTTTAATTCTGTTAAATCAGCAATTAAAACATCATTTAAATTATTTGTATTGTATTCTTCTAAGATTTCAATCAAAGAAGTTAATGTTTGTTGTTGTTCACCAATTCTATTGATAATGTTTTGATTTTCTTTAATGCTGTTTAATTTACAAGCAAAATTCATTGATTCAATCCAGCCACCTGTTAAGATTAATGATGAAGTTGATTTTCTTTTTGCATTTTTCAAGAAATTATCACCTTTTCTAAAAGCATCTGAAATAATTCCCATGATAGAATCTTTATTCGTGTGGAATTTTTCAAAACGCGTCATGAAATTTTTATCAAAAGCTCCTTCTAATCCTAATTTAGATGTCAAACCTTCAACAACAGAAAGATATTTCAATGAAATTCCATTTTGTTCGTTGATTGAAGCATAACCTAAATCAGTTCCGTAAATCCCCAAGTTTAATGCTTGTTGATGCTCAGTTGTGTACTTTTTACTTTTATCTATTTGATTTAATAAACCTTCGTTAAAGGGAATGTTAGCTTCTTTAAGTAAAAGTGACATTTGGATTGGTGAAGGAATACTAAAAAGCTTTCCGTCGAAATTAGTATTAATAGAACTGTTTGGGTCTAAAACAGCTTTGTCGATTTCACTTTTGTCAGTAGTCCCATTACAAGATGTAATAATAAATCCACCTAAAATAATAGTCGCTATTTTAATAAAATTTAATTTCATAAGTGTGTGAATTGTCTTTAAGTCATGATAAAATTAATAAATATTCTTTTCGAAAACTAAATTGTTTTGAAAAAAATATAGAAAATGAATTTGAAGGTTTTTTAATTCATTATATTTACTGTTGTAAAATATCAAAAAATGAATATACGTCCTCGTAGAAATAGAAAGAATAGTGCAATTCGCGATATGGTTGAAGAAACTAAATTAGGAGTTGAAAATTTGATTTATCCAATTTTTTTGGAAGACGGGAAAGGCATAAAAACAGAAATAAAATCGTTGCCAAATAATTACAGGTGGTCACTTGATTTATTACTTCCTGAAGTTGAAAAATGTATCGAGTTAGGAGTGAAAACATTTGATATTTTCCCTGCAGTAAATGATGAATTAAAAGATCAAATTGCATCTTATAGTTATGCTGAGGATAATTTTTATTTAAATGCAATACGAAAATTAAAATCAGAATTTCCAGATATCGTTGTAATGAGTGATGTTGCAATGGATCCTTATTCTTCAGATGGTCATGATGGTTTAGTTGAGGATGGACGTATTGTTAATGATAAAACATTGCCAATTTTAGCTAAAATGTCAATAGCTCAAGCGCAAGCAGGTGTTGATATTCTGGGACCTTCAGATATGATGGATGGAAGAGTTGGTTATCTAAGAAATGAATTGGATAAGAATGGATTCACTGATGTGAGTATTATGTCTTATACTGCAAAATATGCAAGTGCATTTTATGGTCCTTTCAGAGATGCTTTAAATTCTGCTCCAAAATCAGGCGATAAAAAAACATATCAGATGAACCCTGCAAATAAGCGAGAGGCTTTAATCGAGGCTGAATTGGATATTGCAGAAGGTGCAGATTTTATTATGGTAAAACCAGCGTTGTGCTACTTAGATATTATTCATTTATTGAAAGAAAACTTTAATACACCGATTACTGCATACAATGTAAGTGGAGAATGTGCAATGGTCTATGCTGCAGCACAAAATGGTTGGTTGAATTATGAAGCAACGATGTCTGAAATGCTACTAAGTATTCGTAGAGCAGGGGCTGATGGGATATTAACTTATTTCGCAAAAGATTTCGCTCAGTTTGTAAAAAAATAATCGTCTTTTTAAAGACAAATACATATTTGAACTAGATAAATGGATACATTCGATTTTTACCCCGAAAAACCAGAGTTAAAAGAAGCGAAAGTGAAAAAGAATAGTAGTAGAACTATTTTTTCAATTGTGCTTTTTGTTCTTTCACTTCTATTGGTTTTTTCGGATTCTTTAAATTTCATTATTTATTTGGTCATTGTGTTATTGATTCATGAATTAGGTCATTTTTCAATGATGAAGTTGTTTAAATATGAAAATGTTCGATTGTTATTTGTTCCATTAATGGGGGCATTTGTTCAAGGAAAAAAAGATGAATATAAACAGAGGCAAAGTATATTGGTAGTTTTAGCAGGGCCTATACCTGGAATTATTATTGGTTCTATTTTACTTTATATCGGTTCAAATTTTCAAATGTTCTCTTTAATTGAAATTGGATTTTTATTTTTATTCTTAAATATGATGAATTTATTACCATTAGATCCTTTGGATGGTGGTCATATTTTAAGAATTTTAGTCAATTCAACTCAAGAATTATTTCAGTTAATATTTTCTTTTATTTCTTCATTGTTCTTAATTCTAATAGGGCTATACTTAAATGAATGGATCATTGTAATTTTTGGTTTTTTGATGGGATTAAGAGTCCGATCAATTCAGAAAAATTATCAGATTCATAAAGAGCTGAAAACGGAAGATGTAAATTATACTGTTTCCTATAAATTACTTTCAAATAAAGATTTTTCAAAAATAAAAGAAGTGATCTTGTCTTTCTCGCCTTCATTGAGAATGTATGTTGATCAATTGCCAGAAGAAGAAACAAATCCAATTATAGCAAGTCAAGTTAATAATGTGCTTGTAACGCCTTTACTTCGTGATGCATCTGTTATATTTAAAATAATGACTATTTTAATCTGGTTAGCGGCTCTTGCTCTACCGGTTTATTTAGTCATGAATTTGGACCTCAAAGCTTTTTTCGATGCACTTTAAAGTAGGAGAAAAAGTTGGCTTATTATATGAGTCGGGGAGTGGAGTCATTAAAAAGTTAATTGATTCTAAGTCTTGCCTTGTAGAAGATGAATTTGGTTTTGAACGTCCGTTTCTACTGAATGAAATCGTTCGAATTTATGGTAATGATTATAAATTGCCTGATAACGCAGATTTGATACTAAATGATGATGATTCGTTGTCTTCAAATAAACATACAGTTCGAAAAGGTCAATTAACTGGCTATAAAAAACCAATTGATATTTGGGAAATCGATTTACATATTGAAGAAATTACAGATTCTCACTCAGGTTTGTCTAATTTTGAGATTCTAAGCAAGCAGTTAAAAGAATTCAAGAATTTTTACAAACGCGCTAAGTCTAAATTTATTCGAAAAATTGTAGTTATACACGGTGTTGGTGAAGGTGTTTTAAAAGATGAAGTTCGTTTGTTTTTGTCAAAACAAGAAGGGATTGAATATTTTGATGCAGATTTCAGAGAATATGGTAAAGGTGCAACTACTGTTGAGATTCATTATAATATAGATTAATGGGACAATCATTTTTAATTGCTGATAGTGGTGGAACACAAACTGATTGGTGTTATGTAAATCCTTTTGGTGAACGAAACTATTTTACGACTTCTTCATTTCATCCAAAACAATGGGACGAGCAGTTTATTCATGATTTTGCTGTTTATTGGGATAAGCATTCTGAATTTAAATCTTCCAAAGTTGTTTTCTATGGAGCAGGATGTTCTTCAGATCAAAATAAAATACGTTTAAAAGAAATTTTCCTTTCTTGGGGCTTTACTCAAATTGAAATTTTATCAGATATCGAAGGTGCTTGTCACGCCGCATTGGGAAACAATCAAGGTGTAGTTGCAATTCTTGGAACAGGTTCAGTAGTTTGTCAATATGATGGGGAGAATATTACTCAGATGAATGGAGGGTTCGGATATTTGTTGGGAGATGAAGGAAGTGGGTATCATTTTGGAAAATTAGTATTACAAAAACTACTTAATAAAGAGTTTACGCAAGACTTGACGATTCAATTAACAAATTTGTTAGGGGATAGAAAAGCTATTATTTCAACGGTATATGGAGAATCAGGCAAACAATTTATAGGTACAATCGCTTCAAAACTATCTGATCTTAACCATTTAGATGAAATTGTATCATTGCATCAAGAGAATTTAAGTTGCTTTTTTAAACGATATGTAGAACTGTTACTAGATGGATCATTATCAGTTTCAATTATTGGTCGATATGGTTTTTATCAATCTGATTTAATCAAAAAAATATTCATAGAAAATGGCTGGAGTTTACATAATTTGATCGATTCTCCAATTCAATTAATTACTGATTACGTTTTAAACGATACATTTTAATCAATAACTAAGACATTTTAACCTTTTTTTTGATTTTAGTTTCACAAAAAAAGGCATTAGTCTAATAAAAAGCATTATTCGTAGAAATTAACTAGTGTATTAGAAAAATAATATTGAAATTGCAATATCAAACAAATTTATAGAATGGAAAAATTAATATTTGAAGCTTCTACTCAAACTCCTTCGATTCATTTTGATTGTCAAAGTGGTATTATGGAAATTAAGGGTAGATCTATTCCAGATAATCCAGACGAATTTTGGGGGCCAATTCTATCTTGGTTCGATTCATATTTAATGAATCCAACTCAAAAAACAATCGTTAAGATTGATCTAGAATATTTCAATATCTCTTCTTCTAAGCGAATTCTTTTTTTACTTTACAAACTCAACGAGTTATCGGAAAACGGTTTTAAAGTAAAGGTTGAATGGCATTATAGAGAGTCAGATGAAGATATGTATGAAGTTGGACAAGATTATGCCTATATGGTTAAAGTTCCATTTGAATTCAAAGAATATTCGGATTTAGTATTAGCAGTTTAACGTTAATTTTATAATATTGAAAATGCGCTTCAGATGAGGCGCATTTTTTTGTTTGACTAATTTATATCTTTTCAAAACGCTCATTGTCTTATTAACTTATTCTATTATTTTTGTCAAAAAAAGTTTAAATGAGATTAGTAGCAGATATTCCTCACGAAAGATATAAGATTCAAATACATAATTACAATGCTAAATATATTGTGAAAATCGAATTAGCTCAATTTGAACAGACATTTAAAATTTCGGAGACGGATGTAAATGGACTAGAAGACGTTAAGAAAATGATTACTGAAAGCCTTCTTAACAATTCTTTAGAGCGTTTCGTTTCAATGAGAGCTGATTGGGCAGAATCTTTTAAGACAATTAATACACTTTAATAAAATATAAAATGACAAAATTATCAATTGCAGGTATACTTATAGCGGGAATAATGATTGTTTCTTGTGGTTCAAAAGAAGAGAAGAAAGTAGAAAACACTGTTCCATCAGTTCAACCAACTAAAATTGGTGAGTTAAAAATTGCTTATTATGATCAAGATTCTTTAAAATTAAATTTTAAATATTATAAAGAGCAAGATGCAATTGTTACAAAAAAACAAATAGCACTTCAGAAAGAATTAGAAACTAGAGGAGCTAGAATTCAAGCAGATTATAATAGTTTCATGAAAAGAGCTCAAAACAATGAGTTATCTCAAGTGGAGTCAGAAGGAATTCAAGCAAATCTTCAAAATCAACAACTAGAATTTGAAAAATACCAACAAGAGGCAGGTGCTCGATTGGAAAAAGAAACAATGGACAAGTTGGAAACAATTGGTAATAAAATTGACAAATTCAGTGAGAAATACTGTAAACTTCACAATATTGATATTTTGATGATTCATGCAAAAGGGGGGCAGTTCAACTATATCAACCCTAAAATGAATGTAACAAAAGAATTTACTGCCTTTTTGAATCAAAATCAAGAGCAGATTGAGAAAGAAATGGGTAAAAAATAATTAGATGATCATAGCTCAACAAAAATTAAAAGAAAATATTGCTGAATACGTTTTATATATGTATCAGATTGAAGATGTTGTGCGTGCATATCATTTTGATTTGGAGGCCATCATCGAGAATTATGTAAGGCCACAATTACCGGATGATTCTTTTTTATCTAGTTATAGAAAATGGTATTCGGAAATTATTACTCAAATGCAATATCAAAAACTTGAAAAAGTTGGGCATTTACATGATTTAAAAGATATTATGGTTGAGATTTCGTATTTACATAATTCAATTTTGAATGTAACAAACGAAGAAAAATATAAAGCAGTTTATGAAAGAGCTGTTCCTTATATCGAAGAGTTTAAAAATAAATCGAATTTAAAAGATAAGAATCACGTTGAAATTGTTTTTCATGCATTATATATGAAGTTATTACTTCGCTTGAAAAAACAAGAAATTAGCGCTGAAACTGAAGAAGCTTTTGATGCGATGCGTGTAATGATTGCTTATCTATCAAGAGCATACCACCAAATGAAAAATGGCAGTATGGACTTTATGAATAATTAAAATCGATTAAACAAAAATCTTCCCGGGATTTAAAATACTTTTTGGATCAAATAATAACTTTATTTGTTTCATGAGATTTAATGTAACATCTGGAAATGCAATATCCATGTATGGTTTCTGAACTAGTCCAATTCCATGTTCGCCTGAAATTGTACCTCCAAGCTTTACAACTTCTGTAAACAATTCTCGAATTGCAATTGGTAATTCATTTTCCCATTTTTCATCAGATAAATCTCCTTTGATAATATTGATGTGTAGATTTCCATCCCCAGCATGTCCGTAGCATACAGATTTAAAACCATATTGATTTCCAATACGTTTAACATGATGTAATAGGGTAGGAAGTTCAAATCTAGGTACGACAGTGTCTTCTTCTTTATAAATTGATTGAGATTTTACAGCTTCTCCAACTTTTCTTCTCAAACTCCAAAGACTGTCTTTTTGAGCTTGACTTTCAGCAAATAAAATTTCATCTGTTTCGAAGTTTTCAAGAACAGACATAATTTTTTCACATTCTTGCATCAATATATCGTTATCAAATCCATCAACTTCGATTAATAAATGTGCTTGGTGATTATCTGCGACTTTGATTGTCTCATCTTGAGTGAATTTCTGTGTCCAAATCAAAGCATCTCTTTCCATGAATTCTAATCCACTTGGAGTGATTCCAGCTCTAAATATTGCAGCAACTGCTTCACACGCTTTTTCGGCATCAAAAAATGGAACTAATAAAGTTAAATCATTTGTTGGATGAGGAATTAGGCGAAAAACGATTTTAGTAATTATAGCTAAAGTACCTTCACTACCGACAATCAATTGCGTTAAATTATAACCTGTTGAATTTTTTAAAACATTTGCGCCTGTCCAAATTACTTCACCTGTTGGTAAAACAACCTCAAGGTTTAATACATAATCTTTAGTAACACCGTATTTGACAGCTTTTGGTCCTCCTGAATTTTCGGAAACATTCCCTCCAATAAAACAACTTCCTTTACTAGCAGGATCTGGTGGATAGAATAATCCTTTTTCTTTTACTGCATTTTGAAGTACTTGTGTAATAACTCCAGGTTCAGTTGTTACTTGAAGATTTTTCTCATCAATTTCAATGATTTTGTTGAATTTTTCCATCGTTAAAGCAATACCTTTTTCGATAGGTAAAGCTCCACCACTTAAACCTGTTCTAGCTCCAGAAGGAGTTACAGGTATCGCATGTTGATGTGCATATTTCATTATCAAAGCAACCTCTTCAACTGTTTCAGGTTTTAAAACAACTTCGGGTAAGAAAGATAAATCTTCCGTTTCATCGTGTCCGTATTCCTTTAATAGATCGTTATTTGTAAAACATCTTTCTCCTAAAATGCTTTTAAAATAAGTGATATCGTTTGAATCAATTGCTTTATACATTGTGAATTGAATTTAGAATAATTTTTGAAGTTCTGTTTTTAAATAATCTACAGTGATTTCAGTAGGCATCTTACCAACTTCAGCAACGATTTCGAAAATTTTAGCAGCTAAATCACTACTCATAGATGTTGCATCCATTTGACTACCTGCTAAATTGATGATTTTAATTGTTTCTTCTTTTGAATTACGAACCATTTCCCATCCTTGTAACGAAATGAAAATTTGTTGAGCTACATTGTGATCATATTCTTCTCTAATTGCTTTTAAAAGTTCTGCTTGAAACATTTTAGCTGGCAATGCAGGATTGTGAAGACGCATAACGATGCTATTTGGATGAATTCGTTCCATTAATAGAACAGCTCTTTGATAAGATTCCACTCTAGAAGGTAAGAAGAAATTTTGACGCTCCTTTTTTAAATCATTATTCAAATGAATAAATTCTTTTTCATTTTGCTTTTTTAGAAATTGCATTGTAGTGTATAATACTGCTCCGGCAGGTATTGTAATTAATGCAAGTTGTAGTATAAATTCCATCTTATTTTAAGTTTTAGTACAAATATAAAATCCAATAATTTATAAAAGTAACAAATGAACTTGTGATTTTTTGTTATTAATTTTTTAATACGTGTAACCATCTGTTTATCAGTGGTTATAAAATTATTCATTTGATATTGTTAATAAAGTCATTAAAACCTTTGTCAACTTTATTGATAGTATTGATTTGAAATTTTATATTTGCGCCTTTAAAAGAATAAACTAATAGTTTTAAAAAATGCGTAATAAAGGTTTTTTTTGGTTTCTGACAATCTTATTGACTGCTGTTTGTGTATACCAGTTATCGTTTACATGGGTTGCTTCAAATGTTGAAAATAAGGCAAGTAAAGAAGCTGATGCTCGAGTAAATGAGTTGTTTGCTAAACACAAACAAGAAGGTACAACAATGGCTGAATTGCCAAATGATACTGAAGTTGATTTAACTTTACCTGAAGCAAGAGAGTTGGCAAAAGCTGCGTTTGTAAATCAAATTTTGAAAGAAAAAGCAGAAAGTAAAGTGTATCCGGTTTTTGGATCTACTTTTACAGATGTAAAGAAAAGAAGTTTAGCTTTCGGTCTTGATTTAGTTGGAGGTATGAGTGTAACACTTGAAATTTCTGTTCCAGAAATGGTTAAAAGTTACATCAAAAACCCTAGAGATATTCGATTCAAAAAACCTTTTGATAGAGCAGTAGCAAAATATAATGCTAGAGGTGGTAACTTTATTGATATTTTCCAAAAAGAAAATGAAGCAGTAAACAAAGATATGCCTTTGGTTCGTTTGTTTGCAATTAGTGAATTACAAGAATTAAGTATCAATTCTTCAAATTCTGAAGTAGTTGCTTTCTTAAAAGATAAAGCTGCTAGTTCAATGGATGGTGTTGAGATGATTATGAATCGTCGTATTAACCAATTCGGTGTT
>JAJTEO010000033.1 GCA_021300395.1 Fluviicola sp. | reverse complement strand
GTTTCTGATTTGGTTGAAAAAGCAAAATCTGTTGCTTGTTTAATAGAGGTTGAATAAAATAGAAATTTACTACATAAAAAAGCTGGTTTTGAATTTTCAAAACCAGCTTTTTTAATTTAAATATCTAACACTAAGCCATTTTTAACTTAGCTACTTTTGATTTTGAAAACTGTGCTTCTGCATATTCTTTTGTTACTCTGAAATCAGAATCATCTTTTGATGGTAATTCATACATCGCATCAGTAAGAATTGCTTCGCAGATAGAACGTAAACCTCTTGCACCTAATTGAAATTCAATTGCTTTTTCAACCATGAAGTCTAGTACCTCACCATCAAAAACCAATTTAATTCCATCGATATCAAATAAACGAACATACTGTTTTACCAATGCATTCTTAGGTTCAGTTAATATTCGTTTTAAGCTTTTCGCATCTAAAGGTTCTAAATATGTTAAAACGGGAAAACGACCAATTAACTCTGGAATTAATCCAAATGTTTTAATATCTGTCGGATTGATATATTTTAAGAAACTATCACCTTCAATTCGCTCTTCTTCTTTATTTGTAAAACCAATTGTTTTTTTGTTTACACGACGAGCAATATGTTTTTCAATACCGTCAAACGCACCTCCACAAATGAAAAGTATATTACGAGTATCAATCTGAATCATTTTCTGTTCAGGATGCTTTCTTCCTCCTTGTGGTGGAACATTTACGGTAGCTCCTTCTAATAATTTTAAAAGCGCTTGTTGAACACCTTCTCCTGAAACATCTCTTGTAATTGAAGGGTTATCACTTTTACGAGCGATTTTATCAATTTCATCTATGAATACAATTCCATTTTGAGCTGCTTCTACATTGTAATCTGAAGCTTGTAGTAATCTTGACAATATACTTTCAACGTCTTCTCCTACATAACCTGCTTCTGTTAAAACAGTTGCATCTGCAATACAGAAGGGAACATTTAACATTTTTGCAATTGTTTTTGCTAATAATGTTTTACCAGTTCCTGTTCGACCAACTAAGATAACGTTTGATTTTTCAATCTCAACTTCATCCTTGATTTCAGGTTGGTTTAATCTTTTGTAATGATTGTAAACGGCAACAGATAATACTTTTTTCGCATCATCTTGTCCGATTACATATTCATCTAATTTTGTTTTGATATCGATTGGTTTCAATACATTCACAGTAGGTTTTTTTGATTTTTTTTGAATCACTTCTTCCTCTTGAATGATAGAGTTTGCTTGTGTAATACAGCTGTCACAAATATGACCTGTAACACCAGCAACTAACAAACCAACTTCACTTCTTGATCTTCCACAAAATGAGCAACCTGCTTCTTTTTTCGCCATTTTTTTAATTGACAAAAGGTCATTTGAGACAAATGACCTTTGATTAATAAATGTTATTTATTCTTATCTGTGGCTACGAGCTAATACTTCGTCAACCATTCCGTATTCTTTTGCTTCATCAGCAGTCATCCAATAATCTCTATCAGAATCAGCCCAAACTTTATCGAAATCTTGTTTTGAATGGAATGCAATAATTTCGTACAATTCCTTTTTCAATTTTTGAATTTCTCTAGCAGTGATTTCGATATCAGATGCTTGACCTTGAGCTCCACCTAATGGTTGGTGAATCATTACTCTTGAATGTTTTAAAGCTGTTCTTTTACCTTCAGCACCTGCACACATTAATACAGCTCCCATAGAAGCAGCCATACCTGTACATATTGTAGCAACATCTGGTTTGATGTATTGCATAGTATCGTAAATCCCTAAACCAGCGTAAACAGAACCGCCAGGAGAGTTTAAGTAAATTTGAATATCTTTTTTAGAATCAGCAGACTCTAAAAATAATAATTGAGCATTAACAATATTAGCTACTTGATCATTAATTCCTGTACCTAAAAAGATAATTCTATCCATCATTAAACGAGAGAAAACATCCATTTGAGTCATGTTCATTTGGCGTTCTTCAATAATATATGGAGTAATTGATGAATCAATATAGTGCTCTAAATGCATACTACTAATACCCATGTGCTTAGTAGCGTATTTTTTAAATTCGTTGTTGTTAAACATAATGAATGTGTTTTTGTTTAATGTAAAGATAAATGAATCTTTAAAAAGAAAAAGTGATTTAGGTAAAAAATGATAAACAATTAAAATTTTAAAACTATTTCAATTTTTTTGTTCATCAATAGGTGTGTTTATTTAGAATAATTATTCAATTGATTTATAGTTATAAATCCAATCATGATCTTGAACATCTTTTAATAATTTCCAAAAATGTTCATCAACAAAATAATCTCCATCAATTTGACGAATACCATATGTTTCATGCAAATAGATTTCTTGCTTAGGAGATGGTTTAAATTGTTTTTGACTCCAGCCACTTCCTTGAGATATATCAAAGGGATGTTTTTGAAATCGGATTTTCCAAAGAGAGTCCAACGGAACACAGTAGCTATAATCCTTCAATGTTATAGAATCCTTAATTACACCGCAAGAAAGATTGTTTATTTCAAAATAGTTGATTCTTTTAGGGTTGTACATGCTTGGCCATTTACCGGATGCTATGTGAATAAATTCATTTTCAGTCAACATTTTTTTTGCATTTTGAGAAACCCCATTATCTAAGTAAACCATATACATAGTGAGTTGACCTGTAGATTGATAGCCAATTTTCACGCCGAATACAGGTCGTGTTTCATATACCACAACAATTGAAGTCGATAAGACCCATATCCCCAGAAAAAGTAGCCTAAGCATGACTCTGTCTACGAAGGGATTGTATTAAAGTTATAAAAAGGTGAAAATAGTTATTTAGATTTCTTTCTAAAAAGGAAAAAAAGAATAGTTAGAGAACCTAAACTAAAAATGATAAATGGTATCCAGCTTTTGGATAAGAAGAACGAAACCAATAATCCAGGAATCAAAAAAATGGCTGCTAAGTGATACTTGCCTTGGTGATGGTTTCTATTCAAAATAAATTATTTTAGAAGGGGTGATACAAGCATTTAATTTAATGTCTTCATTATTAACATCTTCAATTTCAGTAAATTCGTCAAATAGGGATAGTCCTATAAATTGACAATTTGAGTTGCATTTACTTAAAAAACGGTCGTAAAATCCTTTCCCGTAACCAACTCTATTGCCTTGTATATCAAATGCTAAAAGAGGTGTGAATACAATGTCAAATTCAGATTCAATTAGTTGATTGCCTTCTGTGGGTTCTGGGATTCCATAGTTGTTTATCGCCAGGTTAGAATTTGATGTAATTTGAAAATGTGTCATTTCAAAAGTCGAAAAATCTGATTTCGATGCGTAAATTTGATTAGAACCTTCTAATTCTTTCAGAATTTTAAATGTATTTATTTCTTTTTGACTTTCGATCGCTAAAAAAAGACTTATTTTTTTTGAAGTGATATTCAATGTTTTGATTTTATCAATAATTGAATATTCAATACTATCAATTTCATTCTTAGATAATTGATTTCTTTTTTCTTTGTATAGTTTTCGAATATCGCTTTTCTTCATAATTGATAACATGTTGAAAGGTGTATGGCCTTTTCCAACCTTAAATGAATAAAATACGTCATGGTTTTAGTTAAAAATATAATTAAAACGAACGTAATTGTTTTTATCAAATTTAACAAAAAAATGACTTTTTATAAATTGTTTTCATGGTAAATATTTTTAGCTTTGTGTTATATCCAATTCATAATCGGATTTGATGTTTAATAATTTAAATTACAATTAATTAGTGATATTAATATGATAAAAAGGATTTTATTCCCAGTATTTGTTTTAGGTTCATTCATCTTGTTTTCTCAAGAAGCAGATTCAATTATTTATGATGAACCGGTTTTTGTTGAAGAAGAATCAAATGAAATTGAAGAAACTTTTTTATCAACTAGAGTTGTAAATGGGCATTCTGTTGAAACATTACGAAAAGGGACGTTAGAATTCAGAGTAGAACATAAATTTGGTGATGCGGCTGGATCTGATGGAGGAATTCATACTTTATTTGGTTTAGATAATGCTACAGATATTCGAATTGGTTTTGAATATGGTGTGACAGATAATTTTATGATTGGATTTGGAAGATGTAGAGGCGCTATTGCTCCAAACAAAAGTTTACTTGATGGTTTTGTGAAATATAGAATTTTAAGACAACAAAGAAAGGGTATGCCAATATCTTTATCTGCCGTTGGGACTTCAACTTATACCTATATGAAAAGATCAACAATAGCAACTGATGTTGCTTACTTTAGTAATAATGGTAAATTAAATGATTTATATCGATTTGCTTACAGTGCTCAGTTGAATTTTGCTAGAAAATTTGGAAAGAAATTAACGTTAGCAGTAATGCCAACTATGACTTGGAGAAATTATGTCGCGGCAGACGATCAAAATTTATTGTTTTCTTTAGGAAGCTCAATTACCTATTTTGTGAATACAAAAACTTCATTGTCAGTTGAGTATTATAATAATTTCAATGAATTTAATTTAAGAACTGGATTTAAAAACTCTCTTTCAGTTTCGGTTGATTGGATGACTTTTGGGCATAATTTCAAAGTTTTCTTTACAAATTCAGCAGGAATTGGTGAGACTCAATTTATTAACTATACAGATACAGATTGGTTGAAAGGTCAATTTAGGATTGGTTTTTGTATAGGCAGGAAATATATGAAGGAATAATGTTAGAAATTATAAGTAACAAATATTAATCTATTTTAAAATGAAAAAAATACTTAAAAATATTCCTTTAATTCTAATTGTTGGATTGTTGTTATCTAGAATAATACTTGTTTCATGTACCAAAGAAAAGGTAGCTGTTCCTGTTATAACAAATGCTCCTGATCCAAATTGTCCTGATACAATAAAGTTTTCTACGACAATCACAGATATGATGACTAATAATTGTGCGGGATGTCATGGTAACGGAGGAACTCCTCCAGATTTAACTGCCTATGCGAGTATTCGAGATAATGCTTCAGCTATATTGGCATCAATGGGTCCAAATGGAACTATGCCTAAAAACATGACTAAATTAGCAGATACAACAGTTCAAAAATTTAGCTGTTGGATTTCACAGGGAAAATTGAATAATTAAAAACAAACAAATAATAAAATGAAAAGAGTATTTTATCCGTTAGTTGCTGGATTGTTGTTGATGTCTTCAGCATATATGTCAGTTACTTCTCAAGAATGGAAAATTTCAGATAACCATTCAATCAAATTTATTAGTAAAGATCCGACTGGTATTTTTAAAGATTTTAAAGGGACAATCAAGTTTGATGATAAAGATTTAGCTGGTTCTAAATTTGATGTATCGATTGACGTGTCTTCTATAAGTACTGGTAATGGAATGATGAATAAAAAAGCACAGATTGAAGAGTGGTTCGATGCTGAAAAATTTCCGCAAATTAAATATGTATCAAGTAAAATTGAGAAATCAGCAAAAGGTTATACTGTTTTTGGAGATTTGAAAATTAAAGGTACAAGCAAACCAACAAAAGTTAATGTGGTTGTAACTAATGCAGGGGATAAGGCAAAGTTTTCTGGAACTTTTAATGTTAATAGAATTGATTTTAAGGTAGGGCATAAAAGCGAAACTGTTCCAGATGTAATGAAAATAGAATTTGATATTCCTGTAACTAAAAAATAAAATTTATGTTTAAAAAATCATTATTTGTAGGTGTTACTGCTGGTATTTTATCAGGAGTAGCATCTATTATATTTACGGGTGTTTATAAAGAAATAACATTTGTAGATTTTTCACCAGTTGTGAATGCTGGAAGTTTAATTGGGGCATGTATGTTTGGATGTGTATTAGCTTCTATTGGATTTTGGGGTTTAATAAAAGTTACACCAAAATATGGTGAGATTATATTTAATTTCTTATTTACTATTTTAACTTTTGCTAGTATTCTAGGCCCTATTGGATATAAGTTTCCTCTAGATTTTAATGAAGAAATCACAATGTATTTCCCATTTTTGGCAATAACCTTACATTTCTTTCCAGCATTGATTTGGTTTGCTGTTAAGCCAATTTTTATTAAATAATAATATTGACTAAGAAAAGAATTTATTAAACTTATATAAAATAAACTATGAAAAAAAATTACATGATTGTATCTGCTTTAGTTATAGCAGTTGGAGTGCTTTCTTTCCAAAAAACAGGTAATGAAAGCGTAGAAAAATATTTAAAAAAACAACATATCTATCCACACGGAAACAGTATGGGTAATGTATCTGGAGCTCCAACTGATGGTAATTGCACTAATTGCCATGGAGGAACAACTCAGTCAGGAACAACTAAAAATACATTAACATTAACTTCTGGTGCAACACCTGTAACAACTTATTTACCTGGAACTACTTATAATGTAGCATTAACAATGAATCCAAATCCTTCTAAAAAAGGATTTGAGGCAGTTGCTATGTATGGAAATAATGTAATTGCAGGAACAACAGCAATTGTAACTGGTGGAGGAACAGCGATTTCAAATAATAGACAACACCATACAAGTACAAGTAATACAAGTACAAACCAGGCATGGATTTGGAATTGGACTGCGCCATCAACAAATGTAGGGGATGTAACATTTTATGTTTGTACTATGGTTTCTAATAATAATGGAATTGAATCTGGAGATGTTGTTTACTTGTCTCAACATGTTATTGCACCTGCTGCAAATGCTGGTGTAGTGAAAGTTACTGGAAATACTCAAAATTTCTCAGCTGGATATTCTTCAGATAAGAATGCGGTAGTTATGGATTTCAGTTCTTTAGTTTCTGGGAAAATGTTTTTTAACTTAGTTGATTTATCGGGTAAATCAGTTTTTACGTATAAAATGGGTGACGCTCAAATTGGAGATAATCATGAAGTAATAGCTTTACCAGAAGATTTAAAAAGTGGAATCTATGTTGTAAATATGTTTGTTGGAAATAATCCAATGGAACAAAAAATTATGATTCAGAAATAATTATTAAACTCTGTTTTGATTGGCTATTCATTGATTTGAATAGCCTTTTTTTTTAATTTAATCTTTTTTCAACCAAACCATTTACTTTTTTATAGAATTGAAAGGGGGAATATGTTCTCCATTCAATTTCTTCTAATTCTCCGCCACAAATAAAATAATTGTCAATGTTGATAGATTGAAATTCTCTCAAAACATGGTCGTGAAAATTAATTAAAGCAATCCAGCCTTCTTCTACATCGTCAAACCATTCTTCATAATAACAATCATCTGAATAGTGAAAGTTTAATACGTTTTCACCAATTATGATAAATTTATTAATTCCAGATTCAATCATAGGTTCAATGATGTTTCTTTTTAAAGTCATGACATCATTTTCTATCGCATCATTCCATTCGCCTATAAATTCTAGTATTGCATATCCTTCATCGTAATCGACATATAATGCTTTCATAAATAACGTTGGAGAACCTATTGAATCCCATTGTGGATGTATATAAAAGTTGTATACAGTGTTTTCAAAATTGAATTCACTGTATTGATTCTCAAAGAAGGGAGAATTTGAATCTTCTGATGCAATGTAATAATTGCGCCAATCATAAAATGGTTCCACATGATGCATAGGATAAATATAAAGTTTATTCTAAAAAGCACAATAGTTTAAATAAATTTCAATTAAATTCAGTATGCTTTGCTTTGTTAAACATTGAAATTTAGCATAATAAAAAAATGAATTTTAATACAATATTTCATTATTTTTGTGGTTCTAAATAACGATGAATATTATTTAGTTCTAACTTAAGTTGAGATGAAAAAAATTATTGTATTTACAGCTCTTGTAGCATTTTTATTTTCTTGTGGATCTTCTGGTGATCGACAAACTTCAGAATATGTTTCTGCATTCTTAAATGGAAATAACAAAGTTTTACTTTTTGGAAAAGCAGATGTCAAAACTGTTTTAGATAAAGCTGATTATAAAAACGTTCCAAAATTTGGTGCATTAATTGAAGATCAAATTAAAACAATTGAAAAAGGATTAGATATTAAAACACCAATTTTTTTCGCAATCGAAATAAGTTCGTATACTGGAGAAGAAAAGCCAAATATTTATGCGTTTATTGATGTGAACAATCAAGATTCAACACTAGCTGAGTTGACTAAAATGGGTCAAGATATTCAAAAATCTGGTGATTTAAGTTATTTTCAAGATGGTGATGTGACGGTTGGAATTGAAGAAAATTTAGCAATATTATTAGTTCAACCAGATTTAAAAGATCCTAAGAAAGCTATTGAGGAAGCATTCGAAAAAGCAAATGGTGATATTTCAGAAGGAAAAGTGAATGATATCTTAAATAAAGAAGGCGATATCGTTTTTGGTTTTAAGATTGAATCTGCAATGAATGCTGAAAACCCTGCAATTGCTGGTTTAGCAAAAGAAAAGCAAGAAAAACTTCAAGCATTGGTAAAAGATTGCTATTCTGAATCAGTATTTAAATTTGAAGAAGGTGCAGTTGTAATTGAATCTAAAAATTACATGTCAGAAGAATTGAAAAATAAAATGTTTTTAAAATCTGATGCGAATGGCTCGATATTAAAGAAATTAGGTCATGGAACTCCAAAAATGGGATTTGCGATCAATATTGATATGGTGAAATTACAAGCTTTAATGGAAGAGTTTTCACCAGGGATAATTAAGTCTTTAGGGGAATCATTAGGTGGTCCAGCTCAAATGGCTTTGATGATGGGAGGAGATAATGCATTATCGTCATTGTTAAGTGGAGAACTTGGGTTTGTATTAATTGGAGAGCCGAAAAGAGATTTATCTATGGTTCCTGATTTTAATTATTACGTAGGTTTTGGATCAAAAGGTAAATCATTAGCTGATTTGGCTTCTGCCTTCTTAACAAAAGGAACAATGAAAGTAGATATTTCAAACAAAGGAATTATGGGGGCTACGAACCCTGAATTTGCTGGAGTTGGTGTGTTATCTGTTCCTCAAGGGTGTGAATCTTTTGGTAAAAAAGGTGTGACTGGTTTTATTAATTTAGAAGGAATGGATGTAAATTCATTTGAGCTTGAAGGAGCTGCTAAAATAATTAACATCGTTAAATACATTTCATTCGAAAGTGATAATGAAACGGGTAGAATTGTTATCAAGGCAAAAGATGGAAAAGGAAATATTTTAAAACAATCTGTTCAGTTTTTATTGAAAGAATTAGAATCTTCAATAGCAGGATTGAATATGTAATTAAAATCAATTAATTCTTAAAAGGTATTGAATTTTCAATACCTTTTTTTTATCTGAATATATATGTTAGAAAAGGAAAACTGGAATAAATTAACGGAAGAAGAACAAAGAGTAATTTTAAGAAAAGGAACAGAGATGCCTTTTACTGGAGAATATAATTCTGTTAAAGAATCAGGAACATTCGTTTGTCGTCAATGTGAAAATCCATTGTATTTAACATCTGATAAGTTTGATTCAGGTTGTGGATGGCCTTCATTTGATGATGAAATTAAAGGTTCTGTGAGAAGAGTTTTAGATGCTGATGGAAGAAGGGTTGAGGTTGTTTGCGCTAACTGTAATGGTCATTTAGGTCATGTTTTTGAAGGAGAACGATTCACTTCAAAAAATACAAGACACTGTGTGAATTCAATTTCACTAAAATTCAAAAAAGGAAATTAATTTTCTAAAAGTGCTTTTGTTGTTGATGAATTACTTGTAAGGCAATCAAAAATAGAAGCTCCACTTTGGTAAACCAACTCATTTAATATTATTTGAGATGCTAAAGCTAGTTGTGTGTAATTCTGTGAGTTATTTCCGAAACTTGCAGCTGATGTTTGCCACATAGCTTTGATTAAATCTTGGCTTCCAGCTGTAGGGTTTATCTTGTTTACGACAGCTCTTACATTGATTGCTCCTGCATGATAGACATGAAGTACAAATAACCTAAACCATAAATCATTTTCATTAAATTGAATGTTATGGCTCACAAGTATTTTTTTAGCTTCAGGAATGCAAACTCTCTTTATTAATCTGGCAGAACCCATTGCTGATTTTTCAAAATCTTTACGTTCATCTATTGAATTGTTGACAGTCAATCCCATCGCTCTAGCTACTCCGGGCATTAATTGGAATGCTCCATATGCTCCAACACTTGATTTTTTTAACTGACCTGGACTCTCGATTAATAAAATTGCTTGTGCATACCAAGGATCAACGCCTTGCTGCTCGAATACTTCAACTCCTTTTGATATTGTTGGGTAAACATCATTAAAACGATAAAAATCATTTTTCCCAGTAGTGACAAAAATACGTTCTGTAGAATCTAAATTAAAAGCTGCTCTTAAACTGTCTCGAACAATTTCTTTTCGAACTTCTGTTTGAGAATTCCAGTCTTTGTTTGACATTTTTGCTAAAACAATTCTAGTAGAAGCAACGTTGACAAGACATGAATCAGGAGCTAATTTCATAATTTGTCTCCAAAATTGAGGTTGAGGTAGCTCTGCCCATTTATCAGCATAAATTCTTTCTGCATCCATGATGACATGACTTCCATTAACGTGAATCACTTCAATTTTTTCATGATCCCAATTGTTTTCAGTTTGAGAAAATAGAATGAAAGGCATCATAAATGATAACAAAAGTAATTTATACATAATGGATTTATTTTGTCGTTTACCCAAATATAGGGAAAATAAAGGTTAAATCCTATATTTTGCAAGGATTTATACACGTCTAAATGTTGATTTAAATAAAATCACTTTTTTAGTGTGTGAAGTTTTAAAAATTGTAAATTTGAATATGAAGGTCTTTAAACGAATAATTACTTTTCCAATATTCATAATTGTAAAAATCTATCAATGGATTATAAGTCCTATATTTCCAGCAAATTGTCGTTATAATCCGACTTGCTCAAATTATATGATAGAAGCGTTAGATGAATGGGGGCCAATAAAGGGAACTTATTTAGGTTTAAAAAGAATAGGAAGTTGTCATCCTTGGGGAAAATTTGGAGATGATCCTGTTCCTAAAAGAAAAAAATAATTATATGAAAATTCTTCTATCCATTACTTTATTCTTTCTTTCATATATTACAATTGCTCAATATGTTGCACCAATTCCAACGTTAATTCAACTTGATAATTTAACAAAAGCAAATGGAGGATTGAAAACTGCTTGGTTCTATCCTCAAAATGAAATGCAAGTTGTTGGTCAATTTCAGAAAGCAGAAGTTGGTTTTTCTTTACCATTAAATTATAATCGAAAAATAATTAATTTTTTTCAAGGTATAGGTGCTGATTCTGATCGGATCAATCCTTATAATCGACACGATATAGATATTACAGTAGAAATATTTAAAGATTCTATATTGAAAAAATCAGTAGATGCTTTTTATTACGAAGAATTTCTGGTCGACACTGTTTATAATGTTTGGAAAAAAGATACAACCTCTTATGATTTTAGAGCCCGATTTTCATTGGCTGAAGTAGGTCAATATGAGGTGGTTGTTAAAATATCTTCCATGTTTATGGATACGCTATTTTCTTCTTTCAGTTTTAACGTGATTCCTTCAAATTCAACTGGTTATATTGAAAAAGCTAGCGACAACAAACATTTAAGATTTTCTGCTTCTAAGGAAAGTTTTATGGGGGTTGGTCAGGTTGTTCCATGGGCTGAAGCGAATCAAGGTCAATTGGATCAAGCGACACGTCCGAGTGAATATAAATCTTTTTATAAGGCATTAAATTCAATGCATTCTGCTGGTGGCACTTTTACACGTTTTGTTGCAAGTCCTTGGTTTATGGAGCTAGAGTGGGAGGCTTTGGGGAATTATTCACCTAAATTAGGTCAAGCTTGGGAATTTGATCGAATAGATGAACTTTGTGGGGATTTAGATTTACATTATATTTTTTGTTTACGATTGCATACGCAATTAGAAAATCATAAAGATAGAAACGGAGGTTTAAGATGGGAAGATAATTGTTATAATGACAATGATGAAAGTCCTTCTAATATTGAACATGAACCTGCAATTGGTATTTCGAAAGTGATTGATTTTTACTCGAATGAAATCGCAAAAGATCACAATAAAAATTATTTTCGATACATGATCTCAAGATGGGGGTATTCTTGTTCGTTGGCTGCATGGCAAGTGATGAGTGAAATTGATAATACAGCTGATTATCGAGATGTAAAAAAGGGGGATTCAATACTTTCTCATGTCCAAAATAGAGTAGCTGCTAGGGAATGGACACATGAAATGATTAAATACATTGATGGTGATTTAAAAGATGCTCATCTATTAAGTGTTGCTGTAGCTACTGGTAAAGATTATTCTTCAACTTTAGATGACCCAGAACTATTAAATATTCCAGAAATTGATTTTATTGGTTTGCATGATTATGTCTATGAAGTTCAACCTCCAACTGGTAAGATTAGAAATAGGAATTTGTCCATCAGGTATAAATCAGTTAATAATTTTAATATAGGTTTTCAGAATGGTTCGATTTCGTATCCTGAATTCCAAAAGAAGTTATTTATTTACGATGAGTTTGGTCAAATGAATGCTGTTCCGAAAGATTGGCCATTAAAAGATTCAACTGATCCAACAGTTGATTATAATAATTGTCTAGGTTTTATGATGAAACAGGATTTATGGTTTACAGCAGTCGCAGGTTGTGGAGTGGCCGGTTTAGATTGGTGGAATTATTCTCAAGAAAAACGAGTGGAAGATTGGAAATTGTATTATCCTGGAATTAAATTATTCTTTGAAGGTATTGATTTTGAAAATGTAAACTATTCAAAAGTTCGAGAATTTAAAAGTGATTATATTATTGCTCAGCGATGGCCTTATTTAGAAAAAGAAATCAATGCTTCTAGTAAAAGAAGGTATACTAAAAGTGATTTAATTGAAGCTTACACACAAGTTAATGAAAAAGGAGAGCAGGCATTTGGATGGTTAAGTAACCGATCTTTTCATTGGGCTAATTTGATCAATGATTTACCATGTGTAGAAAACATGTATAAAGGAATTTCTCCTTATGCTAAAAAATATTTATTTCTTCCTTCTGATGATGATAAAGTTGATGCTGTTCAAGATGTTGAGGTGGAATCTTGTTTTTTTAAAGTGAATTTTTTGAAAAAGAAAACGGTTTATGTCATTGAATATTTTAATACATTAACAAATGAACGTTATGCTATTCAAGAAGTGAAAACGTCAAATAAAGGTGTGTTGAAAATCTATGTTCCAAAAATGGATTGTTCAATTACAACAGATTTAGCTTATAAAATTGTAATTAAAGGAAATAGTTTTAAATGAAAAGTTTGATAGTAGTATTATTGAGTATATGTTTTGAGTTTCTTGGGTTTGCTCAAGATGTTGATTATTCAGATACGAATAATTGGGCGGTTCTTCCTCAAAAACATTTTCAACGAACGGAATACTTTACTAATTCCGTGAATGATTCAATTGATGTTTTCTATGTTTATCCAACGCTAAATACAAGTAATAAAGATAAAAGATGGAATGTTGAAATTGATGATAAAGAGCAGCAAAAAAAAGTGTTTTCAGCTATAAAATATCAAGCTTCTGCTTGGAGTGCCTCTGGAAATATTTATGTTCCATATTATAGACAAGCGCATTTACGTTCTTATTT
>JAJTEO010000163.1 GCA_021300395.1 Fluviicola sp. | reverse complement strand
CGATGATAATGTTACTTTATTTTTGCTCATGCATGATTTCAGACCAAAATCATTCCAAATCAAAAAACTGACAAATTGCCAACTAAAAAGCTGACAAAAAATATAAAGAAATTAATTATGATTTTAAAAATCCAAAATCCAAAATCCAAAATTTTCAGATGTACCCAACCATGTCATAAACAAAATATCCAATCCATTCTTTGATTAGTTTATTCCATTGACCCATTGCGTCTTGATTTGGAATAATGTATTGATCCCAAAAGTAACCTCTATTTGGTCCAGTTATTAAATCAGTTGAAAAAGAATCACACTTCAAGCCTACTTTATCAAAACAAGCCAGAGATCTCCTCATGTGTGAACCAGAAGTAATTAAAAGAAATTTCGAAAAATGTGGGTAGGAGCGATCTAGTACCTTTTTAGATTCCAAGGCATTTTCATGAGTGTTTTTGGATTTATCTTCTGTAATAATATCATTACTAGGAATTCCCCATTCAACCAATACTTTTTTTAATTGCTTTGCTTCATGTAAACCTCTATCGGTAACATAACCAGAATCACCAGAAATAAGTATCTTTTTGATTTTGTGTTTTTTATACAATGTAATAGCTTGCCAAATACGATCTCCATGACCAGTAATACTTAGCACATCTAAGTCGTTATTATAATCCGACATTCCACCTAAAACAATTCCGACATCGTAGTTTTTGGTGTTTTCAAATCGTGTGCCATGTATCTCCCACATACGCATGAATTCAGATAGGATTACAGTATTAGAGAAAAAAAGAAAAACAAACACGGCAGTGTATTTTGACCATTTTTTCCATTTATCTTTTCTTAAAAAGAAAGCACCGAATACGCTCAAAATAAACCAAGTATAAGGCGTGGTGAAAATCAATAAAGCTTTTGAAAGTATAAAAAACATACTGCAAATAAATATAAAAATAAAGTTAAAATTGAAATTGTCTATTTAATTTATTCGATGTTATTGTAATTTTGCAAATAAAAAGCAACTAAACATGTTAAAGTTTGAAGGTATTTTCGGAGTAAGTTATTCGGATATTAATCAGTATTTATTAAAAATTGGGACAAATTTAGCAATAGCGATTTCAATTTTAGTTATTGGTTTATGGGTAGTAAAAATTGCAACTAAAGCAATTAAAAATATTCTTCGTAAAAGTAAAACTGATGAAAGTTTGGTTACGTTTTTATCAAGCCTAGTTTCAATGGTTTTCAAAGTGTTAGTTATTATAACTTCAATCACTCAATTAGGAGTTGAAATGACTTCTTTTGTTGCTATTTTAGGGGCTGCAGGTTTGGCAGTTGGTATGGCATTTTCAGGTACGCTTTCAAATTTTGCTGGTGGAGTAATGATTTTAATTTTCAAACCTTTTAAAGTTGGAGATTTTGTAATGACGCAAGGCGAACAAGGAACAGTTAAAGAAATTCAAATTTTCAATACTTATTTACATACTTCAGATAATAAAGTGATTATTCTTCCGAATGGTCCTGTTGCAAATGGAAACATTACCAATTTTACGAAAGCTGAAAAGCGAAGAGTAGATTTCATTTTTGGAATTGCTTACGGAGATAATGTTCAAAAGGCTAGGGAAGTCTTAACTAATTTAATTAATTCAGATGAGCGTATTATGCAAGAACCAGTTCCTTTTGTTGGATTAGGAGCTTTGACGAATAATTCAGTAGATATAGTCGTTAGAGTTTGGACGAAGACAGAAGATTATTGGAATGTTCATTTTGATTTGAATGAAAAAGTTTACAAGGAATTCGAGAAAAATGGTTTGCATTTTCCAGCTCCAACTCCACAAATCTCTGCAAATTAACAATGAATAAACTCCTTTTTTTCTCCTTATACTTTTTTTCATTTATAAGTTTTTCTCAAGACACATTATCTGTAAAAAAGGACACTTCAAAATGGACATTAAAAACGCTCTATTCTTTAAGCGGGACTCAAACCACTTTAAGTAATTGGAATGCAGGAGGTCGAACGAATGTTTCAGTTATAGGCTTTATTAGTGCGAGTGCATATTATAAGACGAATAGAATGAAATGGGAAAATGACGTGAATTTGGCACTTGGAGGAATCAAATACATCGACAGAACAACTTCTCATGAAAACATGCAAAAAACTGATGACAGAATTGATGTTTCATCAAAATTCGGTCACCATTTAAATAAGTCTAAATATTTTTCAGTTATTGGTGGTTTTAAAACACAATCACTTGATGGATACAATTATCCAAATGATTCCGTAATTATTTCAACTTTCATGGCGCCAGGATACATCAACTGCGCTATTGGATATGATTATGTTCCAAGTGATAATTTCGGAATTTTTATTTCTCCATTTGCTACTAAGATGACATTTGTAAAAAGTCAATTTCTAGCAGATAAAGGTGCATTTGGTGTAGATAAAGCAATTATAAATGAAGTCGGTGAAATAATAAAAAAAGGAAAACAATTTAGGGGGGAGTTTGGTGCTTATTTTAAAATTAAATGGAATAAAACTGTTGCCAAAAATATTGAAATGAAGTCTAAATTAGATTTGTTTAGTAATTACAATCAAAACCCTCAAAATATAGATGTGAATGCTGAAACAATTTTTACTTTCAAAGTAAATTCCTGGTTTTCATCTTCCATTCAATTGAATTTAGTTTATGATGATGATATCATGATTAAAGACTCATTTGGACGAACTGGTCCAAGAACTCAATTTAAATCTATAATTGGAATGGGAATCTCTTATTCGATGAAAAATTTTTCTTAAAATTATTAGTTAGAGAGTTTCTAAAAGTTTATTAATTTTACTTCGTGCGTTTTGTATCAGACATATCGATTTGGTGGTTACTTCCTTGGTTAGGGATTTCTATTTTTATTGCTCATTTCTTGTATTCAAAAGAAAATTGGATCAAAGAATTAGGAAGTAAATGGATGTTGACGTTTAAATCATTAAGAGCTTCAGGTTTATTTTTATTAGGCGTTTTATTCAAGCAGAAATATTGGGGGAATAGCATTCATCTCAGATGGGAATTTCAATAAAGGTTCAAATCCGTTGTATAGTGCTGAGAAAATTGATTTAACACCAGTCTTTACAGTTGGAGTAGGTGATACTACTCCCAAAAAAGATCAATACATAAAAAATATCGCTTCTAATGAAATTGCTTTTTTGAAAAATAAATTCCCAGTTGAAGTTGATTTAGAAGGAATCAAAATGGGGAAATCAAATGTGACTGTTTCAATTTTAAATAATGGCAAATCAGTTGCTTCTCAATCGGTTAATTTCAGTAATGGGACTTATGATTATAAACATGTTTCATTTTTATTAGAGGCTGATAAAGTTGGTTACCAACAGTATACCGTTTCTATATCAAAGGCAGGTGGTGAATATACATACTCAAATAATACGCGTAATTTTTACATTGAAATTTTAGATGCTCGAAGCAAAGTGTTATTGCTTGCTGGTGCTCCTCATCCGGATGTTGCAGCTTTGAAAAGTGTGATTGAAAAAGATGAAAATTTAGATGTCACTTCTTTTTTAGTAAAAGAATGGAAAAGAGATTTAAAGAAAGTTGATTTAGTTATTTATCATGAACCTGGAATTCAGTATGATGAAAGTGTAATGACATTGATCAGGGATGCTAAAATTCCAGTTCTATATTGTGTTGGTCCAAATACTCCAAATTCTATTATCCAAAAATTGAAAATTGGATTGATTACTCCAAATGGAAATCAATTTGATGAAGTTCAAGGTAAAATAAATGCAGGTTTCCAGAAATTTGAAGTTTCCACTGAACTTCAGAATTCTATGAATTATTATCCTCCATTAAAAACAAAATTTGGAGATGTTAAATTGGCAGCGGGAAATGATGTTTTGTTATTTCAGCGAATCGGTTCAATTCAAAAAAATGATCCAATGATTTATTTTGGTGAAAATCAAAATGTAAAATTTGGAGTCATCTATGGTGAAGGTATTTGGAAGTGGAAAATGAATGAATACATTCGAACAAGCGAATCAAAAAACTTTACAGAATTAATTCAGAAAATTTCACAATACCTTGTTGTAAAACAAAACACTTCTGCTTTGAGAGTTACATTTCCTAAGCGATTTACTATCGATGAAGAAGTAGAAGTGAAAGCTGAATTTTACAATGAATCAATGGAGT